>JBDTSV010000016.1:0-19814 GCA_039930985.1 Pseudomonadota bacterium
CTACAACTGGCTGCTCCGCCGCAACAAGAACATCAGCGAGAGCCTGCGCAACTTCGCTTCGGATCTGCATGCGTACCTGGTGGGCGGTGCCCGCGTGTCGCAGGGCGCTCCGGTGGCGGGCGTGAAGAAGTAAAGACCCGGTACCCCGGTCTTTACGTTTCACCAACTGAGGTAACGCGGCATGTCGATGAGTGTCAGTTCCAGCGGCGAAGAGGAAGGGACGCCCATGGCGGAGATCAATACGACTCCGCTCGTGGACATCATGCTCGTGCTGTTGATCATCTTCCTGATCACGGTCCCCGTGATCCAGGATCTGGCCAACGTGCACATTCCAAAAGTTGCCAACATTCCTACGCAGACGAAGCCCGAGAACATCACCATTTCGGTGAATACGAACGGCGATGTGTTCTGGAATGCTTCTCCCATGAAGGACAAACAGGTGTTCTTCCAGCGAATCGTCGCTCAGGCGCGTCTGGTTCCCCAGCCGGAGTTCCACATCCGCGGCGACAAGTCGACGCGGTGGGAGTCCATCGGCAAGGTGATTTACAACCTGCAGCGTGGCGGTATCGTGAAGGTCGCATTCATCAGCGAACCCGATGCAGCGAACCTTCACATCACGCGTTAAGCGTCGAGGTACTTCTTCATGTCAATGAGTGTGGGTAGTTCAGGCGGCGATGGCGCACCGATGATGGAGCTCAACATGACTCCGCTCATCGACGTCATGCTGGTTCTCATCGTCGTGCTGATCATCTCGATTCCGATCATGACGCACGCGACCAAGCTCGATATGCCGCAGACCAACAATCCGCCGCCGCCGGTCCGCCCCGAAGTCATTCAGATCGATATCGACTTCGACGGCACGATCGTCTGGAACGGCACCGTGGTCAGTGGCATTCCGCAGCTGGAAGCCTTCTTCCGCTCGGAGCGTGGCAAGGAGCCGCAGCCTGAGATTCATTTGGTACCCGATCGGCGCTCACGCTATGAGACCACGGCATTGGTCATGGCCGCGGCGCAGCGGGGTGGCATGAAGAAAATGGGTTTTGTGAACACGGCGGATTTCCGCGACTAGCCAAGTCGCTGATACGTTTGGGAAACTTTCCGCTGGCCTGAGCATCCAAGTTGCATGGATGTAACGACGGCGGACCAAAGCAGCAGTAACAAACAAGCCGCGGCCTCAAGGTCCGCGGCTTGTTTGTAAGGAGCATCAGAAGTGTCCAATCGGATGAATGTTGCGGTCATCGCCTGTGCGCTCGGCATGCTGGGCTCGTCCGGGGCGTTTGCGGCAGAGTCGGCCGCTGCGGTGCCCGCCGGGGCCTGCACCCCCAAAAAATTCAACAAGAAAATCGAAAAGCCCATGGCGGCCGTTGAGAAGGCGTTCAACGCCAAGCAGTGGGATCAGGTGCTGTCGGGCGTCGCCGAAGCCGAGGCTGGCGCGGTAGACATCGAAAAGACGGATTTCGACAAGTACTGGATCAGCGAATTCCGCGGCCGTGCTTATCTCAACCAGCAGAAATATGCCGAAGCCGCCAAGGATCTTGAAGTGGGGCTGACCTCGCCTTGCATGGAAGAGGCAGAAAAAGCGTCGCGCCAGAAACTGATGGTGCAGCTCGCATTCCAGGTCAAGGACTACCCGAAAGTCATCGAGATCGGAAATCGCATCTGGCAGACCAATCAGGATCCGGAGATAGGCGTGTACATCGGCAACGCGTACTACATTGCCGACGATTACCCGAACACGCGCCGCATCATGACGGAGGTCGTCGCGAAGCAGGAGGCGGGTCCCAAGCCGCCTGAAGAGATCACCTACCGAATTCTGCAGGGTTCCTGCGTCAAGCTGAAAGACACTCCCTGCATCGTCGACCTTCTCGAGAAGCTCGTCGCGCACTACCCGAAGACCACTTATTGGCAGGACCTCATGGGCCTGCTGATGGCGCAGACCAAGAACAACAATCAGCTGCTCAACATGTGGCGTCTTTCGGACGGCGCTGACGTGATGACGGATCCTTCCGAATACGTCGAGATGGCCCAGCTCGCCGTCGGCCAGGGCCTGCCGGGCGAAGCGCAAGCCATCGTCGACAAAGGAATGCAGAAGGGCGTTTTCGCCACCGCGAAGCAGAAAGAGCAGGCCAACCAGCTGCTGGGCGAAGCGAAGCAGGCAGTGACGCTGGACAAGAGCACACTGGCCAATCAAGACGCCGCAGCGCGCGCCAAGACAACCGGCGACAACGACGTCAAGCTGGGCGCTGCTTATCTGAGCTATGGCGAGTTGGAAAAGGCGATCGAAGCCCTCCAGCGTGGTATCGGCAAAGGCGGCGTGAAGAACCCCGATGACGCGTCCATGCTGCTCGGCATCGCCTACCTGCGTTCGGGCAACAAGGCCGAAGCCGCCAAGGCTTTCGGCGCCGTGAAGGTCGACCCCACGATGACCCGCATTGCCAAGCTGTGGTTGTTGAAGACGACGTGAGACATGAGGTATTCGGCGTCTTGCAAACCTGATGAGCCGCTGAAACTATGAGACCGAGTTCGATGACTGCCAAAACTAAGGAGCGCCGCGTGTTGATTCGATCCGGACTTGGAGTCGCGATTGCCGCGATTGGATTCATTGCCCTGGGCTCGACTTCCACGGCGTTCGCGCAGGGAGCGGCATGCACGGGCAACGGCAAGATCTCCAAGCAGATTGCCAAGCCGATGGCCGCCGCGCAGGACGCGCAAAAGGCGAAGAGATGGCAGGAAGTCTTGAACAAGACGCGCGAGGCGCAGTCGATGCCCGTCGCCAAGTCCGCGTGGGATCAGCACTGGATTCATGAATTCCAGGGTTATGCATACTCGATGCTCGGCCAGGACGCCGACGCCGCGCGCGAAATCGAAGCGGACACCGCATCCCCTTGCATCAGCGAAGCGGCGCGGGCCGCGAAGTACAAGACGCTGGCCAGCCTTTACTTCCGGCTCAAGAATTATCCCAAGGTCATCGACTTCGCGAACCGCGGGCTCAAGATCGGTCGCGATCCGGAGCTCCAGGTGACGCTCGGACAGGCTTATTACCTGACCAACGACAACAAGAGCGCGATGCGCGTTATGAACGAGGTCATGCAGGGCCTCGAGCAGCGGAACCAGACTCCGAAGGAGCAGACGCTGCTGCTGATTCGTTCCGCCTGCGAGAAGGTCGACGACAACGCCTGCGTCACGCGCCTCTATGAAAAGCTCGTCGTGTTCTATCCGAAGCCTGAGTACTGGCAGAACCTGCTGGTTGGGATTCGTCACGGCGACACCAACGACAAGCAGAAGCTCAACGTGTTGCGCCTCGCGGCGGCAGTAGACGTTCTCAAGCGTGCCGATGACTACAAGGAAATGGCACAGATTGCGCTCGACGAAGGGCTGCCCGGTGAAGCGCAGACGGTGCTCGAACAGGCTTTCGAAAAGAAGATGTTCAAGGATCAACGTGAAATTGATCTGAACACGCGCTTGCTCGCCAAGGCCAAGTCCGTCGTTGCCACTGAGAAGGCGAAGCTTCCCCAGCAGGATGCCGCGGCGCGCACCAGCCCGAGCGGCGATGCGGACGTCAAAGTGGGCGCCACTTATCTCAGCTACGGCGAACCGGCCAAGGCCGTGGAAGCCATCAAGCGCGGCATCGCCAAGGGCAAACTCGCGCAGGCCGACGAAGCCGGAATTCTGCTCGGCATCGCTTACCTGCGCGCGGACAACAAGGCGGAAGCCGCCAAAGCATTCCGCACCGTCAAGCAGGATCCGACCATGGCGCGCATCGCCAAGCTCTGGCTCCTCAACACCTGATCGAATGCGCTAGGGGAAATCCACAGGGCCGGGCGGTAACGTCCGGCCTTTTCTTTTTGCGATCTTCAGATCACGCCTTGGGCGCGAAGCCGCGCCATGGCGTCCGCATCCAGCCCTAACAAACCTTCGTAGACTTCGTCGTTGTGTTGCCCGATCGACGGCGCTGGTGTGCGTATCGACCCCGGGCTCGCCGACAGGCGGGGCGCCACGTTCTGCATGCGCAGCGTGCCGAACTGCGGATGCGAGGTGGAGACGATGGCTTCGCGCGCCGCGAAGTGCGGATCTTCGAGCATGTCGGAGGTGCGGTAGATGAGCCCCGAAGGCACGCCGTGCTGTTCGAGCAGCGCGAGCAGCTCCCGTGTCTCCTGCGCAGCAGTCCAACGCGAAATGATGGCGTCCAGTTCCTGCTGATGCGTGCCACGCGCCTGATGATCCTGGTAACGCGCATCGCTGGCGAGTTCCGGCGCTCCCATGGCCGTGGCCAGCCGCGAGAACACCGTGTCCTGGTTGGCGCCAATCATCACGATGCCGTCGCGCGTCGGATATACATTCGACGGCGCGATGCGCGGCAGGATGGCGCCGCTGCGCTCACGCACATGGCCAAGCTGGTCGTATTCGGTGACCAGCGATTCCATCATGTTGAGCACGGACTCATAGATGGCGGCATCGACCACCTGACCGATGCCGGTGCGCTCACGGTGATGCAGGGCGGCGAGCGTCCCCATGCAGGCATGCACGCCCGCGAGCGAGTCGCCGATGCTGATTCCGACGCGTGATGGCGGACGGTCGGGTTCGCCGACGATGTATCGCAGCCCGCCCATCGCCTCGCCAATGCCGCCGTAACCGGCGCGCTGCGAATACGGTCCGGTCTGCCCGTAGCCTGACACTCGCGCGAGGATCAGTCGCGGATTGAGCCGCGAGAGCTCCTGCCACCCCAGATTCCACTTCTCGAGCGTTCCGGGGCGGAAGTTCTCGATGATGACGTCCGCTTTTTGTGCCAACTCCTTGAAAAGGCTTTGGCCGGCTTCCTGTCGCAGGTCCAGGGTGATGGCCTTCTTGTTGCGGCCGATCACTGGCCACCACACCGATGCCTCGCCGCGCTTCTGTGGGCCCCAGTGACGCATGGGATCGCCCTGGCCGGGCGCTTCGATCTTGATGACCTCTGCACCCATGTCACCCAGCAACTGGCCGCAGAAGGGTCCAGCGATCAACGTGCCGAGTTCGAGCACGCGCAGGTCGGCGAGCGCTCCGGGCGCTGAGGTCGGTGTAGGAATCATGGCGGGCGGGTTGTACCGGCGGGACCGGTGAGGGTCAAGCGCGCCACGGGTGGCAAGAGTGGGGCATACAATTCACGGCATGGAATCCACCAGCATCGAGATCGTGGAAGTTGCCCCTCGCGACGGCCTGCAGAGTGAATCGCAGGTTCTGTCGACGGCGGCGAAAGTGGAGTTCGTGCAACGACTCATGCGCGCGGGCCTCAGGCGAATTGAAGTCGCGAGTTTCGTGAATCCGAAGCGTGTGCCGCAGATGGCGGATGCCGAAGCGGTACTGGCGGCGCTGTCGCCGCAGCCGCCCGGTGTGCGCTTCATCGGCCTGGTGCTCAATCGCAAGGGCTTCGACCGCGCGCGCGCCGCCGGGTGCACCGAGGTCGGCATGGCGATCGCCGCCAGCGAATCCTTCAGCCAGCGGAATCAGGGTTGCAGCGTCGATGATGGCGTGGCCGCGTGGCTCGAGATTGCGGCGGCCGCGCGTGCTGCCGGGATTCGCGCGCAGATCACCATCTCGACCGCGTTTGGTTGCCCATTCGAAGGCGAGGTGCCCGCGACGCGCGTTCTCATGCTGGCGGAACGACTGTCCGCGGGTGATCCCGATGAGATCGCGATCGCCGACACCATCGGCGTCGCGGTGCCAACACAGGTCACCGGACTCATCGGGATGCTGCGGTCCTCATTGTCGCGAGTGAAGTTGCGCGCGCATTTTCACAACACGCGCAACACGGGTCTCGCAAACGCCTACGCGGCGATCGAAGCGGGCGTACGGACGCTGGACGCGAGTTGCGGTGGAATCGGCGGCTGCCCGTTCGCGCCCGCGGCCACCGGCAACATTCCGACTGAAGACCTGATCTACATGCTGCATCGAATGGGCGTCGCGACCGGCGTCGACCTTCCGGCGCTGCTCGACACCAGCAAATGGCTGCAACAGACACTCGACCACGTCGTTCCCGGCATGGTCGTCAAGGCCGGATTGTTTCCGGCCAGCAAACCAGTTCACTAAAGGAGTTCTCAAGATGGCAATAAAGGTTGGCGACAAGATGCCCGCGGGCACATTCAAGACGATGACCAAGGATGGTCCGCAGGACCTCACCACCGATCAGTTGTTCAAGGGCAAGAAAGTGGTGCTGTTCTCGGTGCCGGGTGCGTTCACACCGACCTGTGACGCCAAGCATCTGCCGGGCTTCGTGGGGCAGGCCGCGGCCATCAAGGCCAAGGGCGTCGACACGATCGCCTGCATGTCCGTCAACGACGTGTTCGTCATGGGTGCCTGGGGCAAGCACTCCAATGTCGGCGACAACGTGCTGATGCTGGCCGATGGCAACGGCGATTACGCCCGCGCGCTCGGCCTCGAGATGGACGGGCGCGGCTTCGGCATGGGAACGCGCGGCCAACGTTTCGCGCTCATCGTGAAGGATGGCGTGGCGACGGACGTCGAAATCGAGGCGCCGAAAGAGTTCAAGGTCTCGACTGCCGAGAACGTCCTGTCGAAACTCTGAGTTTTATTTCTTCGACGCGTCGATGAGCTTTTCGAGCTCTGGCACGATAGTAAAGAGGTCGCCGACGATTCCAATGTCGGCGACCTCGAAGATCGGCGCTTCGGCATCCTTGTTGATGGCGACGATGGTGCGCGCATCCTTGATGCCAGTGATGTGCTGAATGGCGCCTGAGATGCCGATGGCCACGTAAAGCTCGGGTGCGATGATCTTGCCCGTCTGACCCACCTGCATCTCGCTCGGCACATAACCGGCATCGACGGCGGCACGCGAAGCGCCCACGGCGGCGCCGAGTTTGTCGGCGAGTCCATAAATCAGTTTGAACGCTTCCGCGCTTGCGAGCGCGCGGCCACCGGAGATCACTCTGGTGGCGCTCTGCAGATCCGGACGATCGCTGCCGGCGGCGGCCAGCGACACGAAGCGCGTGTGCGTCGGCAGTGCCGCGCCGGGGGTGACGGGTTCGATTTTGGCATTGCCGCCGCCCGCGGCCGCTTCGAACGAAGCCGTACGGATGGTCGCGACGATTTTCGTTCCAGCCGACACCTCGACCGTGGTGATGGCATTGCCGGCGTAGATAGGCCGGCGAAAGCGCGTCGCGCTCTCGATGCTCATGACATCCGAAACCTGGGGTGCGTCGAGCAACGCGGCGACGCGCGGCATGAGATCTTTGCCGAAGGTCGTCGATGGACCGAAGATGTGGGAGAAGGGCGCGCTGATCTCGGCCACTTGCGGCGCGAGCGTCGCGGCCAATTGATGTTCGTGAGCCGGATTGGCGACGTCGATGACGCGCGCCACGCCAGTGAGCGCCGCGGCCTGTGCAACCACCGGCGAACCCGGCGCGGCGAAGACGGCGACGACGATCTCGCTGCCTGCCAGCGTCGCGGCCGCCTTCACGCACTTCGCGGTGGACGCGTTGAGCTTTCCATTGGCGTGTTCGGCGATGACCAGCACCTGGCTCATACGAGCCCCCGCTTGTTGAGTTCGGCAAACAACTCCGCCGTGTCCTTGACCATGATGCCGCGCTGTCGGCCCGGCGGAGCCTCGGTCTTGATCACTTTGAACCGCGGCGTGCCTGGGCCGCCAACTTCGGCCAGGGGGATGCTGACGAGCGGCTTGGTCTTCGCTTTCATGATCTCGGGTAGTTTCACGAAGCGTGGTTCGTTGAGGCGCAGGTCGGTGGTGACGACCGCTGGCAAATCCACCTCGAGGGTTTCGAGGCCGGCGTCGACCTCGCGCGTGACCTTGATCGAGGTGTCGGTAAGTTCGAGCTTCGAAGCAAAGGTTGCCTGCGGACGGTTCCACAGCGCCGCCAGCATCTGGCCGGTCTGGTTGTTGTCGTCGTCGATGGCCTGTTTGCCGAGCACGACCAGAAAAGGCTGCTCGCGTTCCACCAGCTTGAGCAGGATACGCGCCGTGGCCAGCGGCTCGAGCGGCGCGTCGGCAACCACGTGGAGCGCGCGCTGCGCGCCCATGGCGAGCGCGTTGCGCAGCGTGGCCTGGCAATCCGCGGGGCCGATGGTGGCGACTACCACTTCGTCGGCGCGGCCACGCTCCTTGATGCGCAGCGCTTCTTCGATGGCGATGGCGTCGAATGGATTGATGCTGAGCTTGACGCCGTCGAGCATCACGCCGGTGCCATCGGGCTTCACGCGTATGCGTACGTTGTAGTCGACGACGCGTTTGATTGCGACGAGAATCCGTCGGGGATTTTGTGTGGCTTCCACGAGCGCAAGTGTAGCGGGAGTTGTGAAGGTGTTCGAGGGCAGGGAAACCAGCTGATGTTCCTCTACGCGCTACGGCGTATTGCCGGGCTCATTCCTACACTGTTCGTGCTGGTCAGCCTGTCGTTCTTCGTGATCCGGCTCGCGCCGGGTGGACCGTTCGATCAGGAGCAGACGCTGCCGGCGCAGATTCGCGCCAATCTCGACGCCGCCTACGGGTTCGACCGGCCGTTGATCGTGCAATATGGAAGCTACCTGGCGGGAGTGGTGCGCGGCGATCTGGGCCCGTCACTGCGTTTCAAGGATTTCCGCGTCACCGAGCTCATCGGCAGCGGCCTGCCGCTCAGTCTAACTATCGGCCTCGCGGCGGCGCTGCTGGCGTTCCTGGTCGGCGTGCCACTCGGTGCGTTGGCTGCCTGGCGGGCCAATTCCTTCACCGACCACGCGCTCATGGGATTGTCCATGGTGGGCGTGGTGTTGCCGGGTTTCGTCGTCGGTCCGCTGCTGGCGTTGGTGTTCGGAATCTACTGGCCGATTTTCCGCGTAGCCGGTTACGAGCCCGGGCAGGCGAGCTTTCTGGTATTGCCGGTCATCACGCTGGCGCTGCCGGTCGGGGCGTACATCGCGCGCCTCATGCGCAACAGCCTGCAGGAAATCCTGCGTGCCAATTTCATCCGGACTGCTCGCGCCAAGGGCGTGAGTGCCCGCCATGTCTTCCTGCGGCATGCATTGCGACCCGCGCTGATTCCGGTGGTGAGCTATCTCGGTCCGGCGGTTGCGTTCGTGATCACCGGATCGCTGGTGGTCGAGTCGGTGTTCGGTCTGCCGGGATCGGGGCGCTTCCTGATCCAGGGAGCGATCGATCGTGACTACCCGATGGTCATGGGCATGGTCCTCATCTACGGCGTGCTGACCTTGCTGTGCAATCTCATTGCCGACCTGCTGTACGGATGGCTCGACCCGCGCGTGCGGTTCGAATGACTGGCCGCACGCGCGCGGCGCTCATCGTGCTTGGCCTGTTGGCGGCGCTGGCGCTGCTGGCACCGTGGATCACACCTTACAGCCCGGATTTCCTCGACTGGCAACACCTGGCGGTGTCGCCACGATTCGATTCGTCGCACTGGCTCGGCACCGACCGGCTCGGCCGCGACCTGTTCGCGCGCGGCATGCAGGCCACGCGCGTCTCACTACTCATCGGCGTGCTGGCCGCGCTGGTGAGCGTGTGCATCGGTGTTGCCTGGGGCGCCACGGCCGGATACGTCGGTGGGCGGGTGGATGCCGCCATGATGCGCTTCGTCGACATCGTCTACGCATTGCCGTACGTGTTCATCGTGATCATCCTGTCGACGCTGTTCGCGCGTGGCAGCATCGCGGCACTGTTCATCGCCATCGGCGCGGTGGGCTGGCTCACCATGGCGCGCATCGTGCGCGGCCAGACTCTGAGCCTGCGGCGCCGCGAGTTCATCGATGCCGCGATCGCCAGCGGCGTGACTACGCCCGCGATCCTGTGGCGCCACATCGTGCCCAACGTCGCCGGTCCGGTGATTGCGTATGCAACGCTCACCATTCCGCAGATGATCCTGTTTGAAAGTTTCCTGAGCTTCCTGGGCCTCGGCGTGCAGGAGCCTTTCGCGAGCCTCGGCAGCCTCATCAATGAGGGCGCGCAGGAAATGGAATCTTCCGCGTGGATGCTGTTGGTGCCAGCCACTCTGCTGACGTTGTTGCTGGTCGCGTTCAACCTGCTCGGCGACGGGTTGCGCGCCACGCTCGAGTCCCGCGATGAGTGAAGCGCTGCTGACAGTCGATGGCCTTTCAGTTTCTTACGGCGCGACGGCCGCGGTGGAATCCGTATCGCTGGAGCTCGCGCCAGGTCGTTGCCTCGGCATCATCGGCGAATCGGGTGCCGGGAAGACCCAGGCGTTTCTCGCGATGATGGGGCTGCTGCCCGCGCAGGCGCGTGTCGCGGGAAGCGCGCGCCTCGAAGGCGTCGACCTTCTGGGGCGAGACGCGCTGGCACTGCGCGGCCAGCGCATCGCGATGATATTCCAGGATCCGATGACATCGCTGACGCCGCACATGCGCATCGGCGACCAGATTGCCGAGCCGCTGGTCACGCATCGCGGCATGAGTTGGGACAATGCGCGCGTGCAGGCCGCGATCCTGCTCGAACAGGTGCGCATGAGCGACATTCCGCGGCGCCTGCGCCAGTATCCGCACGAATTGTCAGGTGGCATGCGCCAACGCGCCATGATCGCCATGGCGCTCGCCTGCGATCCTGCGCTGCTGATCGCCGATGAGCCGACGACGGCACTGGATGTGTCCGTACAGGCGCAAATTCTCGCGCTGCTGCGCGAGCTGGTGGCGACGCGAAGCATGGCACTCGCGGTGGTCACGCACGACATGGGCGTGATCGCGGCGCTGGCCGACGACGTCATCGTGATGCGCCAGGGCCGCATCGTCGAGCGCGGGCCAGTGGCGCGGATCCTGGCGACTCCGCAGCACGAGTACACCCGCAGCTTGTTAGCCGCGACGCCGCGCATCGACACTCCCGGCGCCGGGCTGGCTCGCGGATCTGGGGCTGCCCGGGCCACCAACCCGCTCGAGATCCGCGATCTGCGCGTGTACCACCGCCTGCGCGCCGGTTGGCTGCGTCGTTCGCAGGAGCTCCGCGCGGTGGACGGCGTTTCCCTTGCGCTGCCCGCCGGCGAAGCGTTGGGCGTCGTGGGCGAGTCCGGTTGCGGCAAGTCCACGCTGACTCGCGCGCTACTGCGGCTCGCGCCGGTCACCGGCGGTGAAATCGTGTGGTTAGGGCGTGCCATCCAGGACCTGGACGGCGCAGAGCTGCGCAAACTGCGCACCGGCATGCAGATCGTTTTTCAGGATCCCTTCGCCAGCCTCGATCCCACCATGACCGTATCTGACATCGTTGCCGAACCGCTGCGTGCCTTGCGTCCGGAGATGAACCTGGCGCAACGCATCGCGGCGGTGACGGAAATGCTCGCCGGCGTCGGACTGGGCGCGGAATTCGCGCACCGGCGCAGCCGCGAACTCTCCGGTGGCCAGTGCCAGCGCGTGGCGATTGCGCGTGCCATGGTGCTCAGGCCCCAGCTACTGGTCTGTGACGAGGCGGTCAGCGCACTCGATGTCTCGATCCAGGCGCAGCTGCTGGCCCTTTTCGAGGCTATCAAGCGCGGGCAGGGCACCAGCATCATTTTTGTCAGCCACAACCTCGCGGTGGTGCGACGGCTGTGCGAGCGCGTGCTGGTCATGTACCTCGGACGCGTGGTGGAAGAAGGACCCACCGAACAGGTGTTCCTCGAGCCAGCTCATCCGTACACCCGCATGTTGTTAGAGTCGGTACCGTTGCTCGATCCGGCGCTCGAGCGTGCCCGCCTGGCGATGCCATCGATACAGGGAGAAACGCCGTCGGCCATCGAGCGTCCGAGCGGGTGCGCGTTCCGCACGCGTTGCCCGGCGGCCCTGCCCAGGTGTGCCGAGGCGCGTCCAGAGCCGGAATCGGTGGCGGAGTCGCACCGGGTGGCCTGCCTGCGATGGCGCGAAATCGTGAACTTGGCCTGATTCCGGCGTCATTCCAAGCTATTCTTTGCCCCAACACTCAGCCCGAGCGCAAGCCGATGTCCCAGGAAACTCAGATTCGCCCCAGCGAAGGTCTTCGCTACGTCAAGTACGAGATTCGTGGCCGGCTCGCTCGTCGTGCGCAGGATCTGGAGCGCCAGGGCTACGAAATCGTGCCGTTGAACATCGGCAACCCGGGCGCCTTTGGGTTCCGCACGCCCGAAACCATGCGCCTGGCCATGATCGAAAACATGGCGGTGGCCGAAGGCTATTGCCATCAGAAAGGCATCTTCCCGGCGCGTGAAGCCGTGGTCATGCAGCAGCAGCTGCGCGGCGTGACCAGCGTCAGCGCCGAAGAAGTGTTCATCGGCAACGGCGTGAGCGAGCTCATCGACCTCTGCCTGCGCGCGCTGCTCAACCCCGGCGACGAGGTTCTGATTCCGAGCCCTGACTATCCACTGTGGTCGGCTGCCGTCACGCTGAATGGCGGCAAGGCCGTCTATTATCCCTGCCGGCCCGAAAACAATTTCGTGCCCGACCCCGAAGAGATCGCGGCGCTCGTCACGCGCAAGACGCGCGCCATCGTGGTCATCAACCCTAACAACCCGACCGGCGCGGTATACCCGCGCGCGGTGTGCGAAGGCATCGCGCGGCTGGCCGAAGCGAAGAAGCTGGTAGTGTTCAGCGACGAAATCTACGACCAGATGACCTACGACGGTGCCGAGTCGATCCCGATGGCAACGCTGGTCCACGACACGGTGTGCTGCTCGATGTCGGGCCTGTCGAAGATCTACCGCGCCTGCGGCTATCGCGTCGGCTGGGCCGCGTTTTCCGGCAACCTGCGTGGCGCGTCCGACTATCTGTCGGCACTGGAATTGCTGTCCTCGCTGCGCCTGTGCTCCAACGTACCGGCGCAATGGGCGGTACAGACCGCGCTCGGCGGCTACCAGAGCATCAAGGAGTTGCTGGCGCCGGGCGGGCGACTGTATGAATCCCGGCGCGCGATCCTCGAAGCCACTGCATCGAGCCGTTTCCTCGAACTCGCGCCGCCGAAAGGGTCCATGTACGCCTTCGTTCGCGTGAAGACCGCAGAGTTGCCGGACTTCGACGATCAGACTTTCGCGCTCGATCTGCTCGAGCAGAAGCACGTGCTGCTGGCGCCCGGCACCAGCTTCAACGTTCCGTATCGCGATCATTTCCGCACCACGTTGTTGCCGGAGGCGGCGCTGCTCAAGAAGGTCTTCACGCGTATCGAGGAGCTGTTGTCGACCTACGCCAGTCGTCCGGCCGGGGACAAACAAAGCGTGGTGCACGCCGAAGCGCGCTTTAAGTAGTCTGAGCCTTAGATAGTCTTCGTAAGTTATTGAAGCGCCAGAGACTACTGCCTTCCATTCGTGACGGCCTGGTGGCCGGCGCGACGCTCATCGTGCCGAGCCCGCAACGTCAGGCCGCAGTGCGCGCGGCGTGGGCGGATGAACAGCGTGCCGCCGGCCGCACGGTGTGGAGCACCCCGCGCATCGCCACGTTTGCGCAATTCGCGGAACGCACGCTCGACGAACAATGGGCTCGCGCCAATCTATCCGACCGGTTGCTGCCGGCTGGCGCGGAGTGGACTCGCGTCCGCGAACTGCGGCGCGAGGCTGGCGGTGCGGCCGAGGCGCGCGCGCTGCTCGCGGCGGTGCGCACGCTGCACGACTGGCGCATCAGCGACTCCGTGCGCGTGTTAGGCGGCTCACCGGAAAGCGACCTGCTGATCGAAACCTTGGCGGCGCTCAAGGCGTTGTCGGCCGATCATGGCCGCAAGCCTTTGCGGGCCTGGATCGATGACCTCGAACCGACTGGCGAAACTTTGCTCGCAATTGGCGTCGGCAACCTTCCGACCTCGCAGTTGGCCGCGCTGCGCCGCATGGGAGCGCAAATGGCGCCTGTTGCCGGCGGCGAGTCCGCGGTCGCGGTCGCGGCCGCGCACGACGATGTGCACGAGCTCGAGCTCATCGCCTCGTGGTGTCGGAGCGAACTGGAACGCGGCCCGGAACGCCGGCTGCTCATCGTCGATGCGAAGCTGCGTCAGCGCCGCTCGCTCTACGATCGATTGCTGTCCCAGACGCTGAGCCCCTCGGAATGGTTGAGCAGCAGTCCGCGCGCGGCGTCCACCGCCTTTGCAATCGAGGGGGGGCGTCCGCTGTCGGAGTTCCCGTTGATCGCACACGCATTGCTGACGTTACGCCTGTTGACCGGGCGCCTGCGATTCGATGAGGTCGTGCGCTGGTTGCGCCTGCCGTTTCTCGATGGCAGCGACGTTTTTGCCGGCGCAGCGATCGAAGCAAACCTGCGCAACGGGCGAAGACTCGAATTCAGCGCCGAAGGGCTGGCAGCGATCCTGGAGCGCAGCGACGGCGCCGCGGCCAGCGTGCTCGCTGCCCGCCTGCGGCAGGGTTTGAACACGCTGGCCGGCAGCCGCCGCACACCGACGGAGTGGGCGCCGCGTTTGCTCGCGGCGCTGCGTCAGCTTGGATGGCACGGCACGCGTGCATTGCAGAGCGAAGAACAGCAAACCGTGAACCGCTGGCACGCGTTGCTGGACGAATACTCGGCGCTGGAACCATGGACCGCGCAAGGTTCTGCGGCCGACGCCGTGGCGACTCTGGCCGACCTCGCGGGTGAGCGCAATTTCGACGCCGCCAGTGTCGAAGCGCCGGTGACGCTCACCGAATCGCACGACGACCCCGCGGTGCGCTATGACGGCATCTGGGTCGCGGGACTCGACGCGGCGCAGTGGCCACCGGCGCCGCGCCCGGATGTGTTCATTCCACTTCACCTGCAGGTAGCGGCGGGTCTGCCATGGGCCAGCGCCGCCGGGCAAACACGCGCGGCACGGCTCGCACTCGCCGGGTGGCGTGCCGCCACCGACTCACTGATCTGTTCGTGGGCGCGCCTCGAAGGTGACGCGCATCGCTCACCGAGTCCGTTGCTCGCACACCTGCCGGCACGGCACGAATTCGCTGCGACAACCGTCGCTGTTTCGCTGGCCGTCGCGCTGCACCGGCCAGAGCTCGAGGCCATCGAGGATGTGACTGGCTTGCCGGTCGATATAAGGCTCCCCGTTGCGGGCGGCGTAACGCCACTGGCACTGCAGGCGGAATGTGGCTTTCGAGCTTACGGAGAGAAGCGACTCAAGGCAGATGCGCTCGAGGAACCCGCGCCGGGCATCGATGCACGCGAACGCGGAAGGCTTCTGCACAAGGCGCTCGAGCTGATCTGGATCAAGCTCGAAAACCATTTCCGGCTCATGGCGACCGACACGCCGGTATTGAGGCCGACCATCGCTGAGTCGGTGGCCGCGGCCGTGGATTTTGTATTTCGCGGCCACGTGCCCGCGGAACTGAGTCCGGCAGTCGAGCGGGAGAAACATCGGATCGAGAGGCTCATCGAGAACCTGCTCGACCGCGAACGCACGCGCGCACCTTTCACCGTCGAGGCGCTCGAAGCCCGGCGCGAGGTCAGCATCGGCGGCGGGCAATTCGAGCTGCGCATCGACCGAATCGACCACATCGAAGGCGGCGGCTTCGCCATTCTCGACTACAAGTCCGGTGAACCGCGCGCGTTGCGTTGGAATGGCCAGGATGTACGCGACCCACAATTGCTGGCGTACCTGATGGCGGAGCGGGGCCGCGACGTGGTGGCGCTGGCCAATGTCTCACTGGTAAACGGGCGCGCAAAGTTCTCGGGCAGGAGCTCTCACAAAGGATTGCTTCCCGGAGTCGGCGGCCTGAACCCTAACAAGGTGCCGGCCGAAGAGATCGCGATTGCCTGGCAAACGGAAACCGGGCAGTGGCTGCACGGACTTCAGATGCTGGCGGCGGCATACATCGCGGGTCAGGCGCCGGTGCAGGCAACCCCGGAGGTGTGTCGCCATTGCCACCTGACGACGCTCTGCCGGCGAGTCGAACTTGCGCGAATTGAAGTCGAGGAAGGCGCATGAGCGACCTTGAAGTTGCCGATGCGCAGGCGCGCGAACGCGCGCTCGACGTCACGGATTCCTTCATCGTGCAGGCGCCCGCCGGCTCCGGCAAAACCACCGTGCTCACGCAGCGGTACCTGCGCCTGCTGACGACCGTCGACGAGCCGGAGCAGGTGCTGGCGATCACCTTCACGCGCAAGGCCGCCGGCGAGATGCGCGAGCGCGTGCAGAGAGCACTCGACGGCGACATCGAAGTCCGATCGCCGGCCGATGCCCTCACCCTCGAGCTCGCGGCCGCCGTGCAGGCACACGCCAGGCAGCGGGAGTGGGGCATCGATGACAGCGCCGCGCGGCTGCGCATCCAGACCATCGATGCATTCAACGGATATCTCGCCAACGCGCTGCCGGTCACCTCGCAGAACGGTTTCGGACGGGCCATCGCCGACGAGCCCGACGATCTCTATGCAAACGCCGCCCGCGAGACTTTGCGGTATGCGGAATCGGATCCCGAGTTGCGCAAGGACTTCGAGCTCATCCTTCGGCGTCTTGACGACAGCTGGCAGCGACTCGAGCGGTTGATCGCCGGCATGTTGCCGAAACGCGCCGAATGGCTGCCCAACCTGCCGCAGCTGTCGGGCGAAGCGCTGGTGCCCAAGATCGAGGAAAGTCTCGCGGCCATCGTGAGCGAGGAACTCGCGAAGGCAACGGCGTCGTTGCCCGCCAGTTTCGTCGAACTGGCAAGCGCGCTCGCACGCTTCGCCGCGCAGCACGTGGACGCCGTCAAGGCTCCGGACGTCGCGAGCTGGCGCGACGCGTCAGCCGTGCTGACCGGCACGCTGCCCGACCTCGCGCGCTGGCGCGGCATCGCGCGGCTCGCGCTCACGCAAGAGGGAAACGCGCGCAAGACACTCAACAAGAACGACGGCATTCCCGCCGACAATACTCACGGCAAGACATTGCGCGATGACTGGCTCGAACGCCTGCGGCTCATCGGCACCGGGCAACTGGCGGCGCTCGATGAGATCGGCTCATTGCCCGATCCCGTGCTGCCCGAGAAGGCGCGCGGGGCGCTCGAGGCGCTCGCCAAACTACTGCTGCTGGCGGCGACGCAGCTCACGCGCCTGTTCAATGTCCACGGCGAGTGCGATCACGTCGAAATCGCCGGCGCGGCGCGACGCGCGCTGACCGTGGACAGCAGCCCGACGCCGCTCGCGGAACGCATCGGCACGCGGCTCATGCACATCCTGGTCGACGAATTCCAGGACACCTCGCGCGATCAATACGAACTGCTGCGCACGCTTACGCAGGACTGGTCGAGCGGCGATGGCCGAACGCTGTTTCTGGTCGGCGATCCGATGCAATCCATCTACGGTTTTCGCAACGCCGAGGTCGGCCGCTTTTCGACGGTACGCGCCGCGGGCCTCGCCGGCCTGCGACTGGTGCCGCTCGATCTGCGCCGCAATTTCCGTTCCGCGCCGGCGCTGGTGCACTGGTGCAACGAAGTCTTCGCGCGTGCGTTCCCCGCGCAGGACGATGTGCGCAAGGGCGCGGTGCGGCATCTGGCGAGCGTCGCGGCGCGGACCGACCTTTCCGGCGAGCGACGGATCTACCGTGTCGGCGGCGATTGCGGCCCGGCCGCCGAAGCAGAACGCGTGGCCGAGCTGATCGCGGCGCTGAAACACACGCGGCCGGGCGAATCCATCGCCGTGCTCGCCGGTGCGCGCAGTCACCTGCGTGGCATTCGTGAGAGCCTCGCCAAACGCACATTGCCGTTCGTCGGTGTGAAGCTCGAACCGCTGGCGAATGTCGCGGTCGTGCGCGATCTCGAGGCGCTGGCCCGCGCGCTCGACTCGCCACTGGATCGCGTCGCCTGGCTTTCCGTACTGCGCGCGCCGTTCGTGGGCCTGGCGCTCGCGGATCTCACTGTGG
The DNA here is from genome assembly GCA_039930985.1 of Pseudomonadota bacterium. Taxonomy (GTDB): domain Bacteria; phylum Pseudomonadota; class Gammaproteobacteria; order Steroidobacterales; family Steroidobacteraceae; genus CADEED01. The sequence goes on from JBDTSV010000016.1 coordinate 17,744, forward strand.
TCAGCGAAGCCGCAGGCGCCGACTGGATCGTCACGGCACTGCGCGGCGGAATTCCCGGATTGTCGGCCGATGCCTTCGAGCGATTGATGCGCGCCACTCCGTTGTTGCTGTCGGCCTGGGATGAGCGCGAGCGCGAGAGTCGCGCGCACCTGGTCGAACGCACGTGGCTGGCGCTCGGCGGCGCTTCAGCCTGCGTCGATCCGGGCGAGCTCGCGCATGCGCGGCGGTTCCTGGCGGCGCTCGATGAAGGCGACCGCAAGCGGGTGCGAGGACGCGAGCTCGATCTCGATCGGCTGATGGCGCGCTTGTATGCGGACGATCCGGCGCAACCGGACGCGGTTTCGTTGATGACAATTCACGGCGCCAAGGGACTGGAGTTCGACCATGTGTTCGTGCTCGGCGTGGGATTGCGCGGCCGCGGCGACGATCCGCGGCTGTTGAACTGGCTCGAGGTGCCGCGGGAGCACGGCGGCGATCACCTGGTCATGGCCCCCATTCGGTTCCGCGGTGATGACGACGAGGAGAGCGACGACGCGATCAATCTCTATCTCAAGGTGCTGCATCGCGAGCGCGAGCGTGCGGAACGCTCGCGGCAGGCCTATGTCGCGTTGACGCGTGCCAAGCGTTCGCTGCACCTCTTCGTGCATCCGCGCGTCAAGCAGGTCGATGGCCGCTTCGATTTCGGTGCCGATGCGAATTCGCTGCTCCATAACCTCTGGCCGGCGATCGTGGGCGACATCGAGACGTTCGAGGCAGTTGGCGAGCACGCATCGGGAGCCGACATTGCGCCGACGACGAGGCAAATGCGCAAGCGCGTGCGCCGCAAATTGTCGGCCGTCGTACCGCCCGCCGACGTGCTCGCACGCGGCGCGCTCGTGCCGCTCGCGGCGGAGCAGGATGAAATCGAATTCAGCTGGGTACGGCAGACGGCGCGGCGGGTCGGAACGGTGGTCCACGAGGCGCTCGAGCGGTTTGGTCGCGCGGCGTTACCGTCGCTCGAGGAACTGCCCCGGCTGCGTACGCGGCTCGAATCCCGGCTGCAGGCATTGGGCGTGGAAGCAGAGCGCGCCGGCGCCGGCGCCGAACGGGCGCTCGCGGCGTTGCGTGCGACACTCGAAGACCCGCAGGGCCGATGGCTGTTTGATGCCGCGCACGTCGAAGCGCACTCGGAGCTGGCACTCACCGGAGTGCGTGGCAGCCAGGTCGTCAACGCCGTCATCGACCGGACGTTTGTCGCGGCCGATGGCACCCGGTGGGTGGTGGATTTCAAGACCAGCCCGCACGAGGGCGGCGACCTGAAGGCCTTCCTCGATTCGGAAGCGTTGCGGTACACGCCGCAACTCACGCGCTATGCGCACCTTGCGCGGCAACTGGGACCGCAGCCGGTGCGCACCGGGCTCTACTTCCCGCTGCTGGCGGCGTGGCGCGAGGTCGAAGTCCGCTAGTACGAGTCTTCGTAGCTGAAGACGCTTCGCCCGGAAGCGTCGGGTGGACTGACCGTGATCTGGCGCACGACTCGTTCTGCATCAGCCGTGCGACCGGTGATGTAGCCCTGCACCACGAAGACATTGGGTGGCGTAAGCGTGAGGGTCCCCTCGAATGCGAACGGACCTCCGAGGTCGCGCAACTGGCCGATGACCGCCCCGCCAGTCGGCGCTACGCCGTCGAAACTCAGCCGATAAGATCCGAGCGGGAGGAGGTTTGGAACGACCTCACGCAAGTCACGCAATTCGAGGGTCCCTTGAATCAGCCCGAGGGCATGGCCACTGGCAAGCACGACCCGTTTGAGGTCGGCCACGATATCCCCACGTCGGTCACGCGGAAATTGGCTGACGAATGCGGGATCCAGCGGGAATCGGGCCGTCACATTGCGAACCTCGCCGGTGCCGTCGAACTTGAGATCGAGTTCGGCGCGCGCGCTCATGACCGCGCCGCGTACGTCCACGTCGCCGACCAGACGACCGGTGAGGGCGCTTCCGGGAGCGAGGTTCCAGGTGGCGTCACCGATACTGTTGCCCTGGTACACGAGACCGACGCATTCGCCGCTCCAGACGGAGCCGCCGAGCTCGGA
>JBDTSV010000017.1:0-8433 GCA_039930985.1 Pseudomonadota bacterium
ACGCTCGCGCACGCGTTGGCAGGCCGACAGAATATCTAGGCGGCTCCGCCCGGTCAGTCGTTGGCCGCGAGAGTCGGGCATCGCAACGAAAGTCCCGCTATCGTCGGTTTCGCTGCGCGGGTCCGCGAGCCTCGACCAAGTCCGAATAACGCCGGCGCAATCGCCGATAACTTTCGTATCTGCGCGCGGAGAATTCGCGCTTCTCGACCGCGGTCATGACCGCGCACGCGGGTTCCTGCATGTGTTTGCAGTCCTGGAATTTACAGCCGGCGGCGAGGCGATCGACTTCCGGAAATCCCAGCGTCTGCGCGTCCAGCTGTTCGATGGCTGGCGCGAAGTCTCGAACTCCAGGCGAATCGATGAGTGTGCCGCCGGAATCGAGAGGGTATGCACGCGAAGCCGTGGTGGTGTGCCGGCCTTCTTCTTCGCGCATCAGTCCACCAGTCTCGATCTGGTTCTCCGGCAGCAGCGCATTCACCAGCGACGATTTGCCGACTCCGGATTGCCCGACCAGCACGCTTACCGAGTCCGCGAGCAGCGCACGAAGTTCCACGAGGCCATGGCCGTGCGTCGCGGAGCAGGAAACGTGCGCGTATCCCGCGGCGATGAATGCGTCGATTTCCTCACGCGTGAGATTGTTAGCTTCGAGATCGGACTTGTTGACGGCGATGGCGCCGGCGATACCGGCCGCGGTGGCCGCGCACAGGTACCGGTCGACGATGAAAAAGTCTGGTTGAGGCAGGGGTGCAATCACCACGACGAGCTGCGTGATGTTCGCGACCACCGGCTCGCTCTCACCGCGCAGATTGGCACGGGCCAGCAGCGTCTTGCGCGGCAGCACCTCGACGATCAGCACCTCGTCGTGCGCGCGATCGAACTCGCAACGCACGCGATCGCCGCACACTATGCTCAGGCGGCGTCCCGAAGGACGGGCCCGCAGGTCCTGTGTCCCGGTGCGTACCAGCAGGTGACGACCGAATGCGGCGATAACCTCGGCGTCGAATGCGTCGGCGATGGAAACGGCTGTCATTCGTGTAGTATCGCGTCAATCCTTATGCCGAGCAGCGACTATCTCGTCTGGATAGATCTCGAGATGACGGGCCTCAGGCCCGACACCGACGTGATCATCGAGATGGCAACCATCGTCACCGACCTAGACCTCAATACCGTCGCTGAAGGACCGGTCATCGCCGTTCATCAGCCGGCCGAAGTCATGGAGGCCATGGATGAATGGAACAAGCGCACGCATGGCGCCTCGGGCCTCATCGAGCGGGTACGTACCAGCGGCTACTCCATGGCGAGCGCGGAGAAGCGCACCCTCGAAACGCTCACTATGCTGGTCGAGCCGGGTTCCTCGCCCATGTGCGGCAACAGCATCTGCCAGGATCGCCGCTTTCTCGCGCGCCACATGCCGACACTCGAGAAATTCTTCCACTATCGCAATCTCGACGTGAGCACGTTGAAAGAGCTGGCGCGCCGTTGGGCGCCCGGCCTGATACCCGGGTTCTCCAAACGCGGCGAACACATGGCGCTGGCCGACATTCGCGAATCCATCCGCGAGCTCGCGTATTACCGCGAACATTTTCTCGCACCGGAATACCAGAAGCTGTGAGCCCGAAAGTGCCGGAGTTCGCGGACGTCGTCGCGGCGGCCGCGCGTATCGGGCCGCACATCGTACGAACTCCCGTCATGCGCTCGGCGGCGTTCGACGCGCGCGTTGGCGCCGAGGTGTTCTTCAAGTGCGAAAACCTTCAGACCGGCGGTGCCTTCAAGTATCGCGGCGCCATGAACACACTGTTGCAGCTCGATCCGGCGCGCACGCCGCTCGTGATCACGCATTCCTCGGGCAACCACGGCAATGCGCTGGCGCTCGCGGCGCTCGATCGCGGCATGCGCGCCATCGTCGTCATCCCGCGCGATTCGGCGCGCTCGAAGATTGCGGCCATCGAAGCTGCCGGCGCTCGTATCGAGCTGTGCGATCCCGGCATGCCAGCGCGCGAGAAAAGGCTCGCCGAAATTCGCGCCACGGAAAAAGCGGAGCTCGTCCATCCTTTCGATGACGAGCGAATCATCGCGGGGCAGGGCACGGCCGCGCTCGAATTGCTTGCCGAGATTCCGTCACTCGAGGTGATCAGTGCACCCGTCGGTGGTGGCGGACTCATCGGTGGCACAGCGTTGGCGGCGAAGGGAACCGTTCCGGGCATTCGCGTAGTGGGTGCAGAGCCCGAGCAGGCAGACGATGCGTTCCAGTCGTTCCGCAGCGGCGAGCGCCGCGCGGTCACGATGCCGAAAACCATTGCCGACGGACTGCGCGGTTCCATAGGTGTACGCAATTTCGAACTGCTGCGCCGACTGGTCGACGACGTGGTGACGGTGAGCGAAACGCAGATCGTCGATGCCATGCGCATCGTGCTCGCGGATTTCAAACTTCTGATCGAGCCTTCCTCGGCAGTCGCGGTGGCGGCGGTGCTGGCCGGCAAATCGTGCAAGCCTCGCCAACGTATCGGTCTCGTCATCTCGGGCGGTAACGTCGACCTCGACCTGTGCCCATTCCTCCGCGGCGAAACCCTCGAATAGGCAATGTAAAAAATACTTTACATCCGATAATCTCCAGATGTAAGGTAAACATTACATTTCGGGGAGTCATCTCTTATGGCATCGGTCTCGCGCATGGCTTGGATACTCCTGGCGTTGGCGCTCGTCGGCGCCGGTGCCGCGCTGCTTGGTCCGCCGGAGAAGTGGTGGGGCATCGATCTCGGGTCGGCTGGCGCCGCGGTGTTTGGTTTTACGCTATGGGTTGGTGCCTTGCTGTTCGCGCGGTACCCGGATCGCATCTTTTCGCCGGACTGGTCGATCGCTGAACGCCGCGCCTGGTGCTCGCTGGTGTTCGTCACGCTGATCTTCGTGAACTTCACGCGCTTCCTGTCGGCCCTCGGGCAGCGTGAATCAGCACCTGCAAGCCTGGGTGAGATTCCCTCGAGTCACCTCACATTGAACTTCTTCGTGTTGCTGATCGCGTGGGCGGTCGTGTCGCAGACGCTGCGCGGCAAGGAGAAAGATGTCGTTGAGATCGACGAACGCGATCTGCGGCTGCGGCGCGCGGCGGATCGCGCTGGCGACTGGGCGCTGAGCTTTGTCGTAATCGCGTGTGTAGTCCTGCTGGTGGCATTGCCAGCGAAAGCTCTGGCGTGGTGGCTCGCGCCGTTGATCGCCGCGAACGTGCTCATCGGTTTGCTGATCTTCAAATCGCTGGTCGAGCAGCTGTATCTGGTCGTGCGCTACGCATGGGAGCGTCGATGACTGCGTTCGTGGTCCGCAACGAGATCCGGCAATTGCGGTCGGCGCGCGGCGACATGACGCAAGCGGAACTTGCGCGACTCTGCGGCGTCACACGTCAGACCATCATAGCGCTCGAAGCAGAGAAATATTCACCGTCGCTCGAGCTCGCGTTCAAACTCGCTCGCTCGCTCGGTCGCCGTCTCGATGAGGTTTTTCGCTTCGAAGAAGAAAAATAGCATCACGCGACCTGCATCACGTTCGATTGGCTTGAGAATTGCGTCTTGAATGATCGCGATGGTCCGCTATATTCGGACTCAATGTTAAGTGACGTGCTATCCATCGTTTCCTGGCGCTCGCGCCCACGCAGCTTCGTCGCGCTCATGTCGCTGTACGAGAGCAACTACCTGCGCCTCGCGCAGTTGGCCGGCAGTCTGAAAACGCTGGCCGACGTTCTCGTGTCGCGCGTGCCGGAAGACTGTGATTTACGTCTCACCGTGAGCGAACGCTCGCCGTATACCACCAGTTTCGATCTCACCTATCTTTTCGAAAATCCGGATGGCCTCACGACGTATCCGGACATGCGTGTGCGTGTGTATCACGACGCCAGGCTCGTGGAAGCCCAGGAATGGGCGTCGCAGCACGAGCACGTGGCGCTGCGCCGCCTGCGGGGCGTGGCGGAGCGTGAACTGGATCAGCGTTGGGCACGGAATACGATGCTAAATAAGTGGCTGGAATACTGCATCGATCGTGGCCACGGGTTTCGCGCGTAACTGACGCGACCCCCGCCGCCGCGCAGGGGTCTATGAAAGCGCTGAAGACTTTAGGTTTTCTCGGCGGCAGCAACAATGCCGCGGAGACGCCTGCCGAAGACGGTCGCGTGGTCGAGCTGTTCCGCAGCCGCGCCGAGTTGCGCAAGCAGCACGACGAGCTGGGCGCGGAGTTACAGCGCCTGCGCGATCGCCTCAAGCAGCAGGAAGCGGCCACCAGCCGCGTGCAGGAGATGTTCGAGGCGCTCGAGAAGCGGCTCGAAGCCGCGGACACCGGCCTATCTACCCTGGTTTTCTACCACCTGCGTTCCTTGTGGGCCGACGGCCGTGAGATCGTCGGCCTGCTGGTGGGCGACCTCGCCGCCAAACAGGAAGAACGCGAGCGCAAGGCCTGGGCACTCGAAGGCAACCGCAAACAGTTCCAGCAGCGCCAGGCGGCCGAGCAGCAACTCCGGCAGGCCGAGTCGCTGATTGTCTCGGCGCGCCAGCAGCTGGTCGCTTTCGACGCGCGGCTCGCCAAGCTCGACAAATGGTGGCACCGCTGGCAGAGGCCGAAACTGGCTGTGCAACGGCCGGCCATGCAGGCAGCGGTCGCCGATGCCGAGAGCACGCTGAATGGCGCGCGAGCGCGATGTGAAAAGATCGAGAACGCCGGAGCGGGCGACTTCCCCGGCATTTCGGTCGAAGCCAAACGCGCCATCAATCTCGCGGCGGTTGCCTGTGCCGAGGTGTTGTGCCTGCGCCTGGCGCGCACTTCGCTGGTTGCTTCGGCGCGCGCCGCAATGTCCAAGCGCGAGTCGGTCGAGTACTACGGCGATCTTGCGACTTGCGTGTCCATCATGAGCGACATAGTCAAGGCGCGAAATCTGCTCAAGCAGCGCGGCGGCATCACGCAGGAGGTCGCACAGCGCACCGAGCGCCTTCGCTCCACGGCTACCTACCTGGGTGACTTCGAAACTGTGCCGATTCCCGAGTCTTGCGGTGTGTCCGAGGGTGACGTGCTCGCGCACGGTTCTCAGGGCGTGACAGCGGCGCGATTGCCGAATGTACTTGCCCAAGACACCTGGGACCTGTTCAGGGTCCTGCTTCGCTGACTAGCCCGGCGCTTTGGTCTCCCTGCGCACGGTGCGGGCCGGAGCTGGATGGATCGGGCGCGCGCCCGTCACCATGTCGGTCATGACTTCGGTCGCCTGATCCAGCACGGTATCCGGGAACTTGGCGTCTGCCAGCTCTTCGGGATTCTTGAGGGGCGGCAATTTCTGCGCCGCGCGGCGCGCGTTCTCACGGGTCAGGCGTTCGCGATCCAGACGTTCGCGTTCATCTTTGCGCTGCTGCAGGTTGAGAGACAGCGCGGTCTGTTTGCGCATGACATCGGCTGCAGCCAGGTCGGCCACGAGCCAGCGGTAGTCAGGGTCGCGGTCGGCGCGAGTCTTTTCCTCGGTCGCAAGCACCGCGATGTTCGGCTGCTGTGCCTTGCCTTCACTGCGGAACGGCACGCCAGGGATGCGATCCCAGGGCAGGGCACCTTCGAGGGCGCTCTCGCCGAACTCCTCGAGGTCGATCTGCGACGGCAGCGCGACGTCGGGCTCGACACCGCGATGCTGCGTGCTTTCGCCAGTGACGCGGTAGAACTTGCCGATGGTAACCGTGAGCTGTCCGTTGACCGGCTTTGGCGACCAGCGATCGAGTGGCACCAGGTTCTGCACCGTGCCTTTGCCGAAGGTGCGCTGGCCGAGGATGGTGGCGCGATGGTAGTCCTGCAGGGCGCCGGCGAAGATTTCCGAAGCCGACGCGCTGAAGCGATCCACCAGGACCGCGAGCGGGCCTGCGTAGGCGACGCCGGATTCGGGATCGTCCTGTACCTCGAGCTCTCCGTTCGTGACCTTTAGCTGGACCACCGGGCCTTTGTCGATGAACAGGCCGGTCAGCGCCGTGGCTTCCGGTAGATAGCCGCCGCCGTTGCCGCGCAGGTCGAGCACCAGCCCGTCTATTTTCTCGGCCTTCAGCTCGTTGATGAGGCGGCGAACGTCGCGCGTGGTGCTGCGGAATTCCTTGTCACCGGAGTTCTGCGCTTCGACGTCCTGGTAGAAAGCCGGCACATTGATGATACCGACGCGATATTCCTTGTCGCCGCGCTTGATGGTGCGCAGTTCTTTCTGCGCGGCCTGCGCTTCGAGCGTGACCTTGTTGCGCGTGAATTCGAGCGTTTTCTCCGGCGTGCCGGGGGCGGCGCCGGCCGGCAAGACCTGCAGGCGAACCTGGGTGCCGGCGCGACCACGGATGAGCTGCACTACGTCGTCGATGCGCCAGCCGAGCACGTCGGTGACCGGGCCTTCCTTGCCCTGGCCCACCCCGGTGATGCGATCTTTGATCGACAGGTTGCCGGCCACCGCGGCGGGGCCGCCTTCGATGACGTTCATGATGGTCACGTAGTCATCGACGAGCTGCAGAGACGCACCAATGCCGTCGTAGTTGAGGCTCATCTGGATGCGGTATTCCTCGGAGCTGCGCGGCGAGAAATAGCTCGAGTGCGGATCGTAGGCGCGTGCGTAGGAATTCATGAGCGACTCGAACACATCGTCGGCGCTCACCTGATCGATGCGCTTGAGCGTGGTTTCGTAGCGCTTCTTCAACAACTTCGAGGCTTCATCCCAGCTCTTGCCAGTGAGCAGAAGAGACAGGGCGTCGTTCTTGACGCGCTTGCGCCAGAAGTCGTCGAGTTCAGCCGGTGTTGCGGCCCAGGGCGCCTTTTCGCGGTTGAATTCGAAGGATTCGTTCAGGGTCCAGTCCGGTTCTTTGTCGAGCTGCGCGATGGCGAACTTGATGCGCTCGCGGTTGCGTTGCTGGAAGCGCGCGAAGATGGCGAATGCCGGGTCGACATCGCCGCTGCGAATCATGTCGTCGAAGCGCAATTTGTATTGCTCGAAATCCGCGACGTCCGCGGCGAGCAGGCTGGTGTGCTGACTGTCGATGCTCTCGAGGTATCGCGTGTAAACGATGGCCGAAAGCCGGTCGTCGAGCTTGTTGCCGGTGTAGTGCATGCCCTCGAGCATGGAACCAACGCGACGTGCCACGGATTTGTGGCGCTCGCTCGGCACCACCGAGCCGGCAGGCAACGTGTTCGCGGGCGCCTGGGCGGAGCCCGTAAGCACGAGAAGGGCGGCCAGCATCGAAGGTGCGAGCCAGCGGGACGAGCGGGTGAACAATGAATTCATGCTGCGGGGTGTCTCAAGCTTCGGGACGATCCGTACAATTCAACACTAAGGCCGTATGGCGGCCTGCTCAAGTGGCATCTCCCCAAACTTAAGGCCTTCCATGCGTCCTTTGGTCGTTCTAATTGGAATCGTGATGGGTTCGACAGTCTCGATTGCGGTCGCCCTGCTGCTGACCGGGGTGGTTTTTCTGCTGACCCCTGAATACGCCGCCCGCCTGACGGAAGAGCGGGTTCCGCTTCTGGTGGCCTGTGGGCTGTCGGTGGTGCTTGCGACCAGTGCCGCAGCGAGTTTTTACGGTGAGCTGCGTTCGCGACGCTGGCGATATGCCGCTCACGGCGGTCTGGTGGCGATGCTTGCGTTTGCCTTCTGGATCTATTGGCCGAAAACATGAAAAGCATCCGCATGAGAGATTCGAGCGCTTGCTCACCCACTTGGTTCCGGTAGTTCTCGCGGGATTCGCGATTGCCGCTTCGGCGGCTTTAACACCCAACCGGCCGACGCACTCTTGTCGGACTCAGGTCGCGCACCTCGCCGCGGACGAATTCGAGGCGGGAACCGGGGTCCTGGGGCTGAAAAGCGCAGGTTCGACTACCGGAAACGCAGGGTAGGAGCGCGCGAGTGCCGCGCAGGGCAACCTCGATATTTGCGACCAACGATCTGGCTTTGTTCCGCTGTCGGCCAATGACCTACTACGAAGGTGGAGCCGCCGACTTCGGGGCGGTGCGGCTGCCTCGTGTCAGCGACGTTCGCGCCGGGTTTTCCAAGCTTCGCGCGCGGCTTTGCCCTGCGTGCTGTTGTAAGGGTCGCAACCCGGCGGTTCGGTGCTCGGGAACAGGAAGTCGCCTAACAAGGTGACCTTCATGTCCTGGCTCTTTTTCGGTTCCCGCGGCGGCTCCGTCTCCCGATTGCGTTGCCGCGCACGTTCTTGAGCCTTCATATCCGCGAGGTAGTACTCGCTCATGGGTCTCGTCCTCCGAAGCCAGTGTCGCTGAATTGCGTCACAATTTAGACAGCTGGCCCGGGCTCTCCCTCAAGAATTTGTGAGCGAGTTCACGTTTTTTCAGAGGACGTTTTACTTATACCTTGCCAAGAACAAACCGAAAGACCCGGAACACGCTCAGAAAAATGAAGGGGCCGAGCATCGCAATCCAGCAACTCTGGCGCGGCTCGAC
>JBDTSV010000018.1:0-22229 GCA_039930985.1 Pseudomonadota bacterium
TGAACGCCGTCAAGGCGGGCAAGGGCGCCTATGGCTACAACGCGGGCACCGGCGAATACGGCGACATGCTCGAAGAGGGCATCCTCGATCCGGCCAAGGTCACGCGCCTGGCGCTGCAGAACGCAGCCTCGGTTGCCGGCCTGCTGCTCACGACGGAAGTCATGATCGCGGAAGCTCCGAAGGAAGATGACCACGCGCACGGCGCTCCGGGCGGTGGCATGGGCGGAATGGGCGGCATGGACATGTAAGGAGCCGCAAGGCTTCTGCAGTTCAGACGTTCAGCGTCTAGCTAGAGTAGATAAAAACCCCCGGCGGGAAACTGCCGGGGGTTTTTCTTTTGTGGTGACTCCAGCTACCAGCAGGCTAACTTTTTGTTCGACTGGCGCGTCTATGTGAGAGGGAATCAACGCCAGGAGGCCACTTTGTATTCCAGGAATCTCACTCGGGTATTTCTATTCTTCGCGCTCGGAAACACGGTCGCTGCCTTCGCCCAGTCTCCCGACAAGATGATCGCAGCAGTCGAAGGCGAGCCCGCGACGATTGAGACGCTCATGGCGCAAAACGGCGTGCCTGGAATGAGCATCGCCGTCATCTGGGATTACAAAATCCACTGGGCGCACTCCTGGGGCGTGAGCGACGCGGCGGGGAAGGCACTCGCGACCAACGAAACGCTGTATCAGGCGGCATCGATCAGCAAGCCCGTCGCCGCGATGGCATCGCTGAAGGCAATCCAGGACGGAAGGTTTGGACTGCACCAGGACATCAACTCGATTCTCAGATCATGGAAGCTGCCCGCTGACACCTATGGCGATGGCGCTCCGGTTACTCCCTATACGTTGATGAGCCACACTTCAGGCACGGGCGATGGTTTCGGCTTCCCCGGCTACTGGCCCGGAACACAACTGCCGACCATTCCGCAGATTCTCGACGGACAGACACCGTCGAATGGGGGTGCGGTACGTCGCGTGCGTCCCGCGTTGACAGAGTCGAAGTATTCAGGCGGCGGCGTCCTGATCCAGCAGCTCGCGCTCCAAGACGTCGTGGGAAAGCCGTTTCACGAAATCATGCGGGAGTGGGTGCTCGAGCCCCTTGGCATGAAACACAGCACGTTCGAGCAGCCGCTGCCGAAATCCTGGGAACCGAGAGCGGCGCGGGCCCACGACGACGACGGAACGCGCATGGGCGCCCCTTGGCACGTGTATCCGGAAGAGGCCGCCGCCGGCCTGTGGACGACGCCCAGCGATCTCGCCAGGTTCATTATCGAGGTGCAGCTGGAGCTTGCCGGAAGGTCAACGAAGGTGCTCAACCAAACTACCGCGAAAACGATGGTGACTCCCGTGGGAGTCGGCGAGTACGCTGTGGGATTTTCCATCGCGCATCGCGGCGAAGGCTGGTACTTCGAGCACTCTGGAGGCAACTGGGGCTTTCAATGTCGGGCAATTGGCCACTTCGCGAAGGGTTATGGCGTCGTGATCATGACCAATGCGCATCGCACCGGTCCCCTTATCAACGAAGTCGTGGACCGCGTGGTGAAAGCTTACGCGTGGGATGAGCTGGACAAGCCGGTGCAGAGATAGCCAGCTAGAACATCAATTCAGCTCTGTCAGTTCCTGGCTCCCGAAATCGCGATAATGGACATCGGAATACCCAGCGTCCGCTCCATGACGATCTGCGCTTGTGGAAACAACTCGCGGACTTCGCCCGCGTTCAGTGGAAAGTAGTTATGCAGCCGCCTGAGCGCCGCGCCATAACTCGGCGACGCCGAACCCGATCCCAACGCGGACCAGCTCAGCAGTCGCGCCTGCAAGGGTCTCGGGTAGGCGGCAAAGAACGGCACATACGGCCGTGGAAAATGCGGATCGACCGGCGAGCGCTTGTTAGGCGTCTGCAGGAAATAGGGACGACCGGAATCGATGATGGCCCGGGCAAGCTGCCGCTGTAACTGCCGACCGGGCAGGTGCTCGATCAGGCTGTTCGAGAAGATCACATCGTATTGCGCGAAATCCTCAGGCGACAGTGTCAAGACGTCGGCACGCAGTCGGCGAATGTTCGGCAGCGCGATGGGATCGTTTTCGTGACACTTGTCCCGGTCGTGGTTGTTGACCAGCGTGACGTTCAGCAGCGGCTGATCCGCCAGTCCCCAGTTTTCCCAGAACTTGACCGTACCGCCCAGATCGATGAGGCGTATCTGCCCGGCGGTCCCCTTCATGAATTCATTGAAGCGCTTGAGCCTTTGCTCGCGCGTGTACCGTCGCAGCTTCTGCAACATCTGCTGATCTCCCATTTGATAGACACGATTTGGGGCCAGCCGCGTCGTCGGTACTGTCGGCGATGAGACCTACCCGCAGGCACGAAGTCTCATGCGCCTGTAGGAAATCGACTTCAGGTGGGCTGCAGTGGTCGGTATGGATGTTGACCGCCAGTGAAAACCCCCGGCGCTACCAGATCACGACCTTCTTATTGCCGCTGTTGACCATGGCGTCGCCTTCCTTGCAATCGAACGCCTTGGCGAACGCGTCGAGGTTGGTAGGCGTGCCATTGGCGCGCACGCCATCCGGCGAGTGTGGATCGGAGGCGATGATCAGCTTGGTCAGCTCCGGCGTGTATTTCTCGCGCCAGGCCGAAGCGAAGCCCAGGAAGAACCGCTGATCGCGGGTCATGCCGTCGGTCATCGGATCGGGTTTGCCGGCAACCGCCTTCTGGAACGCATCGTAGGCAATGTTCAACCCTCCAAGGTCAGCGATGTTTTCACCCAGCGTCAGATTGCCATTGACCTTCTCGGTCAAGCCCGCCGCCGCGGTGTAGCCGTTGTACTGCGCCACCAGTTTGCCGGTCAGCGCCTTGAACTTGGCGGCATCTTCCTTCGTCCACCACTGCTCGAAATTGCCCGAGGGGCCGAAGCGCGCGCCCTGATCGTCATAGCCGTGCGTGAGCTCGTGGCCGATGACCGCGCCGATGGCGCCGTAGTTCATCGCTTCGTCGGCGTTCGGATCGAAGAACGGCGGCTGCAGGATGGCTGCCGGGAACACGATCTCATTGCGCTGCGGATCGTAGTAGGCATTGATGGTCTGCGGTGTCATGCCCCATTCGGTCTTGTCCACCGGCTTGCCGATCTTGTCGAGCTCCCAGCGGTAGTTGAAGGCATTCGCGGCGGCAACGTTGCCGTAGAAGCTGTCGCGGCTGGTAGCTAGCCCCGTCCAGTCGCGCCATTTGTCGGGATAACCGATCTTGGTGTTGAACGCGGCCCATTTATCCAGCGCCTTCTTCTTCGTGGCGTCGCTCATCCAGGTCAGGTTCTCGATGCGCGCCTTCAATGCGTCGCGCAGGTTGGTGACGAGCGTCTGCATCTGCGCCTTCGAAGTGGCCGGAAACGCCACCTCCACATAACGCTGGCCCATGGTCTCGCCGGCGGAACCCTCGATGACGCCCAGAACACGCTTCCAGCGCGCGCGCTGTTCCTTCTGGCCCAGCAGTGTCTTGCCGTAGAAATCGAAGCGCTCGCTGATGAAAGCGTCGCTGAGATAGGGCGAAGCATCGTCCAGCAGCTTGAAGCGCAGCCAGCTCTGCCACTGCGCCACGGGCACATCCTCTAGCATCCGGCTCACTTCCTGGTGGAAGGCAGGAATGCCCAGCGAGAACCACTCGGGGGTTGCAACCTTTTGCGACTCGAAGAACCTGGTCCACGGGAAGTTAGGCGAAAGCTTGTCCGCTTCGGCCATCTTTACCGGGTGGTAGTAGAGTTCCGTGTCGCGCGACAGTTGTTCATTGGACTTGGAAACCTTCGCCAGCCGTGTCTCGAACGTCAATACGGCCGTGGCCTGCTTTGCGGCCTCCGCGGGAGCGGTGCCCGCCAGCTCGAACAGCTTCGCGATGTGTTTCTCGTAGGCGTCCCGGATCGGCTTCTTGTCCGCCAGCGAGTAATACGTGGAGTCAGGCAGGCCGAGACCACCCTGGAAAGCCGCCGCGATGTTCATCGTGGAATTCTTGAAATCCGCTTCCGGCTCGAAGGCGAACAGCGGGTTCTCGCCGATGGCGGAAATCGTCCGCAGGTGCTCGGCAACGGAAGGCCCGTCGGTAAGTGCGTCGATGGCGGCAAGGCGATCCTTGAGCGGCGAGATGCCCAGCTCGTTGAGCTTCTTGTCATCCATGCCCGTGGCCCAGAAATCTCCGATGATCTTGTCGATGCCGGTGGCATTGGGTTCGGCGGCGATGCGTTCGGCCAGTTGCTGGCGAACACCCAGTGAGCGGTTGCGCAGGACCAGGGCTGCACCCCAGCCTGATTCGTCGGCGGGAATCGCGTTGGCAGCGAGCCACTTGCCGTTCACGTAGGCCGACAGATCCTTGCAGGCGTTCTGCGATGCATCCAGATCCGCGGTGGCAAAGCGGATCGGCTGCTGCAGCTTGCTCTCGTCCAGCGCCCAGGCAGCCGGCGCCGGCACGGCGACCTTCTTCTCTTCCGCTGCGCGCTGGCAGCCGGCGAGCACCACCAGCACGGCTGACGCCGCCGAAATGGAAATGAGGCAACGGCTTGTGTGGGGCATGGTCACGTTCCTTGAAGGCGAAAAGTCTCTGTGGGGAAGCATAGCGCTTCCATCGCTGCTAACGGCAGCTAGCGACGAAACGTGCGCTGAAACGAAACCGCCGCACCGCACCTTTAGGCACAATGCGCGGCATGCGTGCCCGCCGCCGGCGCGCGGGCTCGGCGTGCATTGCGTGATCAAAGTGGCACCAGGACAATGACGCCGGTAGATAGGTGCGCGACTCTCGCGGTTGAACCACCTACTCGATTGAGAGTGTCCCGTTCCTGGGAAACGTTGCGCTTCGCTTGAGGCCTCTCGCTCGCCAGCGCATAGTCCGTGCATGGCGCGCTTCATCAGGTTCGTGGGCGTGGCTTTGCTGGTCGCAGGTGCAGTCTCGAAGGTGGTGCCGGCGCGCGCCTGCGAGCCGATCGATCCCGATGTGCCGAGCGTCGCAGGCACCACGACCAAGGACGCTGCAGGACGCGCCGTCGCCCTCATCAGCATCAACGGCCAGGGCCCGTTCCGCTTCATCATCGATACCGGCGCCAATCGCTCGGTGCTTTCGCAGTCGCTGGTCGCGCGCCTGGGTCTTGCGCCTTCGGGCGAAGGGGTGGTGCATTCCATCGACGGCGCACAGCCGGCCGTTCTGGTGAATGTCGAATCGCTCTCGTTCGGCACCCTTCGTCTCTCGGGCGGCGATACGCCGGTGCTCGACGGCCGCATGCTCGGTGACGAACATGGGCTGCTCGGCGTCGACGGCATGGCCGGGCACCTATTGCACGTCGACTTCACGAAACATTGCGTGGAGATCTACGAGAACGCTGCGCAGATGCCCACGAAAGGCTGGGAGAGCGTTCCCGCGCGCATGCGCTTCGGTTCGCTGCTGATGATGGTGGGCGAGATCATGGGCGTGCGCGTCAATGTGCTGCTCGACACGGGCTCCGATATCTCGCTCGCCAACCTGAGATTTCGCGACGCGTTGCGCGACGTCGCCGCCGGCACGATCGAGTATCACGACGGTCACGCTTTCACTTTCGGGCGCCCCATCGTGCTTGCGGAAAGTGTCTGGACGCCGCTCCTGCGGCTTGGCCGCACCCGGGTCGGCCGCGTGACGGCGTATATCGGCAACTTCCATGTCTTCGATTTCTGGGGCCTGCAAGACGAGCCGACCTTGCTCATCGGCATGGACGTCCTGGCCCGCTCACTTGAAATGGCGATCGACTACGAGCATGGGGTCGTGTATTTCCGCGAGCGGCCGCGCGGAAAGTAGGCACGAGCGATTCGCCGAGCCGTGCGATGAGCCGCCGGACGCTCTCCGACCAGACCGGCAGGCGTCACACACATATATATGTCGCCTCGGCGAACACCTGGGGTCGAACCTGTCCGGGATTGCTTCGCGGCGACCGAATGGATTTGTAGACGGGCATGTATGATCGGGCGCGCCGGTCAGCATCACTACAACAAGCAACAACGGTGCTAGGGACGAGATGCCGCTTCGAAAGACAACCCATGCCGCGCTGGGCGCGCTGGCCAGCCTCTGCCCGCTGCTGGCGCTGGGCGGTACCAATACCTGGACGGTAACCGGCCCGAACGCCGCCAACGTGCGCGTGGAAGTCGCGCGCAATCCCGCGACCACGGCTTATGCCCGCGGCGGCGACAAATTCTGGAAGAGCACGGACGGTGGAGCGACCTGGATCGAAAAGCAGTCCGGCAATACCAGCGAGTTCGCTTTCACCATCGACCCGAATGACAGCAACCTGGTGCTGGTCCAGGGACCCAATCTCCAGCTGCTTCGCAGTACCGATGGAGCCACCTCGTTCACGCCGGTGGCCGGCTCCTTCCGTGCACTGAGATTTGGCGGCCTGAATAACAACACGTTGAACGGCGTTTCCTACAACCCGCCGTATTTCCGTCGTAGCACAAATCAGGGAACCACCTGGACCTCGGGCACCGATACCGGGCTGCCGCCGCCACCGATGAGCGGGGTGATTCCGGCGCCGTTCGAGATCGAAGTCAGCCAGGTGAATTCGAACATCATTTTCCTCGGGTTCCGCCACCCCGATTACGCCGGCGTCTACAAGTCGACGGACGGGGGCATGAGCTGGAGCGCTTGCCCAGGATTGCCGGGCGTTTTCGTCAACGCCATCGCGATGAACCCGGCGGCACCGACCGGGCTCTTCATCGCCACCGACACTGGCTTGTATCAAAGCGGTGACAATTGCGGCAGCTGGGCGAAGGTACCGGATTCGACTTCGACTGGTGTCGCCACTGTGGCCTTGTCGACGATCGCTTTCGATCCGTTTGATTCGATGGTGGTCTACGCCGGCGGCAATGATCATGGCGAAATTTTCCGCAGCGCCAATGGCGGACAGACCTGGTCGCGGCGCGACGCCATTGCGACGCGCATCAACTCCATTTCCCCGAACTACGCGCAAGGTGGCCCACTGCTGGCGGGCACGTCGCTCACTGTGTATCGATCGACCGATGCCGGGCTCAACTGGGCCGTGAGTGCAAGCGGTATCCGCTCGGCCAGCATTTCGGCGCTGAACAACGGCTCGAAGCTGCGGGCCGGCCTCTTCGACGGGGGCATCTACGAATCCGTCGACGGCCTCAGCTGGACGCCGACCAACAACGTGGCCCTGCGCAATACGCTCGAGAACCAGAAGTTCTCGCCGGTCATCGCGATCGCAGATCCCGGCCGGTTGTTCGCGATGTTTGAGGCGCGCGGCGAGCTGTCGGGCAGCATGGGCTCCGACCCGGGCCAGATCTGGAATCGTGCCAACACTTTCAACTTTCTGCACAATGGTTCGGCCGGCGGATTCATCACCGCGAGCGGCGGCGGACCCGTGCACTACGCAAGCAGTTACTCGGGCGTTGAGAAGAGCCTCGACGACGGATTGACCTGGGTGACGATGAACATCGGTCTGCCGAATCCGCCACTGGTGACCAAGCTCGCGAAGAACGCCGGCGCCTCCGTGCTGTTCGCCGGCACGTTCAACCAGGGTCTGTACAAAAGCACCGACGGTGCCGTGAGCTGGACGCCCATCAACACGGGTCTCTCCGGAAATCAGCTCGTCATCCGCCAGCTGAAGTACGACGAAATCAACGATGTACTGGTGGTAGGCACCAACGACGGCCTGCTCGTGTCACGCAATGCCGGCGCAAGCTACACGCCGCTGGCGAGCCCCATCCCCGGCAATCAGGTGTCGACCGATTCGCTGCTGGTCGAAGATTTCGATCACGGCGCTATCTACTTCGGCACCAACGGGCGCGTGTTCCGTTCGGTCGACAAGGGCGCTTCCTGGACCGAGCTATCGTCGGGCGCGGTGACGCCGACGTCGTTCACCAGCGTCCGCGACCTCATGGGTGACGGCCCCGGCGTGATCTATGCGGGCTACGTCTATCACGGACTGCATACGTTCACCGTGGCTCCGGACCTGAAGATCGCGGCGACCACCACGCCCCCCGCCGGCAATCGCGCCATCGGTTCGACGGTGTCCTGGGGATTCCGGGTGACAAATGATGGGCCGCATGCCTCCACCTTCTCGACCTTCGACATGCCGCTGCCGTCGACTGTCATCGCGAGCCTGCTGGTCACCTCGCGTGGAACCTGCAGCACATCGGCGGCCTCGCTCCACTGCGATCTCGGCATCATGCAGCCTGGGCAAACCGCCGACATCAGCTTCACGCTGACCGGCCGGTCGGGTGGCACCGTGAACATCAACGCCAGCGCAGGCGCCGCTGAAATCGATCCGCAACCGGTCAACAATACGTTCACGAATTCCGGCGTACGGTTCATAGAGCAGGTTGATCTGGCGACCACGCTCACCGTCTCGAATGCCACCATCGATTCGGGCAGTACCGTCGACTACACGCTGACGGTGCGCAACAACGGTCCGAATGCGGTGACCGGTGCAAGCCTGGAGTACACCTTCGATTCGCGTGATCAATACGCGCTGGTGCAGGGCAGCTCCAATGGCTGCCTCGGCAGTGCAGGCGGAGCCCGGCAATGCGCATTGCCAACGCTGGCCGCCAACGCGTCACTGAGCTGGCGCTGGACGGTGACCGCGATACCGGGAGGCGCGCGTACCCTCACTGCCTCGGCGACAGTGGATGCCGACAAGAGCACCGACAACAACCTGGCTAACAACTCCGCGGCCGGTGCGCTCACCGTGGTCGCCGTCAACGACATGTCAGTGACGCTGGTCGCCGCCCAGGCGAACGTCAACCGCGGATCCACGGCACAGTACACGCTGCAGGTCTCGCATAGCGGTGTGATCCCCGCGCCCAACGTCGAGGCGCACATGACCCTGCCGATCGGACTGCAGTTTGCGAACAGCACCGGCAATTGCACCGCCGCGGGCGTCGTCGTGACCTGCGTTCTCGGCACGATCGACGTCGGCGCCCTCGCGCTGGTGAACGTCACGCTGAACGCCACCGCGGCTGCGGCCGTGAATGTCACCGCGGACGTGGTCAGCGGCAATCCCGACCGCAACGCGGCTAACAACACGGATACCAAATCCCTCACCATCGCGCCGGTGGGCGACCTCGCCGTGACGCTAACGAGTTCTCTGGTCACCGTTCAGGTCGGCACGCCGTTCACCTACACATTGACGGTGAGTAACGCGGTGGGCAGCGACACGGCCAATGGCACTGCCACGGTCCAGCTCAGCAACCTGCTGACTTACACCAGCGCCACCGGCGCGACGTGCGTGGCCGCTGGCAGCGTCGTGACCTGCAGCGTGGGTTCGCTCGTGGCCGGCGCGTCGGCCACCGTGACGCTCAATGTCAACGGCACCACCGCCGGCACGGCGACCAGCAGTGCCGGCGTGACCAGCTCCATCGTCGACAGCAGTTCGGTCAACAACATGGCGACTGCGGCGGGCGTCACCATCACCAATCCGCCACCGCCACCCTCGCCGCCGTCGGGCGGCGGTGGAGGCGGAGGTGGCGGTGCCTTTGACTACACGACAGCGCTGGTGCTGACGGCCCTGCTTGCGATGACGCTGTACACGCGTCAGCGCAGGATGCGGCCGCGCGCCTGAGGGATCCGTTACGTAGCTAGAAAACCCCCCGTCGGAAAACCGGCGGGAGTTTTCATTCAGGGCGCCGTCGCCTTGGCCGCCGGGGGACGGGTGCGCCCAGCCGTGCGATGAGCCGTCGCGCGCGGCACGGCGGTCGGCGCATCATGCGTCGATGCTGACCCGCCGAAAGTTTGCCCAAGCCGCGGCCGCCGCCGGTGCCGTACTCGCCTTCGGGAAGGAGGGCGCGGCAGCGCCCGCGTGGCGCGAGCGCCGTGACCTGTACCCGCAGGGCGTCGCCTCAGGCGACCCCGCCCCGGACAGTGTGCTGCTCTGGACGCGCCGCCAGCCGGCCGGGGGTGACCCGCGCGCAGCCTATCTACTGACCGTGGAAGTCGCGAAGGATCAGGCATTCCACGATGTCGTCGTGCGTGGCAACGCCGAGGTCACCGCCGACACCGACTGGACCTGTCGCTTCATGGCCGCCGCGCTCAAGCCCGCCACCGAGTACTGGTACCGCTTCACCGACGCCGACGGCAACGGCAGCCGCGTCGGCCGCACGCTCACCGCGCCGAAGGACAGTGATTCACGCCCGGTCTGCTTCACGTTCGTGAGCTGCCAGGACATGACGATCGGCGCCGCGAACGCCTATCGCCGCATGATTTACGAAGACGAGCGCCGCCCGCGCGCCTCGCAAATCGGCTTCGTGCTGCACCTCGGCGACTTCATCTACGAGGTGGTGAACTACGCGGACGAGATGCCGGAGGGCAAGGCGCGCGGCCGCCGCGTGCGCCCATTGTTCAAGTACCCCGACGGCGACAAGTTCGGCAACTACCATCTGCCCGCGACGCTTGCGGACTACCGCACGGTATACCGTGCCGTCCTCACCGACCCCGACTTGCAGGACGCGCGCGCCCGCTGGCCGTTCGTGCCGGTGTGGGATAACCACGAATTCTCGTGGCAGGGCTACCAGGGCATTCAGGTGTTCGGCGGCAAGCAGCGCCCCGCGCAGACCAAGAAGGTCGCGGCCAACCAGGCGTGGTGGGAATACCAGCCGGCGCGGGTCGCGCGGGCCAGGGCTAACAAGGATCGCTTCGAAGCCCCCACGGTCAAGGACACGCCGATTACCGAGTTCGACGAGAACGGCTTCGGCCGCGGCGCCGACAACGCGGCGGCCGTCGAGAGCCTGACTATCTACCGCGCGTTCCGCTACGGGCGCAACGCCGAGTTGATCCTCACCGACAACCGCTCGTACAAGATCGCCGACGCGGACGCCTCCGCGGTGGTACCCGACGGATTCTCGTTCATGGATGAGGACACGGCACGAATCATCGACGATGGCCGCGCCGCGAACGGCGGCAAGCCGCCCGCGACACTGCGGTTCGCGGGCAACGACATTCCCAACCCGGGCGTCGATCAGCCCATGCAGACCTATCTGGGTCCGAAGCAGCGCGCGTGGCTGATCGAGCGCTTGAGCGAGAGCCAGGCACCGTGGAAGGTGTGGGGGCACTCGTTTGGCACGATCGGGTGGCGCACGGATCTGGCCAACCTGCCCGACGGAATGGGTCCCAAGTGGCCGGGCACGGGCTTCGCGCTCGAGAACGGCGGCTACTACGCCGAGCACGCGCAGATCTACGACGTGTTGCGCGAGAAGGGCGTCACCGGCCTCGCGGTGGTGGCTGGCGACAAGCACTCCTTCTGGGCTGGTCTAACTTCCGCGGATCTGCCCCCTCGCGACTACCATCCGGTGGGCGTCGAATTCATCACCGGGTCCATCTCGGCGCAGGGCTTCGTCGAGATCGGCGAACTCATCGTGAAGCCTGACCACCCGCTGCACGCGCTGTATTACACCGGCGAGCACCGCGAGATCCCCGCGGTCAATTACACGTACCTGCACGGCGTGCGCGCCGCGCTCGCGCTGTCGAAGACCAGCGCCGCCGAGGCGCGCAAGCTGCACAACCCGGCGGTCGCGCCGCATCTCAAGTTCGTGGATCTCGCCGGGCACGGCTACGGCCTGGTCACCGTGACTGCTGACTGGCTAGAGACCGAGTTCGTCTGCATCCCGGTGCCGTTCGAACGCAGCGAGTCGGCGGATGGTGGGCCGTTGCGGTATCGCGTGCGGCATCGCGTAGAGCGGTGGAAGGCGGGGGAGCAGCCGAAACTCGCGCAGACCGTCGTCGAGGGGAATGCGGACTACTCGATCTGACTTAGAGCGAACTCGTGCCCGACGGCGCTGTGGGCCCGCGCTTCGGGCACTTTCCGACTAGCCGTTCGCCGCGGCCCGCTCGGCGAGCTTCGTCAACGCTCCCGCTGCCGTCACGAACTCCGATGGCATCATCACGATGGTCATCGTGTTCTGTTCCGCGCCCACCTCGGTAACCATCTGCATGCGACGCAGCTCGATCGCCATCGGCGTCTGCGCCATGCGGTTGGCGGCTTCGGTCAATTTGATAGCAGCTTCGAATTCCGCATCGGCTTTGATGATGCGCGCGCGTTTCTCGCGATGCGCCTCGGCTTCCTGCGCCATCGCGCGCTGCATCGACTGTGGGATCTCCACATCCTTGATCTGGACTCGCTCCACGGCTACGCCCCACGGCTCCGTCACTTTGTCGACCACCGCGCCTAACATGACGGAGAGTTTGTCCTGCTCTTTCAGCAATTCGTCGAGCGAGTGCTGGCCGATGACACTGCGGAGGCAGGTGAGGGCCGTCTGACGCACGGCGTCCTGAAAATGCATCACGCGCACGATGGCGGATTCAGGGCTCACTACCCTATACCAGACAACCGCGCGCACCTTCACGGGCACGTTATCGTTGGTCATGGTTTCCTGCGGCTCGATGTCCTGGGTGATCACTCGCACATCGACAACCATCAACCGATCGATGAAGGGAATGATCCAGGTGAGCCCCGGATCACGCGTCGCCTTGTATTTGCCGAGGCGAAACAGCAGTCCGCGCTGGTACTGCTGCAGGATGCGGAAACCGTAGAGGGCGACTAGCAACAAAACGACAAAAGGGGCCAACACGGGGTTCTCCAGATTTCTTTGAGGAGCGAATTTTACGCCCGCGAAAGAAGTGCGCCGGGAACGCCAGCCTGATGGCCGGAGAATGATCTGGAAATTCAACGGTTATGAAGTGACTGCGGAAGTCAGGTACAGCCGAACGGGTTGCAGTGTGATAACAGAAAAGGGACACGCTTTACGAGCGTGGCGGTCGCTGCCGGGAAGGGGTCCTCGGGGTTACGCGGCGTTCGCAATGACCCTCACGCCGTGCGCGCGATCTGGTGGAGCAGCAGTGGGCACTTGATAAATCTGGATGAGGTTGCCCATTCAGAGCTTCTCGATGCTAGCCAGGAGCCAGGATTTCGTAGCCGCGCTTGCGCAGACTTTTCCGGATTTGAAGGGCCCCGACATTCAATCGGTAAGGAGGTGCTTGCGCAGAAACGGCAGCACCCGCTGCGCAAACCGCCCATCCTCCGTCCAGGTCCGATTCCACGGATCCCCGCGATACTCCTCCGCCTCGTGCTCAATCCCTAAATCCTCCAACTTCCTGCTGAACTGCCGGTTGGAAATCACATGCGCCTGCGTCGTATCGAACCGCCCCCAATCCAACGCCAACCCCCGCATCGTCCGCAATGCAGCCGCCGAGTCCACCAGCGTTTCATCTAACAAGAACGCCTTCTGCATCGCCACTGCGCGATCCGCGTTGTAGACCGCCTTCCCATCCTTCATTTCGGTATATAAAACGCAGAAGCAGGGCGGTGCCGCGATATTCGGTGCGAACGCCTGGTGGATAGCCCAGAAGATCTGCGTTCGCCCAAGCCCGCCGAGCTCGGCGTAACTCTTCGCTGCATGCATGCGCGGCCAATCGACCTCCAGCGCCGACCACGGGATATCGCCCGTGCCGGTCGCGACCGGATGCATCGCATACGCGACGCTGAACACATCCGCCTTCGTCATCGCGAGCTTCAGCGCGCCGCGCCCGCCGAAGAAATCCCCGACGACGGCGCGGCTCTCGCGCCGCGCGAGCGTGCGGTACTTTGCGTCGATCAACGGAACGACCTCCTCGACGGTGTAATCGATCCAGCGCCCGCTGACGGGTGAGTTCTCGTAGAGGCTGCCGGTCGTGGGTCCGGTGTAGTCGGCGACGACAAAGATGAACTCCGGCACGACGCCATCGGCGAACGCGCGCTCGATCAGCTGCTGCGCGTGCCCGTCCTCCATCATCTGCTTCGGCCCGTACCACGCGTTGTGCAGGAAATACACGACGGGGTAGCGGTGCTTCGACTTTGCGTAGCCGGGCGGCAGCAGCACCTTGATCGAGCGTTCGGGATTGAGGCCGATGCGGTTGTCGCGCAGGACGCTCGAGACGAACGGTTCCTCGACGACGGTGAGGCGCGGCGGCGCGGGTTCGCGCGCCAGCGCCGGTGACATGACGAGCAAACCCGGGACGAGCAAACCAACGACAAGCAAGTAGGCGTTCTTCGAAAACATGAGGTCTCTCCTTGAGTGAGAGCCCCGATCTTGCGCACCCGAATGGCGTGAAGCGTCCTGACCGAACGGCGCGCACGTTTTATGCGCGACCAGGTCAGTCGTACATGCTGATCGAGCGCCAGACCTTCAGCGTTCCGCCGCTTTCCCGCCGCCAGACGAGGATGTTCTTCCCCAGGCTCACGCCCGAAGACTCGCCGACTCTCCAGTTTGCAACGCCGCTCGCGTACTCGATCACGTACTCGCCCAGGTCGTCGATCCGGTGCGTTCGCAGATCCAGCTTCTCGAACACCGGGAAAGCGTTGGCGTGCGCGACGGTGTACTCATCCAGCGCCTTGCGTCCGGACACGACACCGCCGTGGTTGGCGAGCAGGATCGCGTCGTCGGCGTAGAACAACGCCCAGGTCTTGCCGTCGTGCTGGATGATCGTCGACTCCTGCAGTTTCTGGATCGCCGCGAGCTCGAGGCTGATTCCGGCCGCAACCGGCACGCGCGCCTGCAGCGCCATGTGCACGGCTGGAACCTCCGTGAATCGCAACTGCTCGGCGATCTTCGGATACTCGTCGTGGTTCCACGCGGCGGTGTTCAACTCAAGCTTGCCGGCCGCGGATTTTTCCCAGAGATCCATGTACTTGCCCGCGAGCGCGTGCGTCTCCGCCGACCCGCGCACGGCAACTGTCATCGTGAAGCGGCCCATCTCGATCACGCGCTGGCCGATATCCGCGACCTCGATGGGCTGCCGGTCATACGCGCTGACCGCGAACCGTTTCACGAACGCCCGGTAGTAGGTTGCGGCGTCGGCCTTGCCGAGAATGGTCTGCTGGTACGCGGGCAGCAGCCGGACGGTCTCGGACAGAGGTCGGACGATGCTGTCGGGCTTTGCGTCGAGGTACGCGCGCACCATTGCAGTCCGGTAAGCGTCGAGCGCGGCGCGATGCTCGGGTGACACCGCGCGGTCGACCCGCTCAGCGGCGTGAATCGCGACGCTGCCGAGCAGCGAGGCGGCCAGGAAAACCAGTCGTAATGCGTTCGTCATAACGCGCAAGGCTAGCGATTCTCGCCCGGCAGTCGTCCGATCCGATCGGCTGGTACGTCCCCGCCGCAACCGGACCGTGGCATCGACTAGACCAACCCGCTACGCTCGACGCACATGCACACCCTGCAAAGCTCGTTCTACGCGGTGGCCATCATCAGCTGCCTGCTGTGCGCGTTTGTCGTCAGCGGCAACCGTGCCCCGAAGCAGTTCAAGTATCTCGTGGTGTACCTGGTGCTCGAGTCGCTGCGGTTCGGGTTCCAGTGGCTGATGATCCAGCCCGCGGCGCCCGCCAAGTCCTTGTGGCTCGGGTTGCTGTTCATATCCTCATTCGTGGTCGCCCCCGCGCTGTGGATGTTCGCGCGTGAGATCGCCGAAGACCGCACGCCGTCGCTGCGACAATTACGCGGCCCGCACCTGGCGGTGATCCTCGCGGGCGCGCTGCTGACGCTGCCGCTGCTGCTGCGCACGCACCTCGGAACCACCTACGAGAATCCGAACGACATCGCCACGCCGCTGCACAGTCTTTTCATCCACACGACCATGCTCGCGGCCATCATCCTGTTCCTCTGCCAGGTGCCTTACTACCTGACCGCCTGCCTGAGACTGCTCGGCAACCACGTTGCGCTGTCCAAGACGATGTTCTCCGTCGTCGAACCGAGCTCGGTGAAGACGCTGCGGCTGCTGATCTTCATCGTCTGCACGAACTGGCTGGTCGGTCTGCTGCGCGCGTTGTACTGCCTGACCCTGGGCGCCGATAACGGCGTCGGCATCGTGTTCTGCGCGCTCGAGGTCGGCGTGACCGCCGCGGTCGTGTTCGCGTTGATGCGCCGGACGACGACCTTCAGCATCGAAGACCGCGCGCTCGCGCAGGACTTGAGCGTCTCGACCAAGTACGCGCGCTCGGCGCTCGATCTGCCGGCCCGCTCGCGGATCCGGCGCAAGCTCGACGAAGCGATGAGCAAGGGCCGGCTCCATCGCGACAGCAGCGTGACGCTGCGCGCGTTGTGCGAATCGCTGAAGGAAAACCCGCACTACGTGTCGCAGGTCATCAACCAGGACCTCGAGACCAATTTCTACGACCTCATCAAGAAACATCGGGTCGAAGATGCGATGCAGGCGCTCATCGCCGAGCCTGCGAAATCCGTGCTCGACATCGCGCTCGACGTGGGCTTCAACTCGAAGTCCACGTTCAACGCGGCCTTCCGCCAGCATGCCGGCATGACGCCGCGCGAGTTCCGCGCGTCGCGCAGTAACGCGCAGGAGCCCGCTCAGTTTCACTGAGCGCTTCGGTTCGACCGGGCCGGAGCTGCCGCAGCGGTCAGCTGGCAAATGAACGCGGCATGGGGCAGTGAAGAATTGCGGAAACGGCTCGAATGAGCTCTCGTTCAGAAAGCGTGACTTGGCGATCGTAGCTGGCTGTCGCTGTAAGGCCATCGAGCAGAGTCTGTTTTCCCAGCGGTTGCAGACACTCCAGCTGGCAAAGCGCCCGGTCCAGCGGCCGCACCCAGTCGTTGTGGCGCGAGTACGGCGGCCAGGCAGCATTCCCAAGGCGCTTCATGCCTTCCTCATATGCGGTGGCCGCCGCATTGCCGCGCGCCGTCTGCTGCGCCAACACCGAGAACAATAAGGTCGAAGACGCTGTGACCTCATCCAGCTGCATCGACCCGTGGTGCGCTTTGCTGCCCGTGAGGTCGCTGATGAACCCAGAGGCCATGCGCGACACCGAATACTCGAACACATCGGTCGAGTTGTCGGCCTGCTCAATTGCAGCTAGTGCGCGCAACAGGCGGCGCAGCTCCGGCGGCGGCAATGAGCGCAGTTTTGGCAGGTGGGCGTCCAGCGACATCGTTCGTTCAGAACATTCTTTCGGCTGCAGCGCGCCTAGCGCCTGGCGAACAGCCAGAATCGAAGTCGCGGTGAATTCTGTCTGCAGGATGGAGAGCTGCAGTTCCTGAACCGTGGGCTTGCGATCCAGTACCAGCGCAAACAGCTTTGCACGAGCATCGTCGGCACGCTCGATCTCGCCTGGAGCCACCGATACCGGCTCTTCAACCTGCGGCCCCGGCGCGAGCATCGTGGCAAGTCGCGACAGACTTGACGAGCGGGGCGGCTGGTCCTTGCCAGTCCAGGCGCCATTGTTGGCCCCCGGCTTGGGGCGTTCCTCGCCAAATTTTTCCACGCGTAAATCCCATGTATTGAAGCCTGCCGCTCGGCGGGCGTTGGTCACTTCACTGCGGTCTACCCTGAGACCCAGCGCGGCGATGCGCTGCTCCGGGGTGGGATGTATGGCAATGCCCCTTCGCATGGCCGGCGCCGCAAAGCAGGCATGCTCGAAATCCTCAAGCGTTGCGTCAAAGCTGCGCGAGCAGGATCCGATCGCAGAAATCTTCACCAATAGGCTCTTGAGCGCGTCGCCGTTGCGCGTGAACTGCAGGGCGGTGGCATCGGCCAGCAGCTTGCGCTCGCGGGCAATGGAGCGCTGAAAAAGACGCGCGGCCCAGAATCCCGGAAGTGAAATCGCGCCGAGAAGCAGACCCGGAACCAACAAGATGAGCCACAGACAGAACAGCGCCCCTTGACCATGACGATCGCGCACTTTGATGATGCCCAACATGTCGCGCGAAAACCTCAGCGGTTCGTAGAATGCGTATAGATAGGCTGCGAGTTGTGTATTCAATTCCAGATCGCCATTGACGATCTGAGCAACACCGTGCGCCAGCAGCGCTTGCAGTTCATCTCGCGTCAAAGCATCGACGGCCCCCGTCGTGACGAGGATCGATGCATCCGCGACATTCCTGCCCACAGCAAGCGAATTGATAGCTGTCTCCGTCGGCCACAGATATAGGGACGGCGGCGGAATACCCGCGGCCAATGCGATCTCCTGCAGACTATTTGTGAGCCGCTTGAGTTTCACGTCGTCCAGCGGCGGACCCATGCCCACGCAGCCCAGCTGCACCGGCACGCGGGTGGCCGACCGCATCAGGTCGCCTTTCTTGACAAACACCAGGACCGCGATGATCGCAGTGCTCAGAATCGCCAGGAAAGCGAAAAAACCGACTGATTCCGGTGACGCACCTCTCCGCAACGCTTCGAAAAATGTATAGCCGCCGGTGAAGAAGACGCGCAGGTCAAAGGCGGTTGCGGAAATCATCAGGCACATGCAGAAAAACGCAATCCAATTCGGAATTGTCAGGAGCGCGAACTGCAGACCCAATCGGCGTGCACGGTTATGCGAAGTCTGTTGTCGTTCGAAGATATTCCCGGCCGGAAGCGGTTTCATGACCGCCAATATCTTTGCAACAGCGTCCGCCGTCAATGAGCCACGTCACCGTCTAGCTAGAGAAGATGGATTTGACTTTCCGGCTCGGACAGGCCAGAGCAGAGGACAGAAGAGCATGACCGCATTTCTCGTGGGCCAGGGCTTTTCCGCCTCGCCCGGCGTCGCCTGCAGGGCCTGGCCCGATCCGCAGACAGGTGGCCAGCGCTCCGGGACGCCGTCGTTCCAGAGCATGAACTCTCCGGATTTCGGGCCTTTGATGTCCCGAGAGAACAGCATCGAGTGGCCGGAAGGCGACCACAACGCGCCGATCTCACGGCGAACGGGCATTCACAGCGAGGAGTCCAGTAGTTCGACTAGTGACGATGGCGCATCGGAACGCAGAGTTCGCCCGACACTTCGACGTCTGACGGGAGCCCGCGGCCGTTGTGACCGTGGAAGAACAGTATGCCGGTGGCATCGGCGAATCGACCGGTGCCGCTCAACACCTCATCGATCGTGGCGACCAGGCCGCCAGCCGGATTGCCGCGGCGCGGATAGCTGATGCCGGTTTCGCGCAGCGTCAGCGTGCCGAAGTCGGTGGTGATCGTGAAGATGCCGGAGAACGTGGAGGTGCCGGGCGATTCCGGCGGCGTCGTTGCCACGCCATCGACGCTGAAGAAGGTGGTTCCCTCCAGGCCGAAGTTCCCGTCGACGGTTCCGGCTGCACAGAAACCCACGGGGCTGGTGCAGTTGTCCCTGGCCTGAAGTTCGTGGAGTTCAGCGTGAATGTTTCGACAGACAACGCGCGGTGTAGTGTCTTCGCCGGCCTGCGCGGCGGAGATGCAGCAGCCGAAGGCGATGGCGACGCTCAGCAGGTAAGTCCTTTTCATGGCCGGATCCTCTGGTTGGCAACCAGGGACACTGTCGTGCAACTCGGCGGCATTCGCAGCCGCGATTTGACGAGCCGACGGGAATCGTTGACGAACGGCGGTGTGCCGAGCTCTAACTAGAGGTGAGTTGCTTTTTCAACCCGAGCATCTCTTTGACGAAGGCTTTGTTCTCGTCCGTCATTGTCATATGCGACTCCATATGTGCCTGGAGAATTCTAATCCTGCGCGCGCAGCAAATTGTCGAGTTCTGTGTGCAATCGAATAGGTAGGGCAGATCTGGCGCTACTCGACGCGGGACAGAGCCTCACTGCGTCGTAAGCCGAACACCTCAAGTTCGTGCGGGCAGTTTTCAACGCTCTTCAGATCTGCAAGATGGCCATGAACATGGCCAACGAGCGAGTGACTGATGCCCCAGGCTCATGACGTAATTCGCATCCGCGGCGCGCGAGAACACAACCTCAAGAGCGTCGACATCGACATTCCGAAAAAGCGCATCACCGTGTTCACGGGAGTGTCTGGTTCGGGCAAGTCCTCATTGGTCTTCGACACCGTCGCTGCAGAGTCGCAGCGCCAGCTCAACGAGACCTTCAGCTCCTTCGTGCGCCATCGTTTGCCGCACTACGGACAGCCGGATGCCGATGAGATCGAAAATCTTTCGGCGGCGATCATCGTTGACCAGAAGCGTCTCGGAGGCAACGCCCGCTCGACCGTCGGCACGGCGACCGACATCTATTCGTTGCTTCGCCTGCTCTATTCACGACTGGGGAATCCGCCGGTGGGCGAATCGACGGTGTTCTCCTTCAATCACCCGGAAGGAATGTGTCCACGTTGCGATGGCCTCGGTACGGTGGAGGCCCTTGATATCAACCGGCTGCTCGATCGGGACAAGTCCTTGAACGAGGGCGCGATCCTCTTTCCGGCACTGGCCGTCGGCTCTGCGAGATGGAAGCGATACGCGCTTTCCGGGCTGTTCGACAACGACAAGAAGTTGCGGGACTACACGCCTGCGGAATGGGAGCTGCTGCTGAATGCAAAACCGTTTCGTCCCAAGCACCCCCGACCGGGCTGGTGGCGCAGCGCGCAGTACGAAGGCCTGGTGCATCGCTTCAACCGCAGCTTCATGAATCAGTCCGTGGAACGGACGCGCGGAGCAAGTCGCGACGCGCTGAGCCGCGTGATTACCCGAGGCCCTTGCCCGGTGTGCAAGGGAGCGCGCCTGAATCCGTCGGTGTTGCGCAGCAAGATTCACGGCAAACACATCGCGGATTGCACCGCGATGCAGGTGAGCGACCTGATCGATTTCATTCGCGGAATCACGGCACCGACGGTCGCAACCGTGGTGGGGTCCATCGTCGAGCGGCTGGAGCATCTGATCGGGATCGGCCTGGGCTATCTCAGTCTCGACCGGCAGACCACGACGTTGTCCGGCGGTGAGTCGCAACGCGTGAAGATGGTGAAGCACCTCGGCAGCAGCCTCACAGACATGACATACATCTTCGACGAGCCGAGCGTCGGCCTGCACGCGCGCGATGTTCAGCAGGTCAACCAGCTGCTGCAGCGGTTGCGAGACAAGGGCAATACCGTGCTCGTGGTCGAGCACGATCCGGACGTCATCGCCATCGCCGATCACATTGTCGATCTGGGCCCGCGCGCGGGAAAGGAAGGCGGCGAGGTCGTGTACCAGGGTACCCGCGCCGGATTGGCGCGCGCGAATACCTTGACCGGCCGCTCCATTTCGCGCGTGCCGCGGCTGAATTCCGCGCCGCGCACTCCTCAGGGTTGGCTGCCGCTACGTAACGTCTCGCTACACAATCTCCACCACGTGAGCGTCGACATTCCGAAAGGAGTCATGACTGCGGTCGTGGGTGTCGCCGGTTCTGGAAAAAGCTCTTTGATCAATGGGGCTTTCGCGAGTCGCTATCCCGAAACGATCTGCATTGATCAGGGTGCCTTGAGCGGATCCCGGCGCTCCAACATGGCGACCTACACGGGGCTTCTCGATCCCATCCGCAATCTTTTCGCGGCGGCGAATGCCGTGAGCGCCACGTTGTTCAGTGCCAACTCTGCCGGCGCGTGTCCGCAATGCAAGGGCCTGGGTACAACGACACTCGACCTCGCGTTCATGGATCCGATCGAGAGCACTTGCGAGGTGTGCCAAGGAAAGCGGTTTACCCCGGAGGTCCTGCACCACCGTTTGCGCGGCAAGAACATTCACGAGGTGCTCGATCTGAGCGCCACCGAGGCGCGCGAGTTCTTCGACGAGCCGAGATTGCGCGAGACTCTCGAGCGCCTCATCGAAGTGGGCCTCGGATACATGTCGTTGGGCCAGCCATTGAGCACGCTGTCCGGAGGAGAGCGGCAACGCATCAAGCTCGCCGCCGAGCTGGAAAAATCGGGCCAGATTTACGTTCTGGATGAACCCACGACCGGGCTGCACCTGTCCGATATCGATCGGTTGCAAAGCCTGATGAGTCGTCTGGTCGAGCAAGGCAGCACGCTTCTCGTGATCGAACACAATCTGGAAGTCATTGCGCAAGCGGATTGGGTCATTGAGATGGGCCCGGGCGCGGGTCGCAACGGCGGACGGATCGTGTTTCAGGGAACGGCAGAGCGCCTGGCGGCCGCCGATGAATCGCTGACCGGTATTCATTTGAAGCGTCATCTGCGCGGGTGGCGGGAGGCGCCCTCGGAGCGGGTCCGCCCTCTGGAGATGAGTGTGGCGTCGACTCGCTCGGCGTGAGCCGGAGCAGACGTGGCTAAGGGTGTAAGACCGAGTACGAGCCCTTCAAGCCCGGTACGCTTGTGTTCTAGCTAGTCGCGTTTCAGAACGGCCGCGCCGGGCGCTAGAGTTCGCGAGGTCTACGCCAGCGCCTTCTTGAACAGCGCAAGCTTGCGCGCCCACCCGCGCTCGGCCGCGTCGGCATTGTGATTCTGCGAATCCGGCGGCATCCAGCCGTGGTTCGCGCCCTTGTACACCTCGATCTCCGCCGACAACTTCGCATCGTCGAACGCCT
>JBDTSV010000019.1:0-6609 GCA_039930985.1 Pseudomonadota bacterium
CCGCATTCGCCTGTCGGGCGAGGGTGAATCGGGCCGCAACGGCGGACCGCCCGGCGATCTCTACGTCGAAGTGCACGTGCGCGAACATGAAATCTTCGAGCGCGATGGCGAACACCTGTCGTGTGAGGTTCCGGTCAGCTTTGCGACCGCGGTCCTGGGTGGCAGCGTCGAGGTGCCCACTCTCGAGGGACAGGTGTCGCTCAAGATTCCGTCCGAAACTCAGTCGGGACGCGTCTTCCGATTGCGCGACAAGGGTGTGAAGCCGGTGCGCGGCGGCTCGCGTGGCGATCTGTTCTGCCGCGTGGTGGTCGAGACGCCCGTGAAGCTCAACAACGAGCAGCGCGAGCTGTTGCGCAAATTCGAAGAGTCGTTGAAGAAAGACGCCGGCAAGCATGCGCCGCGCGGCGAGAGCTTCTTCCAGGGCGTAAAGCGATTCTTCTCCAGCGAGCCGACCTGACTACAGAGGTCGGGGTGCCTTGGGCGCCAGGTGTAGAGCAGCGCGTAGTTCCGCCATGGCGGCATTGGCGTCGAGGCGGTAGCCCGGGTCGGAGTCGATAGCGAAGGCGAGCCAGTGTGCGCCGGTGCGACCGGCTTCGATGTCGCTCCTGAAGTGCACTCCGCATACCATCCGCTGCCGCGCGAATTCATCGGCGCGGGCCAGCAGTTCGGTACTTCGCTCCGGCACCAGCTCGCCTAATAGATAGGCCATCACGTAGCCATAGGTCGCATGACCGCTCGGATACGACAGATCGCCACGCACGTCATCAATGCAGGGTTCCAGACGCGGCTCGATCTCGTAGGGACGCAGGCGCCTGAAGCGGTCCTTGGCGGCGCGTACGTACGGGCGGAAATCATTCTCAACGCGACGCGACAACGCCAGCAGCAGCGGCAGATCCGGATCGGCCCCTGCCGCGAAACCCAGGGCACCGTAGAAACGCTGCACGTTCGTCTTGCGGTCGGCACGTGCCGCTGCAACCGCGGCCGCAGTCCGCGTCATCTGCAAATCCAGGAGCTCATCGAGCTCGCGGCGGGTGGCGGCGGAATCGGCGGGTGTCGGCGCCGGGAAGAGAGCGACGAAGTCTTCCGTGATGCCGGTGAGATAGGTGTGCTGATCCCGATGCAGCCACCAGTTTGCAGCGCCCGCGATCGTGAGCGCGAACAGCAGTGCCGCCGCAAATCGACTGGTCCGGAATCTCACGCGGGCTGCGCCCAACCGCGCGAGCGTTCGACGGCCTCTCGCCATCGGGCGCGGCGTCGCATGACATCGGCGCGCGGCATGCGTGGTTCGAACCGCCGCTCCAGCTCCCACAGTGCCGCCAGCTCCGGTTGCGACTGCCAGAATCCTGCACCGAGCCCGGCCAGCGCCGCGGCTCCGAACGCGGTTGTTTCTGTGTTCGCCGGACGCAGTACCGGCACGGCCAACAAATCTGCCTGGAACTGCAACAGCAGATCATTGCGCGCGGCACCTCCGTCGACGCGCAATTCCGCCAGCGGCTGGCCGGCGTCCTGTTGCATGGCTTCGATCAGATCTGCGGTCTGGAACGCGATGCTTTCGAGCGCGGCGCGTGCAATGTGCGCGCGATTGGAGCCGCGCGTCAGACCGACGATGGTGCCGCGTGCCGCGGCGTCCCATTGCGGCGCGCCCAACCCCACGAAGGCCGGCACCAGATAGACGTCGCCCGTGTCGGCCACGCTCGCCGCCAGTGGCTCGATGTCTTCTGCTCGCTCGATGATTCCAAGACCGTCGCGCAGCCATTGCACGGTGGCGCCACCCATGAACACACCGCCCTCGAGTGCGTACTGGCACGGCCCGCGCCGCCAGGCCACAGTGGTTAGCAGGCGGTGCCGCGATGCGTGCGGCTGGGCGCCGGTGTTCATGAGCGCGAAGCACCCGGTGCCGTAGGTGTTCTTGGCCATCCCGGGTGCGAAGCAGGCCTGGCCGAACAACGCGGCCTGCTGATCGCCGGCGATACCGGTGACCGGTAGTTTTATCCCGTCGAGCTCGATCTCGATCGCCGCGGACCGGTCCAGGCACGAATCGACGATCTGCGGAAGACAGGCGCGCGGTATGCGCAACAGCTCCAGCAGCCGCTCGTCCCAATCGCCACTGCGCAGGTTCATCAACAATGTCCGGCTCGCATTGCTCACGTCGGTGACGTGGCGTCGGTGTCCGGTGAGCTTGAACAACAGCCAGCTATCTATCGTGCCGAAAGCCAGTTCGCCGCGCGCCGCGCGTGCCCGGCTGCCGGGAACCTGGTCGAGCAGCCACGCGAGCTTGGTGCCCGAGAAATAGGGGTCGAGCAGCAGGCCGGTACGCGCGGAGATCTCAGGTTCGTGGCCGGCGGCGCGAAGCTGCTCGCAGGCGGACGCCGTGCGCCGGTCCTGCCAGACGATGGCCGGCGCCACCGGCTCGCCGCTGCGCCGGTCCCAGAGCACCGTGGTTTCGCGCTGGTTGGTGACTCCCACCGCGGCGATATCGCGCGGGGTCGCCTGCGTGGCGCGCAACACCTCGCCGATGGTCCAAAGCTGCGTGTCGAGAATCTCGTTCGCGTCGTGTTCGACCCAGCCGGGCCGCGGAAAGTGTTGCGTGAATTCGCGTTGTGCCATTCCCACGACGCGTCCGCGCGAGTCGAACAACAGCGCGCGCGAGCTGGTGGTGCCCTGATCGAGCGCGAGGATGTATCGCGCGGCGTTCACGGCTACTCGTTCAACGCTGCCGAAACTCAGGCCGACATGCCGCGCGGCCGCAGGCCCGCGGCACGGTAGATAGCGTCGATACCGCGCATGTTGCCGATGGCGTCTTCACCGCCCGTCAACGGTTTCGCGCGGCCCTCGATGACCTCGATGACGTGCCGCAGCTGGTAGTGAAACGTGGTGTCGCCACCGGAGACGATCTCCGGCATGGACGGCCTCGCGGATTCGATGGACAACGTGGCGCCGGCGTGTGGCGATACCGGGTTGTCGAATTCCAGTACGCCGCCGTCGCCGCGCACCAGCAGGCGGCGGAACAGCACGCCATCGGCCGGCTGCATTGAACACTTCAGAGTGGCGGTTGGCCCGCTGGTGAAGGCCAGTTCGGCTTCAGTGTGCAGATCGACTCCGGGAGTTCCACACTGGGCACTGGCGCTCACTACAGTGGGTTCGTCGCCGGCAATGGTTCGGATCCAGTGCAGGCAATAGCTGCCGAGGTCCATGAGAGCGCCGCCGCCCAGAGCCTCGATGTATCGCAGTTCGCCCGGAGTGTCAGGCAGGGCGGCATTGAAGATCGCTTCGATATGGCGAATCCGCCCGATTTCACCATTGCGCAGGGCGGACAGCGCGCGTTCGAACAAGGGATGAAAGCGGTAGTGAAAGCCTTCGATGAGCTGGCGCCCGGCCGCCTGAGCCGCGGCGACCATCTTGGCCGCGTCCTGGGCGTTGCTGGCAAAGGGCTTCTCCACCAGCACGTGTTTGCCGTTGGCCAGCGCCGCCGTGCACCACTCCAGGTGCGCCGAGGGCGGCAGCGCGACGTACACCAGGTCGATGTCGTCGCGGGCCACTAGCTCGGCATAACTACCGAAGGCCATCGGAATCGAATGTTGAGCGGCGAAGTTCTGCGCGCGTTCGAGGTTGCGCGCAGCGATGGCGACTACCTCCGCGCCGAGCAATGCGTTCGCCGGAGTCACGATGCCGCGCGGGGCAATGCGGGCCGCGCCCAGTATTCCGATGCGTATCATGGGTCGGCAGTCTCGCATGACTGCGCGCTCTGCGGCACACTGTCGCAGCGGCGATGAGAACTGGAGCAAACGTGACGAGAGCAGCATTGATCGGCGCCACCGGACGCATGGGCACGGCCATCGTGCGCGCCAGCGTTGCGGGCAAAGCGCTGGAGGTCGTCGCAGCGGTGGCGTCGCCGGGTAGCAAGTCCGTCGGACTCGATATTGGCGAGCTTGCGGGCGGCAAACCGCTCGGGGTGCGCGTGGTCGATGAACTGCCGCCCGACCTGGCGAAGGCGGCAGTGGCTATCGACTTCTCACGTCCCGATCTCAGCCTGCGCGCGCTCAACGTCTGTCGCGCCGCGCGCGTGCCCATCGTCATCGGCACCACGGGACACGGCGCGGAATTCGAAGCACGGGTTGCCGGGGCGTCGCGCGAC
The DNA here is from genome assembly GCA_039930985.1 of Pseudomonadota bacterium. GTDB lineage: Bacteria > Pseudomonadota > Gammaproteobacteria > Steroidobacterales > Steroidobacteraceae > CADEED01. The sequence continues at coordinate 4,136 of JBDTSV010000019.1, forward strand.
ATCGCCGTACTGGTGGCGCCTAACACCTCCATCGGTGTGGCGGTGGCGCAGGAGTTGGTGCGCATCGCGGCGCGCGCCCTGCCAGCGGAGTTCGATATCGAAATTCTCGAGGCGCATCACAAGCACAAACTCGACGCACCCTCGGGCACTGCGCTCGCGTTTGCCGACAGCGCCGCCAAGGCGCGGGGTCTCGATCCCAATGCCGACACGATTGCGGGTCGGGCCGGCCAGAGCGCGCGGCGCGATGGCGAAATCGGCATCGCCAGCGTCCGAGCGGGGGACATCGTGGGTACCCATACAGTGCTGTTTGCCGGCTCAGGCGAGCGTCTGACGGTCGGACACGAGGCCACCGACCGGTCGATCTTTGCGATTGGCGCAGTGCGGGCTGCCGTCTGGCTTGCGGCGCAAAAGCCCGGCCGATACACCATGGCCAACGTACTTGGATTGAAAACAATCGGTTAGCACGTTTTTCGATTCTTCGCTTTAGAACTTTCCAGACGGATTTACCGTGAAACGGGCAAGAAGTTTCGTGGACACTCCGGGGCGCGCTTCGTAAAATTACCGCCTAATCCGAAACGGGTTAGTCCAACGCAGGGCGGGAGGATGTTCGAGAGAACTCCTCCCGCTTTGTGCATGTACGCTCCGCGCGGAGAGCAATCACTCAACTGACGCATTTTTATCGGGTCCGAGCAGGCTCGAGGGGAGTTCCCGCGTGACGATAACCGCGGTTCTGGCTTTGGAAGATGGAACCATCTTCAACGGCCAGTCTATCGGCGCCAAAGGCAATACCACTGGCGAAGTTGTTTTCAATACCGCGATGACCGGTTATCAGGAAATTCTTTCCGATCCGTCCTATTCACGACAGATCGTGACGCTCACCTATCCGCATATCGGCAACACGGGCACCACGCCCGAAGACCTCGAGTCACCGACCGCTTATGCCGCGGGCCTGGTAGTTAGAGACGTGCCGCCGCTCGCCAGCAACTGGCGCAAGAGTGAGGACCTGCGTGAATTCCTGACGCGCCACAAGGTTGTCGCCATTTCCGGTATCGATACCCGCAAGCTCACGCGCATCCTGCGCGAGAAGGGTGCCCAGGCGGGCTGCATCATGACCGGCGAAAAGATCGACGCCGCCGCGGCGGTGCGCGCCGCCAAGAAATTCCCCGGCCTGAAGGGCATGGACCTCGCCAAGGTCGTCACGACCAAGCGCCAGTACCAGTGGAACGAAGGCTCGCTCTGGCAACCGGACAACCGTCCGGTCATGCGCGCTCATCAGCGCCTGCACGTGGTGGCGTACGACTACGGCGTGAAGCGCAACATCCTGCGCATGCTCGCCGATCGCGGCTGCCGGATGACGGTGGTGCCGGCGCAGACCACGGCGGAAGAAGTGCTGGCGCTCGATCCGGATGGCGTCTTCCTGTCGAACGGCCCCGGCGATCCGGAGCCATGCGACTACGCCATCGAAGCCATTCGCGCGCTCGTCGTCGCGGACCTGCCCACTTTCGGCATCTGCTTGGGGCACCAGTTGCTGGGCCTTGCGAGCGGCGCTCGCACCATGAAGATGAAGTTCGGCCATCACGGCGCGAATCATCCGGTGCAGGATCTCGAAACCGGCCACGTGTTCATCACCAGCCAGAATCACGGGTTCGCGGTCGACGAAAGCGATCTGCCGTCGACGCTCAAAGCCACGCACCGTTCGCTGTTCGACGGCTCGCTGCAGGGCATCGCCCGCATCGATCGTCCGGCGTTCAGCTTCCAGGGCCACCCGGAAGCGAGCCCGGGACCGCAGGAAATGGGCGCGATGTTCGATCGCTTCGTGCACCTCATGCTGAGGCGTCTCCAGCAAAGGCTCCGCGCCCGCGCCTCCGGCAAACCGTCCAAACAGGTCGCCGAAGGCTGAAGCAGCCTAACTATTCATGCCAAAACGTACCGACATAAAAAGCATCCTGATCATTGGCGCCGGCCCGATCATCATCGGCCAGGCCTGCGAGTTCGATTACTCCGGAGCCCAGGCCTGCAAGGCGTTGCGCGAGGAGGGTTACCGCGTAATCCTGGTGAACTCGAATCCCGCGACCATCATGACCGACCCGGAGATGGCCGACTCGATCTACATCGAGCCCATCAACTGGCGCACGGTTGCGCGAATCATCGAGAAGGAACAGCCCGACGCACTGCTGCCCACCATGGGCGGCCAGACAGCGCTCAACACCGCGCTCGACCTCGTGCGTGAAGGCGTGCTCGCGCGTCACGGCGTCGAACTCATCGCAGCCTCGCGTGAAGCCATCGACATGGCCGAAGACCGCGAACTGTTCCGCAACGCCATGCGCGAGATCGGCCTCGAGTGCCCGCGCGCCGCGGTTGCACACACGTTGCAGCAAGCTGTCGACATCCAGCCAAGTCTCGGATTCCCGTGCGTCATTCGTCCGTCGTTCACCATGGGCGGCTCCGGCGGCGGCATCGCGCGCTCGGAAGCG
>JBDTSV010000020.1:0-60958 GCA_039930985.1 Pseudomonadota bacterium
CTCGGCAAGGTGCGTCCCGGCGACATGGGCTTCGACGTCATCCACATGAACCTGCATAAGACCTTCTCCACGCCGCACGGTGGTGGTGGTCCGGGCGCGGGCGCGGTGGGCGTGGGCGCACGCCTGCTGCCTTTCATGCCCATTCCAGTGGTGGGCAAGGACGGTGAAAAATATCGCTGGCTGTCGGAAAAGGACCTGCCGCAATCCATCGGGCGTCTCTCGGCGTTCATGGGCAATGCCGGCGTGCTGCTGCGCGCGTACATCTATATGCGCATGCTCGGGCGCGAGGGCATGCATCGCGTGGGCGAATACGCCACGCTCAATGCCAACTACCTGATGGCACGCCTCGCGAAAGCCGGCTTCGATCCGGCGTATCCGACACGACGCGCCAGCCACGAGTTCATCATCACGGCGAAGAAGCAGCAGCGCGATCTCGGTGTTTCGGCGATGGACATCGCGAAGCGGCTGCTCGACTACGGGTTTCACGCCCCGACCACCTACTTCCCGTTGCTGGTGCCCGAATGTCTGCTCATCGAACCCACCGAGACCGAGAGCAAGGAAGCTCTCGATGGCTTCATCGATGCCATGGCGGCGATCTTGAACGAGGCCCAGACGCAGGCTGACCTCGTCAGGTCCGCACCGCACACCATGACGGTGCGGCGCCTCGACGACGTCCGTGCGGCGCGTCAGCTCGATCTCACCTGGAAACCTTCCCAGGGGCTGCGCCCCTCGTCGGAAAACGCCGCCGATGCGGCGTCGTCCGAAAAAAACTAGGACTTGTCAGTCTGGTAGAGTCGGCCCCCGATGAACGACACCAGCGACCGATTTAAACCCACCGGGTTTACGCGTATGTTCCGCGCATTCGGCGCGAGCATGAAAGGGTTTGTCGGCGCCTATCGGGAAGAGGCCGCTTTCCGGCAGGAACTGGCCCTGGGCGTCGTGGTCATTCCACTGGGCCTGTGGTTAGGCCGCAATGGCGTCGAGCGCGTCTTGCTGATCGCGCCCATGTTCCTGGTGCTGATCGTGGAGCTGCTCAACAGCGCCATCGAGGCGACGGTCGATCGTATCGGCCTCGAGCGCCACAAGTTGTCGGGTCTCGCCAAGGACATCGGTTCCGCGGCGGTACTCACGTCCCTGCTGCTGCTGGCGGTGATCTGGACTCTGGTTCTCTGGCGCTGATTGCCTAACAACACGAAAGGATTCCGCATGCACCCACGCCTGGCTGTACTCGGTCTGATCTTCGCGGTCCCCGTGTTCGGGCAGAACGCACCGCCGCAGGTCGTGGCGCAGTCCACGGCAACCCAGGCCGCGTTACCGCAGGCTGAAGGCGAAAGCGCCGCCTGGCGCGGAACCCTGGCGCGAGTTGCAGAAAGCGTGGTCGCCATCGAGATCGACCAGACGCGCGCGTTCGACACGGAATGGAATTCCTCCGCGCAGGCCACCGGCTTCGTCATCGACGCCGAGCGCGGGCTCATTCTCACCAACCGTCACGTGGTGACCCCTGGCCCGGTCACTTCGGAAGCCACTTTTCTCAACCGCGAGGAAGTGCAGCTCTATCCGGTGTACCGCGATCCCATCCACGACTTCGGCATTTACCGTTACGACCCGAAGAAACTTCGCTTCATCAAGCCACGCTCGCTGCCGCTGTATCCCGACGGTGCGCAGATCGGCCGCGAGATCCGCGTCATCGGCAACAATGCCGGCGAACAGCTGTCCATCCTCGCCGGCACCATCGCCAAACTGGATCGCGACGCGCCCGAGTACGGCATCGGCAAGTACAACGATTTCAACACGTTTTATCTGCAGGCGGCTTCCGGTACCTCGGGCGGTTCCTCCGGCTCGCCGGTCATCGACATCCAGGGCCGCGTCATCGCGCTCAACGCCGGCGGCGCCACCGGCGCCGCCTCCAGCTTCTATCTACCGCTCGGGCGCGTGAAGCGCGCGCTCGAACTCATCCAGGCCGGCAAGGCCGTGCCGCGCGGCGCGTTGCAGGTGGTGTTTCACTACACCCCGTACGACGAACTGCGCCGCCTCGGACTCGCGGAAAAAACCGAAGAGTCGGCGCGCAGGGCGTTCCCCGCGCTGACCGGCATGCTGGTGGTCAACGAGGTACTGCCTGGCGGTCCCGCGGACGGCACGCTGCAGCCCGGCGACGTGCTGGTGCGCGTGAATGGCAAGCTGGTGTCGGAGTTCGAACCGCTGGATGCGGTGACCGACGATTCCGTCGGCGGCACGATCGAGCTCGATCTCGAGCGCGGCGGCAAACCCGTGAGCGCCAAGCTCAACGTCGGCAATCTGCATGACATCACGCCCTCGGCGTATCTGGAGTTCGGTGACACCGTGGTGCACACCGTGTCGTACCAGATGGCGCGGCATTTCAACGTGGCGGTGAATGGCGTGTACGTCGCCAACCCCGGTTACGTGTTTGGCGCCGCCGGCGTGCCGCGCGGCGCGGTGATCTCCAGCGCCAACGGCAAGCCCACACCCAATCTCGCGGCGTTCGAGGCCGTGGTCACCGGGCTCGCCGACGGCGAACGCTTCACGGTGCGCTATTCCACCGTCGATGATCCGAACGGCTCGAGTGTGCGTAGCGCGCGCATGGATCGGCGCTGGTTCCCGGCCAATCATTGTCTGCGCGATGATGCCGCCGGTGTCTGGCAGTGCGCGCCACTGGCGAATCTCGGTGCGGCCAAGCCGGAGACCGGTGGCAGCACGCGATTCTCCAAGCCCGACGATCCGCGTGCCGCTTCGCTGGCCGCGTCACTCGTCGGCGTGGGCTTCGACATGCCGTATTCGGTCTCGGGTATCACCGAGCGCAACTATCGCGGCACCGGCCTGGTGGTCGACGCCGCGCGCGGCCTGATCGTGGTCGATCGCAACACCGTGCCGGTTTCCATGGGCGATGTGCGCGTGGTATTCGCCGGCACGCTGGAAATTCCCGGCAAGGTGGAGTTCGTGCACCCGCTGCACAACCTCGCCATCGTCAGCTACGACCCGAAGCTGGTCGGCACCACGCCGGTGCGCAGCGCCAAGTTGTTAGACCGCAGGATCGTGCCGGGCGAGTCGCTCTGGGTGGTCGGCATGGCCCCGGATAGCGAACTGAATGCGCGCGCCACGCAGGTGGCGGCTCTGTCGCCCATCCAGTTGCCGTTGTCGCGCACCATGCAGTTTCGCGAGAGCAATCTCGAAACCATCCAGCTGGTGAATGGCCCCGCTGATTTCGACGGTGCGCTCACCGACGCATCGGGCGCGGTGGTCGGGCTCTGGTCCAGCTTCGCCTGGGAGAGTGGCCGCGACCTGCAGCAGGAAAATCGCGGCGTGGCCATCGGCGTGGTGTCGGACATGCTCCGCCGCGTGCAGGCCAGCCAGCCACTGTTTTCGCTCGAAGCCGAACTCGTACCGCAGCCGCTGGCCGGCGCGCGGCGACTCGGATTGTCTGACGCTTGGCTGCGCAAGCTCGAGCTCGCCAGTCCGAATCAACGCCAGGTGCTGTCCATCGTGCGCCTCGTGGGCGGATCCCCGGCGGTCGGTCGCCTGAAGCAGGGCGACATACTGCTTTCCATCGATGACAAGGTGGTCACACGCTTCCGCGAAGTCGAGCTCGCCGTGGCCGACAAACCCGAAGTGAACGTCACGGTGTGGCGCGACAGCGAAGAGAAGATAGTGCCCGTGCCGACCGCCGCGCTCACCGGCAACGACATCGACCGCATCGTCATGTGGGCCGGCGCCACCTTGCAGGCACCACACCGCGCAATGATCGCGCAGCGCGGCATCCCGCCCGAAGGCGTGTACGTCGGCTACTTCGCCTACGGTTCGCCGGCCACGCGTTATGGTCTGTTCCCCGGTCGCCGCATCGTCGAAGTCGACGGTATTCCCACCCCCAACCTCGACGAGTTCCTCAAGGTGGTATCGGGCCGGCCGGATCGTTCGGCCATACGCTTGCGTACCATCACCTGGAACAACGCGCCTGAAGTCATCACGCTCAAGCTCGATCGCCACTACTGGCCCACCTACGAGCTGAAACGTGGCGCCGACGGCTGGGAGCGCAAAGACCTCGAGTAGATGCTTATTCAGGCCTGCGGCTACATTGGAAAACGCCGCCGAGTCGGCGGCGTAATCGCAGCGCGAAAACCGCGATGTCAACGCTCGAACATCGTGGTCTGTACAATCCGCGGCATGGTCCGTGTCGTTCGAGCAACCCTGGTAGAGCTGGAAAACGCCGTCACCGCCTTGCGTGATGGCGAACTCGTCGCGTTCCCCACCGAAACCGTCTACGGCCTCGGCGCCAACGCGCAAAACCCGGCGGCAGTGCGCCGCATCTTCGAGTTGAAGGAACGCCCGGCCGATCACCCGGTCATCGTCCACCTCGACAACCCCAAATACCTGCATCGCTGGGCCAGTGCCGTGCCCGAAAACGCACAGAAACTGGCGGCGCGCTTCTGGCCGGGTCCTTTGACGATGGTGCTGCCGCGCTCGGAAAACGTGCATGACGTCGTGACAGGCGGCCAGGACACGGTCGCTATCCGCGTGCCTTCGCATCCCATGGCGCAACAGTTGCTCACCGCGTTCGGCGGTGGAATCGCCGCGCCATCGGCGAATCGTTTTGGCCGCGTGAGTCCGACGCGCGCCGAACACGTGCGCGAAGAATTCGGCGACGCGGTGCGCGTGGTACTCGATGGCGGCGAGAGCCAGATCGGGCTCGAGTCCACCATCGTGGGTTTCGACGGCGAGCAGGTGCGGCTGCTGCGGCCGGGCTTCGTCACCTATTCGCAGCTCAAGGAAGTCGTGGGCGACGTCATCGTCGGCGGTGGTGCCACCACGCCGCGCGTGCCGGGCGCGAAGGTGTCGCACTACGCGCCGCTCACGCCCATGAGCATCGTGCCCGTCGACGAGATCGACAAGCACGCCGAACAGCTTTCCGAAGGTGGGCGCCGCGTGGCGGTGCTCGCGATGCGCCTGCCGCTCAAGACTTATACGTCGGTCACCTGGATCAACGCCGGGCGGCGCCCGGACGCTTATGCACACGATCTGTATTCGAACCTGCGCGCGCTCGACAAGGCCGGCTGCGAGCAGATCCTGGTGCAGGATGTGCCGAGCGAGGAAAAATGGACCGCAATCCGCGATCGCCTGAGTCGCGGAGCGGCCGTGAGCGCGGTCAGCGACAACGATCAGTTTGCCGAGACGGGCGGGTACAGCGTCCTGCCGTGAAGCCCCCTGCGCAGCGGCGCATTCGAAAGCCACGGAACGTTTGTCTAACAGAAGAGTTCCTGGTTGGACGTCGAGAAACAGCAGGAAACAGGAGGATATATGGCAGTGCCGTGGCTCGTGGTGGGCAACCTGGTTCTGAACAACCTCGACAAGATCATCGGCGTCGTCAATCCGGCGTTCACGCGCAAGAAGGCGGATGTGTCGTCGGCCCAGTTCGAACTGCTCAATCAGCAGATCGCCGAGCTGCAGGCGGCGGCGTCTAACAACGCGGAACAAATCACGCAGCTCGCCGCGCAGGTCAAGGAAGTGGTTGCGGCGTTGGCGCAGGCTGGCGTCGAGGCCGTGGCACAGCGGGCGGCCAGCCGCAGACTGTCGCGCGCGGCGCTGGCCGCCTCGGTGGTCGCGGTGCTGATGGCCGGCGCATCGCTGCTCACGCGCTGAACCGGCTGGGAAGTCGGTCCGGACGCGGGTAGTATGGCGCGCGTCTAACTATCTAGAGACCGGGGGGCTTCATGCGATCGAGGAATTCAGGTTCAAGTCTTTCAGGCATGCTGTTGGTGGTCCCGCTGCTCGCCGCCTGCGTGGGAAATTCCGTGGCACCAGGTGCCGGCCCCGCCGCGAGTCTCGCGGGGCTGCGGCTCGAGGTGCCCTGCGCCAACCCCAAGTTCAACCAGGACACCGAATGTCACTGGGACCAGAGCCTTCTGCAGACCGCAGATCCGCAGTGGAAGCTCAAGCGCGAAATCGTGCGCACCTTCGGCGGCAAGGCGGGCACCACGTACAACGTGACGTTGCACGTTCGCGGCGTGGTGGAACCGAAGAACTTCACCGGTGGCGAAGTCCAGTTCGATCATTTCCAGACCGGCGGCACGCCGGTCAAGAATGACTACAACTTCTACAGCCTGCACGTTTCCGATCCCGAAGCCACTTACACCTTCAATCGCAACGAAGAGAAGGTGGGGCACTACACCTTTCCCGTCGACTATCGGGTCACGATTCCGATTCGCGGCGGGGCCACCGTGATCATGGGCGCGTACGACTCGAACGACGTCGCGATCACGAACCACAAACATCTGGTGGTGGCCGGCATTCCGCCGGCGCCGCAGCCGTTCGACGGGCAGTTTTTCCAGCTCGATGTGGAGTCGGTGCGCGCTGGCCGCTAGGGCAATGAAAGTCAGAGTGGTGAGGCGCGGATCAGCTCATTGGCTGGTCGTGCGACTGAGCGTATGCGCCGCAAGGTGACAGTGGGCAAAGGTTCGGCGCTCCCAGGCAGTCCATTCCTGACGCACGTTGGTCTCAAGGAAGACAAGGTTCAACCCGGCGTCTATCCGTTCACTCTGCCGCTGCTCGAAGAACCGCTCGACCTCAGGTTGTCGACTCCGGTGACGTTTCTCGTCGGAGAAAACGGCGCCGGAAAATCGACGTTGTTAGAAGCGCTGGCCTGGGCGGCGGGCTTCGGGCAGCGCGGCGGGCATCGCGATCAGAGCTTCGCCGAAGGTGCGGACGGCCACGCGCTCGGCCGCGCATTGCGCATGGGGTGGCGGCAGCGCGTGAGCGGCGGATTTTTTCTGCGCGCCGAGACGTTTTTCGATTTCGCGTCCTACCTCGAGGAGGTTGGAAGCACTTTCGAAGCCTACGGCGGCAAATCGCTGCATGACCAATCGCACGGCGAGGCATTTCTTTCGCTGTTCAGTCACAACTTCGAAGACGGCCTGTTCATCCTCGACGAGCCGGAAGCCGCATTGTCACCTCAGCGCCAGCTGGCGTTTTTACGCATCCTTCACGACCTGGGGGAGAAGAAGGTGGCGCAGTTCGTCATCGCCACGCATTCGCCGATCCTGCTCACGTTGCCGAACTCGCGGGTGCTCAGCCTGGACGGCGGCAAGGTGTGTGAAGTCGACTATCGCGAGACGGAACATTTCCGCCTGACGCGGGATTTCCTGAATGCCCCCGAACGGTTCTACCGCCATCTGCTCGAAGAGGAGCAGCGCGTCGCCCAAGATCAGTAGTGCGGCGGCTTTTCGTACGCGGTGGCGCTCGCCCCGGCTTCCGATTCGATGGCAGCGATTTTTTCCATGAGCCGCTGGTTGCGAGCGAGCGCGCGATCCAGCTCTTTCTGCTGACGAGCGACCACGTCGCTGAGCTCGGTCACCGCCTGCTCCAGGTGCGCGAGCTTGATCTCGATCGCTTCGAATCTGTCTGCCATGCCGTCAGTATGGGGACACTCCCCATTTCCTAGCAAACGGTGCCGGACCTGAAGCCGGGTCCGGCACCATTTCCTGGAAATGGGGAGTGTCCCCAAATCCCAAAAACATCGGCGCCCTGGAATCCATTCCAGGGCGCCGGCGACTACCCGCTAGCTCGGGTTCTTTGTGGCGTTAGCGTCAGTACCAGATGTCGTAGAGCACATCGAGCACGACGCCGGTGGCGAGTGCGGTCAGCAGTACGTCGTTGCCGACGCGCACCCAGTGGTAACCATACGGCGGTTCATAGAGCCGGTACGGGCGCCAGTCATAGACGATGTACGAGCTGCTGTAGTACGAGCGCGGCAGGTAATCGCCACGGTTCCAACTGCGGTAGTGATAGCCGTACGGCGCGCGGTAGGAACCGTAGTTGAATCTGTAGCGCGCGTAGTCGCGGCGATCATGGCGGCGGTTGTCCCAGTAGCTGGGGTGGTTCGACCAGTCGCTGCGCGGGCGATCCCAGCCGCGATTGCCGTTGAAGTTGTGGCCATTGTTGTCATGACGGTTGTTGTCATTGCGATGATCGTTCCAGTCACGGCGATCATTGTCATGACGATTGTTGTCATTGCGATGATCGTTCCAGTCACGGCGATCATTGTCATGGTGATCATTGCGACGGTCGGGAGGTCTGCTGTAGCTCGGTGGCGCATGATTGCCACGATCGTGCTCGTTGTAATTGAGCTGGGTGTTGCCACCGCGATGGTCGTTGCCACGGTTGTCGTTGCCACGGTTTTCGCCGCCGCGGTTTTCGCCGCCGCGGTTGTCGTGGCTGCGATCATTGCCGCGATTGTTGTCGCTGCGTACGACCCGCTCGGCGATCTGCCGGGTGGCAAACGGGGTGCCGGCGGCAAAGGCCGAGGCGCTGACCAGCAGCGAGGCGACAAGAACAAAGGTCACTGGGCGTTTCATCTGAGTCTCCTTAGCGGATCCGTATCGATCCGTTGCGGGATTGAGTATCTGCCGCCGCAGCTGAGCGTCCGCTGAACGTTTTCGTTCAGGTTCATTCAGGTTGTTCAGGTGCGAAACGCCATCCACGGCGCTGTTTCCGCGATTCTCAGCGCAATGGTGCCCTGGCGATTTCTATGTCATGTCCGACCTCGGCGGTGAGCTGCCGCCAATCCGCGTTTCCCACCCGATTGGTCCACAGCGGATTTCGATATCGCACGCCGGTGCGCAGCGTGTAGTCGCTCCAGAATTCCGCGGCCAAGGTGAGCTCCCGTACGGCTTCACCCTGTTCTTCGGGGCGTTTGTTCTGGCGGTACATCGCGAGTGCAGTGGCGCCGCGAATCTTCGCAGCGTAGTAGCGGCCAAGCAGCGCCATGGCGCGGATGTCTGCGAGCGTGGCGGCGAACTCGGCGTTCCGGCGTGACAACGACGAGCGCTCGAACGCCGCGAGGCTCGCGAGAGCGGCGTTGGCGCGCGCTTCGATGTTTTCCGCCACCTCGGGCGGCGGCGTGCCCTTGGGAACCTGGCCATCGCGCGCGATGGCGGCGACGTACTGGGGAATTGGAATGTTGTCCGTGCCAGGATGAACGGGTTGAGTGATGAACGTCTCCACGCTGTGAAAGCCGCTGGCGGTTTTCGCAGGCCCTGGCCGGCTGCGGCAGGCTTCGATGTACCACTGGAAATCGAAGTCGGCCCAATGAAAGCCGGTGACGAGGGGGTAGATCATCGACGCGTCCTGCCACGCCGCCAGGAACCTGCTCGCGTCAATGCCCGGAAAGCGCTGCGCGATCAGCGCCTCGATGCGGTCGTTGCCGAGCGAAGGGTCGTAACCCATGCGCCCCCACAACAGGAAATGCAGCCAGTGCTTGTCGACCTCGAGCGTGCGCGGGGTGCGCGCGCGGCGATCGAGAAACTCCCGGCCCCAGACCCACATGTCGGAGCCGTAGTAGTAGCCCTGGGATCTTTCGTAGGGAATGTTTTGCACGAACTCGCGCACGAAATCCGGAGCCGCCCAGCGAAACATCAGCGCATCGTCGTTGCGCAGTGTCCAGAGAGTCTTGAGGTCGCCCAGTGATTCGAGATAGCCGTGATGGAACGTTTGCGTGGTCGATGAGAGCACGTGCGCCTGCGCGTACTTGAAGCTGAAAACGAAATCGACGTTGGGTTGCGCGATGACCGGCTGGAAAGTGGCGGCGATGTCCTGCGCGCGTGATTGATGCTGACGATGGATCAACCGGAACTGGCGCGTAGGCTCGGTGCGCGCGGCGTCGAGCACGCCCTGGCCATAGGTGGCGAACGCCCATTTCTCCTTGGCCTCGAAGCTCGCCTCGGGCATGTTCTCGCCGGTAGTGAGACCGATGCCCCGCAGCAGCGGATAGGTGCGGAACATTGCACGCACGCTGGCGCGGAAGTAGTCGATGGTCTTCGGATTGTCGACGGCGTCCGTGATGCCGTACTTGCCGTCGACGCCATAGGTGAAGACGTTCCAGGTCATGACGTAGAAGTCGATATTGCGGTCGCGCGCGTATTCCATCACGCGGCGCCAGAACGCGATTTTCTGTTCGATGGTGAGCCGGCGTACTACTTCCTTGCTGGCCAGCATCGCGGGCGTGACCAGCCCCGTGGCGTTGGTGGCGTAGTCTTCGGCGAATTTGATTTTCGAGCGCCATACGTCGGCAAGCGCCACTTCGGGATATTCCGGCACCTTCACCATCGACGGGAACGGGTGCAGATTCCACAGCGATACATAGTTGTAGCGGTCGCGCGCCAACGCATCGAGATAGGCGCGCCAGAAGTCGAAGTCCCACACCGTGGCGATGTTGGCCTGCGCGGAGTCGCTCATGTCGGTGTAGCTCGGCGTGCGCAGATCGAGCGGAATGTTGAACTTGGTGCCGCGCATCGGCATGTACGGATTGCGGCGCGTTTCGACCACGCCGTCGACGCCGCGAGTTCGAATCTGTTCCGCCAGTTCGAGCCCGCCGTACATGGCGCCGCCGGCATCCACTGCCGCGACCACCAGTTCGCGCTGACTTTCGACTTTCAAAATTCGTAGCACGAAGCCCTCGGGCGCGAGTCGCGCGAATTCCGCGTCGTCGGACCGGTCGACCAGCGCGAACCTTACGACGAGGTCGTGATTCCCGACCGTGCTGACAGCGTGCCGCGCGTCGTGACGTTCGATTTTGTAATTGCGAGCGAGGAGGGCGCTCTCGACGTCCTGCGCGGCGAACGCAATCGGCGCCGAGGAAGCGTTGTACTCAACGAGTGCGCTGGCAGCCTCCGCTGTCGCGGCCATCAACAACGTGGCCAGGCCGGCGATGAATATGGTCTGACGATGCGGCATTGCTCCCCCTCACTACGTCGCGGGTCGAGCGTACACTGCGCGGCAAATGGAGCGTCAGCGACTTCCGGTGTATTTCATCTCCCATGGCGGCGGTCCGTGGTCGTACATGGACGCCGCCTCGCGCGCACCGTACGCGAAGCTCGAAGCGGCGCTGGGCGACATGCCGCGGCAGATCGGTGCCGTGCCGAAAGCGGTGCTCATGGTTTCCGCGCACTGGGAGGAGGACGCGTTCACTCTCACCTCGAATCCCAAGCCGCCGATGCTCTACGACTACGGCGGCTTTCCCGACTACACCTATCACATCCATTACGACGCGCCCGGCGCCCCCGCACTGGCGACGCGCGTCAAAACGATGATCGAGTCCGCGGGCTTGCCGGCGGCACTCGATGCGGAGCGCGGTTTCGATCACGGCGCCTTCACGCCGCTCCACGTCATCTATCCGGACGCCACGGTGCCGGTGGTGCAGTTATCGTTGAAAACGGGACTGGATCCGGCGACGCACCTCGCCATGGGCCGCGCCATCGCGCCGCTGCGCGACGAAGGCGTGCTGATCGTCGGCAGCGGCTTGACCTATCACAACTTACGTCAGTTCTTCAGTCCGCGCGCCTACCAGCCATCACGGGAATTCGACGCCTGGCTGAATGGCGCGTTGCTGGGCGGCAGTGCCGCCGATCGCGCCAAACTACTGGCCGCATGGGAGTCCGCGCCGTCCGCACGGGCGGCACACCCACGCGAAGAACATCTGCTGCCGCTCATGGTGGCGGTGGGCGCGGCCGGCGACGACCTGACGGAGCTGACATATCACGAGAAGGATTTTCTCGGCGGAATCACCGTCAGCAGTTTTCGTTTTTCTTCTTGAAATCCCCGCTATAGTCTCCACTGCCGGTACAACCAAACAAAACATCCGGCGGGGGATGCGGCCATGACTGAGTGGTTTGCTTCGCACAGCGGCGTCGAACAGATGTTCCTGCTGGCTGCCATCGTCGGCGGGCTCATCCTGCTCTTCAGACTCATTCTCATGGTCGCCGGACTCGATCATCATGGCGGCCTGGACGCGCCACATGCCGACAGCGATGGCGGCTTCCAGGCGCTGACGATCCAGGGCATCTCATCGTTCTTCGCCATGTTCGGAGTCGTGGGGTACTCGCTGTACCACAACGCCGCGTTCGGCATGGTCACCGCGCTGCTGGCAGCGCTCGCCGCCGGCATCCTCTCCATGTGGATCATCCACAAGATTTTCCGGTCGATGCTGGGCCTGCAGTCGAGCGGCACGCTGAGTCTCGATGCCGCCGTCGGCAGCGAAGGCTCGGTGTATCTCACGGTCGGCAAAGACGGCGGCAGCGTGCAGATCAATTTCGCCAATCGATTGCGCGAATTCGAAGCGGTGTCATCCGACGGGGCGACGCTGCCGACCGGCACCGCCATTCGCGTTCAGGGCGTGTCGGCAAACACGCTCGTCGTCGCACCCGTCGGTCGTTGATTCAATAGTTGTTCACGCGCGTTCGCGCGCGGAGGGTCTCGCATGGATCTCACAGTCGCATTCCTGCCGGTGGTGTCGCTCATCATTGTCGTATTCATCACCATCACGTTCCTCGCCACGCGATACAAGCGCTGCCCGTCCGACAAGATCCTGGTGGTATACGGCAAGGTGGGCAAAGGCCAGTCGGCCCTGTGTATTCATGGTGGCGGCGCCTTCATCTGGCCGCTGATCCAGGACTACACGTACATGAGCCTGACACCGCTCACGATCCCGATTCCGCTCACCAAGGCACTGTCCCTGCAGAACATCCGCGTCAACGTGCCGAGCACGTTCACGGTGGGTGTGAGCACCGAAGAATCGATCATGAACAACGCGGCCGAGCGGCTGCTGAATCTTCCGCAAGATGACGTCGAGAGCATGGCGCGCGAAATCATCTTCGGTCAGCTGCGTCTCACGGTCGCGTCGTTGACGATCGAACAGATCAACCAGGATCGCGAAAAATTCCTCGACGCGATTCGCCGCAACGTCGCGCCCGAGCTCAACAAGATCGGCCTCTATCTGATCAACGTGAATATCACCGACATCACCGACGAGTCCGGATACATCGAGAGCATCGGCAAGAAGGCGGCGTCCGAAGCGATCAACCAGGCCAAGGTCGATGTCTCCGACCAGGATCGCAAGGGCTCGGTGGGCGAATCCGAGCAGGTGCGCGAGCGAACCATCAAGGTCGCGCAGAACGTCGCCGAGTCGGAGAAAGGCAAGAAGCAGGCCGAGGCCGACCGGCGCGTCTACGTGCAGCAGCAGGAAGCACTGGCCACGATTGGCGAAGCCGAGGCCAACCGCGATATCCAGATCAAGGTGGCGCAGAACGAAGCCACCTCGGTGCAGGGACAGAAGCGCGCCGAGGCCGAAAAGCGCGTCTACGTCGAATCGCAGGAAGCCGAGGCCATCGCCGGTGAAAACCGCGCGAAGGCGCTGATCGCGCAGTCGAATGCAGAACTGTTCGTGCAGTCAGCGCAGGCCGCACAGCGCGGCCAGGTCGCGCAATTCGATGCCGAGGCGGAAATTCAGCGCGCACAGGCGAAAGCGGAGCTGCAGCGTTTGACGGCAGCGGAAGTGGTGCGGTCGCAGGTCGAGAAGACCAAGATCACCATCGCCGCCGAAGCCGAGGCCGAGAAAACCCGTCGCGAGGCACAGGGTGTCGCGGATGCCACGCTGCTCAAGTACGAAGCAGAGGCCAAGGGCATTCGCCAGGTGCTGGAGGCGAAGGCGCAGGGTTATCAAGCACTGGTGGCGAGTGCCAACAACGACGCTCGGGCCGCCGCCACGCTGCTGCTCACCGAGAAGCTCGAGCATCTCGTGGCGATGCAGGTCGAAGCCATCAAGGCCATCAAGATCGACAAGGTCACGGTGTGGGATTCCGGCTCCAGCGCCAACGGCAATGGCAATGGCGGCACGACCACGGCGAATTTCCTGGCCGGCATGGTGAAGAGCCTGCCGCCGCTGCACGATGTGGCGGCAATGGCGGGGCTCGATCTGCCGAAGTTCCTGGGCGACGCGAACGTCCTGTCGAAGGTGGACGGCAACGGCGCGTTGCCGAAGTAAATGGTAAATGGGGTCAGACCCCATTAGTCGGCGGGGACCGTGCGTCCCGCCGCCCACTCGCGCAGCTCGTGGATCTTCTCGCCGAGCACCACCGACAAGGGTTTCGTCGCTTCGAGTTCGGTGGCGATCATCCGGGCATCGACCATTTTCTGGCCAGCGTGCGCGGTATATAGCGCCGATACCACCGCCTGCTCGATCTCGGCGCCCGAGAAACCTTCCGTACGCGCGGCCAGCGACTTCATGTCTGCTTCCGACAGCGTCACCGCGCGTTTCTTGCAATGAATTCCGAAAATTTCCAGGCGCGCCGCGGGCGAGGGCAGGTCGACGAAGAAAATCTCGTCGAATCGTCCCTTGCGCACGAGCTCGGGGGGCAACGCGGTGATGTCGTTGGCCGTGGCCACGATGAACACGCGCGCGCGCTGCTCCGACAACCACGTGAGGAATGAGCCCAGTACACGCCGCGAAGTACCACCGTCACTGTCGCCGGTCGCGAGCGCCTTCTCGATTTCATCGAGCCACAGGACGCAGGGCGCCAGCGCTTCGGCCGACTCCAGCGACTCGCGCAGGTTCTTCTCCGATTCGCCGTGCCACTTCGAGAAGATTGCGCCGAAGTCGAGCCGCACCAGTGGAACACCGAGCACACCGGCAGCGGCGCGCGCCGCCAGGCTCTTGCCGCAACCCTGCACGCCTAACAACAACACGCCCTTGGGCGCGTCGAGCTCGGGCGCGCTGCCGTCGAAGGCCGCCTTGCGCTGCAGTATCCAGCGCCGCAGATTTCTCATGCCGCCGACCTCGGCGAAGCGCGCCGTGTCTGGCTCGAATGACAGCGTGCCGCCGCGATTCAGCAGCTGATACTTCGCGGTCATCATCGGAGTGAGGTCGTCTTCGGTGAGCGCGCCGTCGTTGAAAATGGCCTGGCGCGTGAGCCGTTCGCAGTCGTGCAGCGGCAGGCCGGCGAGGTTGTCGACGAGTTTCTCGACCACCTTCAGGTCGACGCGCGGCATGCCACCCGTGCCCTGCGCCCATTCGCGCGCCATCTTCATGACGATGGCTTGCCGCTCCACCTTGTCGGGCATGCGCAGCGTGAAGCGCGCGGCGAGATGGTCGAGTTCCTGTGGCAGCTTGATCTCGTGGCTGATGAGCACGATGGTGCGCGCGCACTTGCTGTAGTCGTGCGCGATGTCCTTGAGCGTGCGCACGAACATCGGGTTGTCGAGATACGGGTGGAAATCGAGCAGCACGTAGATGCCGGCCATGGTGGTGGCCCTGATGTGCTTCAACAGTTGATCTGGCTGCGCCAGCGTCTTCTGCGATCCGCCGAGATCCACATCGACGCGCAGCAGCCCTTCGGTGACGGTCCACTGAAACACGCCCCAGTTCTTGCCGCGCTGAGCCTTGAGCGAGGCCTCGCGCACCAGCTCGATGACGCGCACTTCTTCGCGGCTTTCGACGACCACCAGCGCCACGCGCGAGGCAAGCAGGGTCTGCAGTTCTCCGGCGGGGGAGCTGTCGGGGGCGAGGGGTTTCATGGACGGGGCGCACTTTAGCAAAACACCCTCGTCAGCGGCCCGGTACAGAGTCGTGTTTTGCCATGACACGGCCACCCCGCGCGCCTACAATTCGCCCCTTTTCCGCCCCGGAGCGCAAGCCTTGTCAACCCGCACGCGCAAGCCGCGCACCACCCGTTCGTACATCGATCCGTTCACCGCGACGGAAATCAAACGGCTGGTGGCGGAGTTCGGCTCGCCTCTGCTCATCGTCGACTGCCAGCGTGTGCGCGAGCAGTACCGCAAGCTGCACAAGGCGCTGCCGGGAGTGGATCTGCATTACGCCCTAAAGCCGCTGCCGCATCCGGCCGTGGTGCAGACCATCGTCGAGCTGGGCGGATGGTTAGACCTGGCGACCACCGGCGAAACGCAGCTCGTCACGCAGCTCGGTATCGACCCGGCGCGCTGCATCCATACGCATCCCATCAAGCGCGACATCGACATCCGCAACGCGCTGCACCTGGGGGTCAGGATCTTCGTCGCCGACAACCCGGACGAAGTGCGCAAGTTCGAGCCGTATCGCGATCAGTGCGAGCTGCTGCTGCGCGTATCGTTCCGCTCGCCGGGTGCTGTGTGCGATCTGTCGCGCAAGTTCGGCGTGGATCCCGAAGATCTCATCGAGCTCGCCCGCCTGGCGCGCAAGCTCGCCATTCCGGTGCGCGGGCTGTCATTCCACGTGGGTTCGCAGGCGGCGGACGCCGGCAAGCACGTCGAGGCCATCGAGGCCTGCGGCAAGCTGATCGCCTCGGCCAAGCGCGAGAAGTTAGGCGTGCTCGACACGCTCGACATCGGTGGCGGCTTTCCCATCGAATACTCGCAAAAGGTCGCTGACATCGGCCGCTTCTGCGCGCCCATCCGCGCCGCGCTCGCCGGGTTGCCGAAGAAGCTGCGCATCATCGCCGAGCCGGGGAGATACATTTCCGGTCCCTCCGCCATCGGCGTGTCGTCGGTCATGGGCCGGGCACGGCGCGAGGGCCACTGGTGGTATTACCTCGACGATGGCCTGTACGGTTCCTACAGCGGGCAGCTCTTCGACCACGCGAAATATCCGGTCGAGTCGCTGCGACAGAGCGACGAGAAGTTCCCCTCGGTGCTCGCCGGACCCACCTGCGACAGCATCGATGTGATCGCCGAAAACCTCATGTTGCCGGCGTTGAAGGCGGGCGACCTGGTGGTCGGGCGGGCGATGGGCGCCTACACGTGGGCGAGCGCCTCCGAATTCAACTTCTTCCCTAAGGCGACGGTGGTTTCCGTCAATCGCACGCCCGGGGACACCGGCTCTGTGATTCCGCTTCCGTTTTGAGCCTTGCTGGGATTGTTTGCGCGGGCGCAATATGCTGTCCATGCGCACCGCCGTCATATTGCCGCTTTCACTGCTGATGGCTGCCTGTGGGGGAGGAAAAGACGCCCCCGATCCGCAAAACTACATCGACTATCCGCCGCTCTGGAATGACTATGTCGTCGGCTTCGGTGAGACGATCAACCTCGCGGAAGGTGTGGCCATCGAGTTCGTCGACGTCGAGGAAGATTCGCGCTGCCCGGATCCGGCTCAGTGTCCGGTGGTCGGCAACGCGCGTGTAGTAGTTAGAGCCATCACGCCGCGCGGCGCAGTACTGGTCAAGCTCAACACGGATCCGGCGCTCCCCTCGAGCGCGCTGTTCGATGTCTATGGCGTCTCGCTGCGCACGCTTTCGCCCAATCCGCCGGTCGATGCCCAAGGACGCGTGCAGCCCATTCCGGATTCGGCCTACGAAGGAACCTTCTTCGTGATCAAGGCCGCGCCAACGCCGCCGTCGACATAGTGGCGGGCTGTGCGCCTCGCCGTATTACCTTTTTATAGGGATCGCAAAGCCGTGATTCGCAGCTTCACTCGTCGGCACTGGATCAAGAGCCTGCTCGCTGGCGGCGCCGGGTTGTCATTCGCGCGCCTGGGTGTGGCACAGGATGCGGCCGTCGAGGCGGCGAAACCTGCCGAGCGCTCCATTGAGCTCTTCAACACGCACACCCACGAGACCGTCAGCGTGGTGTACAGGCGCGGCGAGGATTACGACGCGACGGCGCTCGCCAGCCTGAAGAACCTGCTGCGCGATCATCGCAATGATGAAAGCCACGACATGGATCCGCGGTTGTACGACCAGCTTCACGAGCTTGCGCAGTCGGCGGGTTGCCGGTGCAGCTACGAAATCATCTCCGGCTATCGTTCACCTGAGAGCAACGACAAGATGTCGTCGCGGCCGGGCAGCGGCGTGGCGAAGAAGTCGCTGCATATGGAAGGACGGGCCATCGATGTCCGGCTGAAGAATTGTTCCTGCGCCACGTTGCGCGATCTGGCGCTCGCGGTGAAGAAGGGCGGCGTCGGGTACTACGAGCGTTCGGACTTCGTGCACCTCGACACCGGCTCGTTCCGCACCTGGGTGGGGTAGTTTCCCCATTCACCACACCTTGGCGAGCTTCTCGTCGTGGTGATAGATGTCCTCGAAGAACAGCACGCGGCCGTCCTCGAGCGCCAGCGCAGTGGCGTAGATGAGGAACACGCGTATGGGTTGCGCGAGCGTGATGCGTGTGCCGGTGTCGGCGCTCATCGCGGCTTCGATGCGCGCGGCGGTCCACTCCGGGTTGTTGCGCAGCACGTGGCGCGCCAGCGCTGGCGGATCGACCACGCGCACGCACCCATGACTGGCGGCGCGGCTCGCCTGCGCGAACGCACCCTGCGACGGCGTGTCGTGTAGATAGACGTTGTAGCGATTCGGGAACAGGAACTTGGCGTCGCCGAGCGCGTTGCGGGGCCCGGGCTTCTGGCGCAGGCGCAGCGCACCGGATGCAAGCGCTGCGACACTGTCCGCGCTCTGCGGCACCACCGCGCCGTCGTCGCCCTGGCCGCGCACGATCTCGAAATCGTTGCCGGCGACCCAGTTCGGATTCGCCTGGATCTTCGGCAGCAGCTCGCCGAGCACGATGCTGCGCGGCACGTCCCAATACGGCCGCAACACGACCTGCTTCAGGTCCGCGACAAACACCGGCGTATTGTTCTGCGGGAAGACCTTGCCCACCACCACGTCCATGATGAGGATGTCGGCCTCGCGATCCTCGGTGGTGCGGAACGCGAACAGTTCGAACTGCGGGATGTTCACGATGATTGGCGGGCTCGCGAGGCGCGGCGGCAGCCAGCGCGAGCGTTCGAGCGCGAACTCGATCTGGCGTACGCGAAGCCCAAGCGGCACGTTGAGCGCGTCGATCGTGGCCCGTCCGAGCGCGCCGTCGACGTCGAGCCGATGGCGCACCTGGAAGCGCACCAGCGCCATCGAGGTGACGGCGTCTAACAAGCTGCCGGATTGGCTGGTCAACGCGGATTTTTCCAGATCCCCGACTTGCGCCAGGCGGGCGCGCAGCCCGGTCATGCCTGCATACATCTCGCCCGGCTTGACGCTGGGTCGGCCCGATGGCGGCAGCGGTGCGCCGTCTCCTTGCGCCGCCAACGCCCGATACCGCGCCAGCGCAGCGCGCAGCAGCTCGTAGTGATGGAATGCCGGCTCGTAGTCGGAGAGCACGGCCAGCGGCTGCTGGCTCTGCGCGAGCGCGTGCACGGCAACGGCGCTGTCGAGCGCGGCGTGCGGCACGTCGAGATCGTGTCCGACGGCGCGCGGCGATACGCGCCCGCTGTGCACCTGCGTGACGAAGCGCGCCACGGCGCGGCTGATGTCGGCGTCGAGCGTGCGCCAGGCATCGGCGTCGGCGCCCGCCGCCGCCGCGCGCGCGACCAGCATGTCGACGCCATAGTCGCGGGCGCGCAGCCCGTATTTCTCGGCGCCGCGCATCTCGCCGAGCACCGTATTCGCGCTCGAAGTGAGGTTTCCATCGCGCATCCATAGCAATGGCTCGGCGGCCGACGCATCATTTGCCGGGGCGCCCACTACGGGAAATGTGAGCGCGCTCACGAGCAGCAGTCGAACGATGAATTTCATGTGGGAGAATTTTGCCGGTGGTGACACATAGTATGGAACAACAATCAAAAGAGAATTCCTTGCCAGGCGAGACCGTGATTCATCGCCGTGTGAACGATGCGCGCGCCGGGCGCGATCAATCAGTACTCGGCCGCTGCGCGTCAGGGTGGGCGGTGTTCGGTCAGCAGCAATTCGTGCAGGGCTACCTGCTGTTGTTGCCCGACCCGGTGGTGCCCGACCTCAATGCGCTGACGCCCGAGCGTCGCTCGCAGTTCCTGCTCGACATGTCACGGCTGGGTGACGCGCTGCTGCGCACCACCTCGCCGGTGCGGATCAACTACGCGATCTTCGGCAACGTCGAGCCGGCGTTGCACGCGCACGTGATTCCGCGCTATCGCACCGAGCCGGAGAACATGCAGACCCAGCACCCGTGGATGTACGACTGGGATGCCGCGGTCCCATTCGAACCCGTGACCGCGGCGCCGCTCGTCAAGGCGCTTCGCGCCGAGCTTGCACAACTCGGGGTCCTGCGCACACCCTGAATCCAGATGGCCGTGCAACCTCAGTTCCTCGCCTACGTCCTCGAGCAGCTCGCGGGCATCAAAGACCTGCGTTCGCGCCGCATGTTCAGCGGCGTGGGGCTCTATAGCGGCGAGCTGTTCTTCAGCCTCATTCACGACGACACGCTGTTCTTCAAGACCGACGGCAGCAATGCCGCCGACTACGTTTCGCGAAACATGCCCCGGTTCATGCCGTTCCCCGAACGCCCCGAGGCCGTGATGGCGTACTACCAGGTTCCCGCCGACATCATCGAGGACAATGAAGCTCTGCAGAGCTGGGCGCGCAAATCGGTGGCGGTCGCGCTCGTGTCGCGAGCCGCCAAGGCGCGCCCGAAGGGCCGGGTCACCGGCCGGCAGAAAGTGGCGAAGAAAAAAATCTCGACACGCCGGGCGAAGCGCCGCAAGACACCGGGCCGCTAGACTCTCGCCTGCGCGGTGCGCACCAGATCCGCGAGCGATTCCACCGGTGCCGAACAGGTGGCGCCACGGCATAGGTAAGCGCGATTCGCGCCGCCGGCTTTCTTGCCGGCAATGGCGGTGTCCAGTCCCTCGAGATTGGCGGGAATGGAGAACACCATGCGGTGCGGCGCGTAGAGCTTGCCGAGCTCGCGCTGCCACGCGCCGGCAGCGGTGTTTTCGCGAATGATCACGATCTCGGGGGGATTCAAATATTCGGCCAGTGCCTCGAGCAGACTGATGTGGCCGTGCGGGAAGCGGTTGATGGCGAGCCACGAGGCGCGCAGCGTGCGTTCGGCGGCATTCAGCCAGCGCGTTTCGCCTAGCAGGTAGCCGGCGCGGATCAGCGCGCGTGCGGCGATGCCGTTGCCCGCGGGGATGGCGTCGTCGCTGAAACTCTTGCTGCGATGGATCAGCGCCTCATGGTCGTCGGACGTGAAGAAGAAGCCGCCGAGCTGCGCATCTTCGAAATGCGCGAGCATGGCGTCGAGGATTTCGCGCAGCCAGGTCGCGTCTTCGTTGCGCCAGCGGAGCTGCAGCATCTCGAGCAATGCGTTGGCGAGATAAGCGTAGTCATCGAGGTAGGCGTTGAGATGGGCGACACTGTCTTTTGCCGTGGCCAGCAGGCGGCCGCCCCCATCTGGACCAGGGCGCCACAGGCTGGCGCGGACAAACGCCAGCGAACGCTCCGCGGCGGCGGCGAACTCGGGTTTGTCGATCGAGCGCGCGGCAATCGCCAGACCACGGATCGCGAGTGCGTTCCAGCTGCCCAACAGCTTGTCGTCGAGACCCGGCCAGACGCGCTGACTGCGTATGGCGAGCAGTTTGGCGCGCGCGGAGTCGACGTGTTTTTCCACCTGGTCGTGCGGAAGCTGCAGTTCCTTCGCAATCTGCTCGAACGAGACGAACACGTGCGCGTGCCATGCACCCTCGAAATTGGGTTCTTCGTCCAGGCCGAAGCGGCGGCTGAACACGCTCCACTCGAGCGGTGTCAACGCGGCGCGCACTTCGGTGCGGGTCCACACGTAGAACTTGCCTTCGTGTCCTTCGGAGTCGGCGTCGTAGGCCGAATAGAAGCCCCCGCTCTCGTGCTGCATCTCGCGCAGCATCCACGCGCCGGTCTCGGAGGCGATGCGTTTGAACAATGCGTCGCCGGTCGCGAGCGCGGCTTCCGCGTAGGTCGCGAGCAATGCGCCGTTGTCGTACAGCATCTTCTCGAAGTGCGGAATCATCCAGAACTGGTCGACGGAGTAACGCGAGAAACCGCCGCCGAGTTGGTCGTACAGGCCGCCTTCGCCCATGCGCGTGAGCGTGAGCGTCGCCATGAAGAGCGCGTGCAGATCGGGCTGCTGCGTGACCGCGGTGGAATGCCAGTGATGCATCAACCGGTCGATCGAGCCGGGATGCGGGAACTTCGGCGCATCGCCGAAGCCGCCATAGCGCTTGTCGAAGGTGGCGTTCAGTTGCTCGACCGCGCCATCGAGCGGCGCCGCTGTGAGGACCACATTGCCCTCGACCGGCATCGGCGTCAGATCGCCGAACACGTCCATGAGCGTGTCGTTCTGCGCGCGCAGCTCATCGCGTTGTTCGCGGTAGTACTCCGACACGCGTTTGAGCAGCGTGGAAAACGCCGGCATTCCATAGCGCGCCTGGTCGGGAAAATAGGTGCCGCCGAAGAAGGGCTTCTGGTCGTCGTGCGTCAGGAACATCGTGAGCGGCCAGCCGCCGCCACGCTGCGTGAGCACCTGGTGTGCGAACTGGTAGATCTTGTCGATGTCGGGTCGTTCTTCGCGATCCACCTTGATGTTCACGTAGCGCTCATTCATGAGCGATGCGGTGGCCGAATCCTCGAACGATTCATGGGCCATGACGTGGCACCAATGGCAGGCCGAGTAGCCGATCGAGAGCAGCACCGGCTTGCCGCTGGCGCGAGCCGCGTCGAAGGCTTCCTTGCCCCAGGGATACCAGTCCACGGGATTCGCCGCGTGCTGCTTGAGGTAGGGGCTCGTTTCACGAGCCAATCGGTTGTTGCTCATGTTTTTCTGGGGTCCGTCCATGGACCGGTAGAATACAGCCCGTGACTATCCCCGTCCTCAAACTCAAGCGCGGCGAAGACCGCCGCCTGCGCGCCGGCCACCTGTGGATCTTCAGCAATGAGGTCGACACCGTTGCCACCCCACTGACCCAGTTCGAACCCGGCGCCACCGTGCAGGTACATTCCGACCGCGACCAGTTCCTGGGGCACGCCTACGTCAACCCGCGTACGTTGATAGCCGCCCGTATCGTCGGCCGCGATGCTTCCTATCCACTCGACGCGTCGCTGCTCGTGCATCGGCTGCGCGTCGCGCTGGCGCTGCGTGAACGGCTCTATCGCGAACCATTTTATCGCCTGGTCTACGGCGAGTCCGATGGGCTGCCGGGCCTGGTGCTCGACCGCTACGGTGACGTGGTGGTGGCGCAAAGCGGAACGGCCGGCATCGATCGGCTGCGCGCCGAGGTCGAAGCCGCGGTACTCAAGGTGATGTCCGCCGTCACCATCGTCTGGAAAAACGATTCCGGGGCACGCGAGCTGGAAGGTCTCGAGCGCAGTGTGCAGCTTGCGGGGAGCGGCGAAATTCCCGCGGAAATTTCCGTGCGCGAACAGGGCGTCGACTTCGTCGCGCCACTGGCCGACGGACAGAAGACCGGCTGGTTCTACGACCAGACCGCCAATCGCGAACGGCTGCGCCGTTATCTTACCCAAGGCGCCCGCGTGCTCGACGTGTGCAGCTACGTGGGAGCCTGGGCCGTGACCGCGCTCAAGGGCGGCGCCACCAGCGCCACTTGTGTCGATTCTTCGGCAACCGCGCTCGAATATGCGGCGCGCAATGCCGCCGCGAATGGCGTGGCTATCGAGGCCATCAAGGACGACGCCTTCGATGCCTTGAAGGCGCTGCAGGATTCGGCGGCGCGTTTCGACGTGGTGATCCTCGATCCGCCCGCTTTCGCCAAACGCAAAAAAGACGCGCCGCAAGCGGCGGCCGCATATCGCAAGCTGAATCAGCTTGCTCTGCCACTCATCGATCGCGACGGCCTGCTGGTAACCTGTTCGTGCTCGTACCACATGGCTGCGGACGACCTGGTGAGCTCGATACAGACCGCGGCGCGCCACTCAAGCCGGTTCGTGCAGATATTGGAGCAGGGCGGACAGTCGCCGGACCACCCCGTGCACCCGGCAATTCCCGAAACCCGCTACCTGAAATCATTTTTCTGCCGCGTGACGCGCGAATAACTAAAATACGACCCCATGATTCCGTATCCCAGTTTTCAAAAAATTGCGTTTGAAGTCGGCCCGTTCGATATCTGGTATTTCGGTACCGTCTCGCTGAAGGTGCATTGGTACGGAATCATGTACCTGGTGGCATTCGCCGCCGCCTGGTGGCTCGGGCGCGTGCGCGCCAACAAGCCCGGCTCCACATGGAAGGCCGCCGACATCGACGACTTCATGTTCTTCGGCATGCTCGGCACCATCCTCGGTGGCCGTCTGGGTTACGTTTTATTCTACGGCCTGTCGTTCTGGACCGCCGAGGATCCCTGGTACCCCATCAAGGTGTGGGACGGCGGCATGTCGTTCCACGGCGGATTGTTAGGTGTGCTCATCGCCTTCGCGATCTTCGCCGTCCGGCGCAAGCGCCGGATTGCCGACGTCTTCGACTTCGCCGCGCCGCTGCCAGGCATCGGCATCTGTGCGGTGCGCATCGGCAACTTCATCAACGGCGAGCTGTGGGGCAAACCCACCGACGTGCCCTGGGCATTCATCGTCAACGGCGAAAAGCGCCATGCCACGCAACTGTACGAAGCTGCGCTCGAGGGCGTGTTGGTGTTCCTGGTGCTGTGGTGGTTCACGTCGAAACCCCGGCCGCGCCTGGCGCCAACGGGACTGTTCCTCATCATGTACTCGCTGGCGCGCATCACTGTCGAGTTCTGGCGCCTGCCCGACAAGCATCTGAATGAGAGCAGCGGCGGCTATTTGCTCGATCACTGGTTCACGATGGGCATGCTGCTGTCCCTGCCCATGCTGCTCGTCGGCGCCACGCTCGTGTTCATGGCGTATCGCCGTCGCCAGACTTCAGGGAACGTCGCCGCGGTTCCGGCCTGAAATGAAACCGTTCCTCGATTTTCTGCGGCACGTCCGCAAGAACGGTGCCGCCAAGGCCGACCGTACCGGCACCGGCACGTTGTCCGTGTTCGGTCACCAGATGCGCTTCGATCTCGCCGGCGGATTTCCGCTGGTCACCACCAAGCGCGTGCATTTCAAGTCCATCGCCTACGAGCTCCTGTGGTTCCTGCGCGGCGAGACCAACACGAAATATCTGCGCGAGCACGGCGTCACCATCTGGGACGAATGGGCCGACAAGAATGGCGAGCTCGGCCCGGTGTATGGCAAACAGTGGCGCTCCTGGCCCACGCGCGATGGGCGGCAGATCGATCAGATCTCCCAGGTCGTCGACCAGCTGCGCACCAATCCGGATTCACGGCGCATCATCGTCAGCGCCTGGAACGTCGGCGAGCTCGAGCAGATGAAGCTCATGCCCTGCCACGCGTTCTTTCAGTTCTACGTGTCGGACAGGCGCCTGAGTTGCCAGCTCTACCAACGCAGTGCGGACATTTTTCTCGGCGTGCCATTTAACGTCGCCTCGTATGCGTTGCTCACCCACATGCTCGCGCAGCAATGCGACCTCGAAGTGGGCGAGTTCATCTGGACCGGTGGCGACTGCCATCTGTACTTGAACCATCTCAAGGAAGCCGACGAGCAGTTGTCGCGCGTGCCGCTCACGCTGCCAAAACTCGTGATCGCGCGCCGTCCGCCGACCATTTTCGACTACACCTTCGAAGACTTTCAGATCGTGAACTACCAACACCACCCGGCCATCAAGGCACCTGTCGCAGTATGAAGAGAAAGAAGAAGCGCAAGCCGTTCGACCAGTCGCAGCCCAAGCGCGGCGGTCCGCCGATCCCGACCTCGCCGCTCGTCGAAGTGCGCAACTCCGACGTGCATGGCCGCGGCGTGTTCGCCGTCGCCAACATCGCCAAGGGCACACGTATTTTCGAATATCTCGGCGACCGCGTTTCGCACGCCGCCGCGGATGCGCGCTACGAAGATCATGACGAGAACGACAATCACACCTTCCTGTTCATCGTCGACCGGAACACCGTGATCGACGCGGCCGTGAACGGCAGCGACGCGCGCTTCATCAATCACCACTGCACCGGCAATTGCACGTCGGTCATCGAGAACCGCCGCGTGTTCATCGACGCGTTGCGCGCCATCGCGCCGGGCGAAGAGCTGGGTTACGACTACGAAATCGGGCGCGACAAGGAAGACCCGCCCAATGTCGACGAGATCTACGCCTGCCGTTGCGGTTCGGCGAAGTGCCGGGGCTCCATGCTGGAGGCCGCGCCGAAAAAGAAAAAGGCCAAGCCGGCTGCCACACGGCGCAAGGCGGTCCCGGCGCGCAAGAGTCGTCGCGCAGAAGCGTCGCGTCGCGGAGAACGGCCACGCCGGCGCGCCTGATCGATCAGCTGGCCGAGCGCGGCTTCGGCACGGCTGACGATTTCGTCGACGCGAAGCTCCTGTCCGAGCTGCGTGAGCGTTGCGTCGAGTTGCACCATGCGGGCGCCTTGCGTCCGGCGCGTGTCGGGCGCGGCGACAAGGAGCAGCAAGTTCCGGAAGTGCGCGGCGATTTCATCTCCTGGCTGCAACAACCCGAGCGCGACGCCGAGCAACGCGTGCTGGCGCGCCTCGATGAACTGCGTGCCGCGCTCAATCGCGCTCTCATGACGGGCCTCGAGGATTTTCAGGGCCACTTCGCGCTGTATCCGCGCGGCGCGGGATATGCGCGGCATTTCGACCGGCTCGTGGGCAGCGACGTGCGCGCCATTTCCGCCGCGCTGTACCTCAACGACGGATGGGTGGAGGAGGACGGCGGTCAGCTGCGCCTGTACACCGGTGGAGGCGCCAGCGTGGATGTGCTGCCGCAGGGTGGCCGGCTGGTCGCGTTTCTGTCGGACCGGTTCGAGCACGAAGTGTTGCCGGCGCGGCGCGAGCGCATGAGCTTCACCGGTTGGTTCCGCCGCCGCCCACTCGAGGGTTTCGTCTGAGCGCTGCCACGGTCACGTTGATAGTGGCGGTCGCCGACAACGGCGTGATCGGCCGCGAGAACGCCTTGCCCTGGCATCTGCCCGACGACCTCAAGCGATTCAAGCGACTGACGCTCGGCAAGCCCATCGTCATGGGCCGCAAGACATTCGAATCCATCGGCAAGCCGCTGCCCGGCCGGCAGAACATCGTCGTGACGCGCGATACTAACTACCGCGGCGACGGCATCACCGTGGTGCACGACGTCGGTGCCGCCATTCAGGCGGCAGCGGATCAGCCCGAGATCATGGTCATCGGCGGCGCGGAACTCTTTCACCTGTTCCTGCCAGGCGCCGCACGAGTGCACCTGACGCGGGTGCACGGAAACGTTGCCGGGGACGTGAAATGGCCGGCGTTGGGCGAGGAATGGCGGCGGATCGAATCAGAGGCTCATGACGCCGATGAGCGTCATGCCTATGCCATGTCATTCGAGGTGTGGGAGAAGAGGCCGTAATTCACAAAAAACCTGTGCGCAGGCCTTCTGGCACGTTATTCTCTGCGCCCTATGAAAAAGCTAACTGCCCTTGCGGCGCTGCTCTGCACCCTGTCCCTCACCGTTTGCACCGCAGATGCGGCCAAATCCAAGGCGAAGGAACAAGCCCCGATGACCGAAGAACAGAAGACGCTCTATGCGCTTGGCATGTTGATGAGCCAATCGCTCGGCACCTTCAGCCTGACGCCCGAAGAACTGGCGCAGGTGCAGAAGGGCATCGCCGATGGCGTCGGCGGCGTCAAGGGCACCGTCAATCCCGAAGAATATATTCCGAAAGTGCAGGAGCTGCAGAAAGCCCGCATGGCGGTCGTCTCCGAGAAAGCCGCCGCGGCCGGCGTCGCTTTCCTCGACAAGGCGTCGAAGGAAACAGGCGTTACCAAAACGGCGAGCGGCATGCTCATCAAGCACACGAAGCCAGGCACGGGCGCGTCCCCGGCCGCCACCGACCAGGTGAAGGTGCACTACGAAGGGCGCCTCATCGACGGCAAGGTCTTCGATAGTTCGAAGGCGCGCGGCGAACCCGCAACCTTCCCGTTGAACGGCGTCATCGCCTGCTGGACCGAAGGCGTTCAGACCATGAAGGTGGGTGGCTCCGCGCAGTTCACCTGCCCGGCAAACCTGGCCTATGGCGCGAACGGTTCACCACCGACCATCCCGCCGCAGTCGACGCTGGTGTTCGACGTGGATCTGCTGGAAATTGTGAAGTAGTTCGACAACCAAACAACCCACCGAAGGCGCGGCAGCGAAAGCTGCCGCGCCTTTTTCATTGGTGTCGCAGAACTGTGATCCACTAGGGGAAAGCCCGAGCGCTCCCTCAGTACACTGCCACCCATGAATAAGGAGTCGCGGGTGCCCAGGCTTCGCCTGCTTGCCGTGCTCGCCCTTCTGGGCTCCGGGCTCGCGCACGGCGCAACCTTCAACGGCACGGTATTCGAGGACGCGAACTACGGCGGCGGCGCGGGCCGCACGTTGCTCGCGTCCGGTGGCACGGCGCTGCAGAACGTCACGGTGGAGTTGTATCGCGTCAGTGATGGCGCGTTCATCGCCACGACAACCACCAACGCCAGCGGCGCCTACTCCCTCACGTCCGGCGCTACCGCGGTGTCGATGCGCGTGCGCGTGGTGAACGGCACCGTGCGATCGGCGCGCACCGGCGGGGCCGCGTGCACCACCTGCGTTCCCGTTCAGACCTATCGAACCAACGCTGGCACTGGCGCCGCCGTCAGTGTGACTGACCATGTGGGCGGCGAGGTTCCAGGTTCGAGCGATGCGGTCGTGAATCCCGGAGCGGCCAACTACTCGACGCTGACCGCGGGCTCGCGCGTGCCGCAGTCCATCACCACGGCGACGCCGGCCGCCGCCGGTTCGACGATCACCGGCATCGATTTCGGTTTCAACTTCGATACCGTGGTCAACACGGTGGATGCTGCCGTCTGTACCGCCGCCAGCTCGAGCTATCCATGCCAGGGAACGTTGCGCCAGTTCGTCATCAATTCGAATGCGCTGGGCGGAGAAGGTTCGCTGAGCCAGTCGGGCAGCGGCCAGATCGACGGCTCGACTTCGTTCCTGCCAAGCGGATCCGAGTCGAGCATTTTCATGATTCCGAACGGCGCGAGCAACGCCGGCCAGAACAACACCTACGCCAACCAGCTGCCGAGCGGCGTCGCCATCATCGCGTTGAGCACCGCGCTGCCCAACGTCGCGGGCACCGGCACCCGCGTCGACGCCACGACGCAGACCGTGAACGTGGGCAACACCAACGCGGGCTCACTCGGCACGGGTGGGATCGTTGGCGTCGATGCCATTTCGCTGCCGACGTTTCCGCGTCCCGAAGTGCAGCTCACGGCGGGCAATACCGTCGTGACACTGAGTGGCGCCAGTACTTCCGTGCTCGGCTTCGCGCTCCGTCAAGGCTATCTACTGCTGTCCGGCAGCGGTTGCCTGGCACGCAACAACCTCGTGGGCATGACCGCCACCGGTGTCAGCAGTGATGACAGCCCGACCACGTACGGAATCGAGTTCGCCGGCAGCAGCGCCACGGTGCGCAACAATTTCGTCACCGTGAACAATTCGGGCATTCGCGCGCAGAACGGTGGCACGGGCTCGCTGGTCACTTTGAACGAGGTGGCGCGTCCGACCGCGGGACATACCAACACCTTTGACGGCATCCTGCTGGTCGGCACCGTGAGCTCGATCCAGGTCACGGCCAATCTCACGCGTGAACAGCGCGGCGGTGGCATCGAAGTCGGATTCGGCGGCGGCGCCGCGGCCACCGGCATCACCGTCACCAACAACACCGTACGCAACAATGGATTCGCGAGCGGCGGCAGCGGCGCCGCGTCCACCGAACCCATTGGCATGGCGGCGTACGACTACAGTGGCTCGGGTGTGGTTTTCAGCCGCAATCTCGTGCGCGACAACGCTGGCCCAGGCGTGCTCGTCATGAACGCCAACGGCACGCAGATCTCGCAGAACAGCTTCATCAGCAATGGCGGCTTGAGCATCGACCTCGACCCGCGGGTCATCGATCCCAACAGCCTCGGCGCGGCGCAGGGCGTGACCATCAACGACAACGGCGACGCGGATGCCGGGCCCAACAGTCTGCGCAATTTTCCCGTCGTGGTATCCGCGACGCTCATCGGTACCGAGCTGTCGCTCGTCGGATTCGCGCGGCCCGGTAGCGCCATAGAGTTGTACATCGCGCAAGCCGACCCCAGCGGGTTCGGCGAAGGCTTGACCTATCTGGGCACGCTCACCGAAGGCTCGGCCGCAGATCTCGATGCGACCACGGGCACGTATGGGCCCGCCAGCATCAACGGCCTCGCGCAGGGAACCGACAACACCAACCGCTTCAGCTTTCGCTTCACCGTGCCCGGCGGTGTCGCCATCGGCACCACCTTGACCGGCACTGCGACCATCACCGGCGAGACGTCCGAGTTCAGCGGCAATGTCGTCGTGACCGGCGGCCCTGCGCTGCGCGTCACCAAGACCGTGGCGCCGACTTCGGATCCCGTCAACGGTACGACGTTCCCGAAAAGCATTCCGGGCTCGGAGCAGCTCTACAACGTGCGCGTGACCAATCAGGGTAGTGGACCGATCGACAACAATGCCGTGATCATCGTCGACCCGGTACCGGCAAATACCCGGTTGTTTGTCGGCAATCTCGGCGCACCGGGCTCGGGTCCCATCGCATTCGTGAACGGTTCGCCGAGCAGCCTGCTCACCTGGACGTTCACGGCGCTCAACAGCGCGACCGACGACGTGGATTTCTCCAATGACGGCGGCGCTACCTGGACCTACGTGCCGGTGCCGGACGCGAATGGCTATGACGCGGCCGTGACTATGTTGCGCCTGCGGCCGAAAGGCACGATGCCGGGCAATGCCGGTGGTGATCCGTACTTCGAGCTGCGATTCCGGGTGATGGTCAACTGACGCGGCCGCTCCTTCAAGGCAGTGCGGACCCGGTGCAATCACTCACCAACGGCGCCGGACCCGGATCTGCGGCCGTGGGATCCTCCACCAGCCCCAAGAAGAGCACGGTGCCAGAGAGACGTTCGCGAATCGCGAAGACGAACGGCCGATCGGCCACGAAGGAGCTGAACGATACGAGGCCGACGCCGGCGGCCGTCACGGAGGCCGCGCGTGTACCCCGCTCGTCCACTTCGATGCGCGTTTTCTGGCGCACGAAATCGATGCACATCTGGTTACCCATGGGCGACATGCGCGTGAAATCCGCGCCCGGACGGAACGCCGCGTCCATGCCCATTGCCTTCAAGGTGTCGTTCAGATTGGCGTCATGCGTCAGCGTGAATTTCGGAATCGACACCTCATCTATGTGCTGTTCCGTCAGTCTGTCGATCAAGGCTGACCAGGCGCTCGCGTCGAGCGAAGCGAGCCAGTCACGCGCGCTCGCGCCGGGGCTCGGCAGCACGACCACCATCGAGAAAGCCTGGCCACCGTAAGGCAGCTCGACCGCCGAGTAGGTAGCACCACTCGCCCAGCGCACCTGGTTGTTCCCGCTCGACATCATGTCGACATCCACCGTCGAGCCGTCCTCGCGCCTGAACGGCTTGCGTCGGGTATTCGCCGGATCGAACCGCGAGGTCCACTCGGCCTCGAAGTACACCGCGTTCACCAGCAGCATGACGAGCGACGGATCGAGGGAGTCGACAATGCCGTTGATGACCCCGCCGGTGTGTTCCTTCACCCAGGTGTTGATCGCGGTCACCGTGGCGGGATCGCCGAAGTTTTTCGATTCCACGCGTGCGTCGAATGCGGCGGTGACGGACTGGAAGAACGAATCGTTGAACGGCACACCTTGATTCGTGAAGACCGCATTGGCGATCTCGAATCGAACCTTGGGGTCGAGCCCGGTGAGCAGATCGAGCAGGTTCCGATAGGTGTCATTGATCTGCTGTTGCGAGAGCTGGTCGAAGCCGAGCGTCGAACGCATGCCGTCGAACGTCGTGCCGTTCGCGCCATTGAGCGCCATTGCCAGCACCATCGATGCGCTGAGCGGAGATAGAGCGACGTTGGGACGGGTGTCCGCGGCGGTCGTTCGCGCGGCGAGCTCGAGGCCGAACCCGTTGGACGCGCCGACGACAGCGCGCTCGCTCGCCGTGAGCGCACGCGGCAGCTCGGTGATGGGAGCGTGATCGGTGCGCGGCGTGTCGACGTCGTCGCCGCCCTGGCCGCAGGCGGCTAGCACCATGACAAAGAGCAGAGTGCAGACGGTAGTGCGGCCCATGATCGTCTCCTTCTGGGGAGCGTAGGCCATTCGTCCGGCTTAATTGTGCAAAATATGCCGAGGTTTGTGAAAAGATGTATGGCAACTCGCGCGACCCAACTCAAACTACATTCAATCTCAAAACAAGGAAGAAGACATGAAGCCGCCATCAGCACGCAGCCCCACGCTATCCAGACCGCTCAGAATGCTATTTGCAATGACGGTGCTAGCCGTTAGCACGCAGGCCTCTGCGACTGTGGTCGCCGCGGCAGGGACTGTGGTCAACATCAATACCTATCCCGAATTCGGTGGCGGCGATTTCGTGTTCAAGCTCTCCACTGTCGTCGCGGGATGCGAAGGTGGCTTCTGGCTATCTCCTTCGCAGCCGGGCTTCAAGACATCTGTCGCCTTCGTCATGCAGGCACGTGCCACGGGCGAATCGATCACAGTCGGGGGAAACAACGGACTCATTTGGAACGGGTCCGGCAGCGCATTCTGCAAGGTGGACTGGTTGGCTGCGACGTGAGCCGCGCTGAAACTGCGAATTCTAACTAGAACTCCAGCAGAAAACTCCGCGGAAAGAGGGATGAATTGGATTCAGAACGTGGCGATTGGCGTGATCGCCACTGTGTTTTCTTCAAATGGCATTGGCGGATACGCGGGTCGAAGGAACGATCACCGAAATTGGTGTCATAGCTTCCGATACGATGCCGGGCAATGCCGGTGGCGATCCGTACTTCGAGCTGCGGTTCCGCGTGCTCGTGAACTGATCAGCCGAGGCGGTGAACGCGGATGTAACCGTTCGCGCAATCGCCGTGACTCTGGCCACCATCAATTGCGCCAGCAGCGCTTTTCGTCGGCTCAATGTATGAGTCTCAGCTCACTGACCTGGCATTCGTTGTCGCCAAGATAGAGCGCCACGTGCGCTCCCGTGGTGAAGGCAACCAGCAAATCCGCCTTCATTCGATTGATGCCGACGTGGTTGGGATAGATGCTGGCGTAGGCGGCCCCGTAGCCGCTCTGCGATACGCAGCCAGTCAGCTCGGGAACGAGGCGCACATTGACTCCACCCGCCGACGTGACGATCAGTTCCGCCACGGTTGACGTCGCGGTCCAACCCGGTCCTTGCGCGAATGCCGGCAATGCCCAGCCCACCGCTACAGCGCAAACCGTGGCCACGAGTTTCGTTTTGACTCTGATCTCGAGCTTCATACGGCCTACATGCAATTCAGAATTGGAACGGAAACCTGCACTTGCAGGCTAACTTCGAAGTAGTTGGTTCCACGCGCACCGTGGCTGTGCGCGTGACGACGGCGTTCTTCTATATGTGGTCATGGCGAGAGTGGATAGCGGAACGGAACTGAAGGGCAACCTGCATATCTGTCATGAATCAACAATTTCTCTCACCGAATCCACCTAATCAAAAATAAAAATTGGTGACGATTGATTTGCGCTAGCCTTTGGTGCGCAGAAAGCTAATAAGAAAAGTAGTCAGGGAGGAACGAATGAGATTTGCAGTCAGAGATGCGCACCCACCTTGCGGGTATCTTCGCGTGCTAACACTGCTGGTTGCGTTGTCTTTCGCGCCCGCGTTCGCCCGTGCTGATACCTATTGCAGTGGCGTCCTCAACGAATATCTCGTCTATGCGGACGGCAGCCTGATGATCCGCGGTGCATGGAGACAAGGCTGGACGTACCTGTGCAACGTGCAGGGAACCTGGAAAGGAATTCCAGCCGAGGCCTGTTTTTCGTGGCTTGCGATCGTCGGATCGTCGAAGGCTCACGCCAAGCCGTTAGGTGTCTACTACTCGGGCGATCTGAACTGCGCCGCACTGGCTGAGTATTCCGCATCGCCAGCGCCTGTTTACGTGCGAATGGGCGAGTAAATCCGGAGGCGAGATGTTGACCAGGAAATCTCTTTCGATGGTGGCGGGCGCCGCGATTTTCGCCGCGCATTGCCCATCGGCATTTGCCGCGCCAACTCATTGCCACCCTTACGGCGCATCGGGCTATTGCCAATACGACGGCAAGGTGAGCAGGGTATATATCAATGCCTATCAGCAGGTAATTCTCTATTTCGATTCGACGTTCAATACCGCGGACGCCACAGCCGTGGGAATTGCCGGCGTATCCATCAATAACGCGGCAGTCTTCAACACTGCCACGAACCCGGAATTCGCCAAGGCGCTTTTCGCCGCGATGCTGACGGCACAGGCGCGCGGCGCGACCGTGAGCGTCCAGATGAGCAGTTCCTCGAGCGGCTACCTGCTGATGGATCGCATATGGGTGAACGAGTGAAGGCGCGTCGCACGGCCACGGCGAGCCTGTTGCTCCTCGTCGGCGCGCTTGCATGCGTGGCGCCGGCAATGGCGGACACTGCTGTTTGTACCGGCAAGCTCACAACCGTTGGAAATCATGGCAACGGCGTCAACGGTCTTTGGGTCGCCGTCGGTGGCACTGCGCTGGCCTTCGCCACTGAAGCGAGCGTCACTTTCTACATTGACAACGTTGTTTCGACGTCCTGCACGGCCATTCCGGTTGGTTCGTCGCGAATACGCGCTACTTCTCGGTCAACAAATAGCTAGCGCCAGTCCGCGCACGGAGAGCGACGATGAACTTGAGAAAGCCAGGATGGTTGCTGCAGTTTTCTATTTTTATGGCAGTTTCCAGTGCTGCCACATTGCCCGCTCAGGCCAGCCTCACCGACTGTCAGGACCTGTATGTCGGGCGTATATGGGTGGAGCGCGGCTTTGGCTTGAAGGCCGTCGTTTTTCTGGTGCATGCGACGGATGCGGGTGGTTCCTATTGGAGCTACTTCGACAACTGGACGGCTGATGAGAGGAAGTCGGCACTCGCGACACTCGAAGCTGCGAAGTTGGCAGGGCACCGGGTGCACGTGACGACCGATAACGTGGACGGATGCGGGATCTCGACTGGCGGCACTTACGTCAAGGCGCTGTTCATGGCGACCAGCCCATGATGAAGGCAGCTAGCGCCGCAGCTAGCTACATATCCGGTCATATCAATAGCGTCACGTTTGCGAGCGACCGGGTAATGATCGCGCTGGACGCCGGCTTGCCGGACAACTGCGCGGGAACCTCGTATGGGCGGATGAGGATTCCGCCCGAGAACAAGGCGATGACCGCATTCGTGATTGGATTGTGGATGCGAGGCGGTTGACCAGATCCGATGTCATGAGTCGTCGTAGAGGACGCGAAGGAGTTCCGAGGATGCAAATGATACGTTCACGACCGCTAGCGTTGCTGTGCTCGATGCTAGCCCTTGCAGCGCAGTCTCCCTGCGGCGCAGCCGTCACTCCAGCCAGTCCCGCCGTCCTTGAAGGAGCGAGTCGCCCGGTCCCGAACGTGGTGTCCATTCAAGAAAAGCCAAATCCTTTCGGACGCAATCGCTGCACAAAACCTTCGGCCAAATCGTTGGCGGCGCTGCGCGACTATGTCGCGGGCACGGATGGCATCCAACTTCGCTGGTCGAAGCCGGATGGCTCCGACGCATCGGCGATCGTGAGGCGTCAGCCGAATGGAAGAGTCCACGTCATGACGGCTCTCGTCGATCGATCGGGTGGAAACGCCAACAACCTCAACTGGCTGACGGACGTGCAGTTGGTTGCCGAGACCAGCCAATGGACTCTGGTCAGCGTTTCGGCCCGCCCGATGCAAAAGGGCGCGTTCATCTCTGGAAACCCAACCGATTCGGAGTGGAAAAATCTCTGGTCCGAAATCTTGGGCGCGCTCGCCCGCGCCTCGAATACCTGTGTCGAACAGCAAAACCGTGAGAAATCGCAATCATGAATGACGCAAACCTGTCTGCTCGAGCCGCCGCGACTTTGTGGTTAGGTGTGCTTGGATTGCTTGCGGTAACGGGAGCGTCTGCGCAGGACACGTCTTTTCTTCCCGATCCGTTGCAGATTCCAAATGGCACCGTGGAAATGATGGGCGAAACCATCGACATGCTGAGCCTGCAAGTGAACTGGCAGGTAACGGATGTATCGATTCCAGGCACGGGTCCTGAGGTTGCTTTTCGCCGCTCTTATGGCCGTGATCACAGCACGCCGGCGCTGGTCAACTGGGAGGTGGAAGTGCCGCGAGTCGTGATGGAAACGACTCCCGACGGAATCAACAACGCCTCTTGCACAGGCCTTTTCGTGCAGCCGTTTTTCCACCCCTTCGACTACCTAATCCCGCCCACGGACCCGAATGCGTCGCCGTTCCCGCCAGCGGTGCTGGGTCAGAAATACCAAGCGCCAAAACGTCTCATGATTCCTGGAGAGCACGGACGAGTGTTCATGAAGTATGCGACGACAGCCACCCAGTTCGCCGCTGCGTCCGCATTGTTCACCGGTGGCGTGAAGTTTGTGACCAATGACAACTGGGTGCTGGGGTGCAGCCCAACTTACAAGCTGATCGCGGTGAGTCCTGCGGGCACCAAATACACACTCGATGTCGTGTATCGGCGAATCATTGGCGATCTGAGATGGGGAACAAGAGGCGGCACTGTGGTGCTTGCGGCGTCACGGGCGGAAGACGTCAACGGCAACTACGTGACCTACACGTATACGTCTCAGCAGGAACAGTCGTTCCAACAGATGAATTTCACGCCGATTCCGTACGATACCGTGGCGAACCTCACGCGGATCGAGGCCAGCGATGGCCGAGTCATCGAACTCGAATATTCAGCTGGCGGACATTATCTGCAGAAGGTGAAGGCGAATGGCAGCGAGTGGGCCTACGCCTACGAGATCAATGGATTGAAAACAGTGACGATGCCGGAAGGGCAGACGTGGCAGTACGAAAATAATGGGCCGCAGATGGAGATGCTCCGCCGCTACAAGGGAATGTCAAAGGCCGTAACGCCTAGCGGTGCGACCATCAACTACGTTTATCTGCCAACGAAGCCTTCGAACTACCGGCGCCGTCTGGATACGCGCACGGTTTCCGGCCCGGATCTCATCACGAAGACCGTGACTTACTCCACGGTCTGGACAGCAGGCGATACGACGGTCACGGTGAGCGATGGCGTACACAAAGATCTGTATTCCTTTTTCCCTGCCTACGAGTTTCGCTTGGAAAACATCCCGAGCGGGACGGTGTACGAGTTTCGAGCGGGTCAGCTGAAGTCGCGCACGACGCTCGATGCCGCATCGAATTTGGCGCTTCGAAAGGAATCGTATGAATACGAGGTACCGACGCTCTCTATCGGTGGCTGGGGCATCGGTGTGTTCGACTATTTCGACTCCTACTTCTTTCCCCATCAGGGCCACTATGTGGTCCCGAAGAAGCGGACGATCGAGATGAACGGAGCTAGCTCACCGACGCAACTCATCACTGACTACTCGAGTTTTGACGCCTTCGGTCGCGCGCATTTCACGGGCGAAGCCGGTGTGCGGCCGGCGGGCAATCAGTCGCCCTACTTGCGTAACACAACGCGTACGTTCTTTGACAACACCGCGCTCTGGGTACTCGGGTTGGAAGATACGATATCCATCGAGGGTGAGTCCGGTACGACCGACAATGACTATTTCCCGAACGGCCAACTACAGAAATCATGCAAGTTTGGAATCTGTAAGACCTTCGAGTACTACGCTAACGGCGATTTGTGGAAACGAAAGTGGGTGAAGGATGGCGTCCCGAAAGAGGACGTCCTTTCAAACTACTTCCGCGGCACTCCGCGACATGAAGTGCAGCAGGAGGGGGTGGTTGTCGACCGGGAGATCAACGCGACCGGCACGCTGGCCTGGGCAAAGGACGCGTTGGGAAACCAGACCAGTTACAGCTATGACGGTCTCGGCCGGGTCATTGGCATCACGCCGCCAATTGGAAATGTCACGACTGTTGATCGGTCTGACCCGAGGAAGATAGTCCTCACAAGGGGAAACCTGCAGAAAACCGTTTCGGTGGACGGATTGTGGCGGGAGACGCAAACCAGTCGTCGAGATATGACGCAGCCATCGCAGCAAGCCATCTACACGAAGAAGAGTTACGATTCCGGTGGTCGACTCGCGTTTCGCTCGGTCGCCAGCTTCAATCCAAACGAATCGCTGGGCATCGCCTATCAATACGACGCAATCGATCGCCCGACGCGGGTGACGAACACCGCGGATGGGTCGTTTTCCACCACTTGCTATACCAATGGGTGCGCCAACAACTCAGGCGTGACGATGCTCAATGGTGAATTGACGATCGACGAACGAGGCTACGAACTGATTCGCGAGTACAGATCGTTCGGCGATCCGGCAGAGCGAGATCTCGGGAAGATCACGCAGCAAGTACGTAAATCGACCGAAGCCGGGGGGCTCAAGAAAGTCGAAACTCGTATCGACACTGATCGCTGGGGCAACGTCGGTTTCGTACTTCAAGGTGGAGTTGGGAGAACATTCGAGTACAACGCCAACAAGCTTCTACGACTCGTCACAGATCCCGAAACGGGCGAAACAGAGTTCACCTACGACGAAGTTGGCAACAAGCGCTCTTCACGTACTCAAACATCTCCGGTAACCGCGTTTACGTATGACGATCGGAACAGGTTGAAAACCATCGACTATCCCGGCGCGACCCCTGACGTCACCTTTAATTACTTCGCCACGGACAAGGTGCGCGACGTTACCAACTCAAGTGCGCGATGGGACTACACGTACAACGAAGTGGGCAAGCTGAAGACCGAACAGCTATCGGTCGATGCACAGGTCCTTTCATTGATTTACGGGTACGACAGCAATGATTCACTGTCTTCGATCAGGTACCCAGGCGGAAGCATCGTTGACTACAACCCCGATGCACTTGGTCGCGCGCGGAAGGTTGGTGGATACGTCACCTCGCTGACGTACCACCCGAGCGGGCAAACCCGCGAGATCGTCTTCGGAAACGGCCAAATTCAAACAAACACTCTCGACGCGCGTCTATATCCCGATCGGACGATTGCATCCCGCCCCGGAGAATTGTCAACAGACATCGACTACACTTTCGACGTTTCTGGAAACCTTTCGAGCACGGCGGACGGTGCAGGCGGAGGCAACTCGCGCACGCTCAAATACGACGGAGCAAGTCGTCTGACCGGCGCAGATGGTGTGTGGGGTGCGGGCTCCTTCTCGTACGACGATACCGGAAACCTCAAGAGCAAAGTGCTCGGGAGCAGGTCGTGGACCTTCAACTATCACCCCGTGAACAATCGTCTGGATACAGTCACGGGAAATGCCAACTACACGATGACGTACGACGTCTATGGCAATACGACTGGCAATGGCGTAACGACGTACGGTTTCAACGACGCTTCCCAGCTCATTTCGGTGCCATCCCTTGGCTACGTGAACTACCGATACGACGGCAACGGAAAGCGCGTGCGCGCCCAGGTCAGCGGCCAGACGGTCTACTCGATGTACAACCAGAGTGGGTCACTGATGTTCACCACTCAGGGTGCCAGCACCCGTGCCACGGAGTTCATTCATCTCGGTAGTCACCTAATCGCCAGCCGCGATTACGGAAGTGGGGTGAATTCGGACACGGATAACGACGGAATTCCTAACTATATCGAGACAAAAAACGGACTGAGTACAACCGTCAACGACGCAAATGGTGACAGCGACGGTGATGGACTGAGCAACGCAGCGGAGTACCAGGCGGGCACATCATTCGCATCCTCTGACACCGACTCGGACGGAATGAGTGATGCGTATGAAGTGAGGTTTGGCTTGAATGCGTTGCGCAATGACGCCGCCATCGATGCCGATGGCGACGGGTTGAGCAATCTGCAGGAATCACAGAAGCGGACCGATCCGCATCGAGTGGATTCGGACGGCGATGGTATTCCCGATGCTACTGACCCGTTGCCGATGTTCAATCCGGCGATCATCTCGATCATCAATGAGTTGTTGCTATGACGTCGGGTGCCGCAGTCATGAAGAAAAACACGCTCCTTCGCGCCAGCTTGGTAGCAATCGCATGGTTAGGTGGCATCGCCCATGCAGGTGAGCAGATCACCTACTTCCACAACGATGTCCTTGGTTCCCCGGTTGCCGCGACCGACCAGAAGGGTTACGTGATGTGGCGCGCGACGTACGAGCCGTACGGCGAGCGCATTCAATCGACGACCGACGCGATTTCTGCTTCGAACAATACGCGATGGTATGGAAGTCACGTGCAGGATGACGAAACCGGTCTGCTGTATATGCAGGCGCGGTACGAGGATCCGCAGCTCGGCAGATTCCTGTCGATAGATCCCGCCGCTGTTGCCGGCGACAGACCGGCCACTTTCAATCGCTACTCGTACGGCGCTAACAACCCGTATCGATATGTAGATCCTGATGGACGGGACTTTGCCGAATGGTGGAATGGGATAACCCACCCGTTTTCGACATTCATGGTTCCGGACACTGACTCCTTTCGGGGCGGAGCGTGGCAGATAATGGGAAGGCCACGGGATGTCGATCAAACACAGCAAATTTTCATAGATCAGACGGCATCGTATTTCGAAACCGCGTGGAAAGCGGGCGCAAGGAATGCGGACGACTACCCCAAGACTTTGGCGGTGCTGGTAGCCTCGGAGGGTGCAGGCGAGCTGCTTGGGCCATTGCTAGGCAGAGTCTTTGGCTTCGCTTCGAGAACCGGAGCAGAGAGCTCTCTCCAAGGGTTCAGACTCAACCAGCAGCTTGCGGCCGAACAGGCTGCGGGCGCGCGCGCGCCGACAACGATACGGTCTTGGGCGGATCACGTGTTCGACCAGATTGCGGGCAGGGACGGAGGAATTGGTGTCAGGCAATCTGCGCTCGAAAGCGCATTCGCAAATCCAAACGCGATTCAGTATGGGCCCAGCAAGTTCGGCCCGACGTTTCGATTTGTTGGCGACGACGCTACCATCGCCGTGAATGTCGATGGAAGAGTCACGACGGGTTGGGCAAACAGTAGCTCCGGAGTTGCTAGGTGAGCAGTGAGGCGTTTACAGATCGCCAGTCTGAGATCTTGCGTGTGTTGCGAGGCAAGCGAACTGGGTCAGAGGCGGGACTGTTCGACGCTGTTCTCGCTGGCGCGTTGCCGCGAGAATCCATACAGCGGGTTTGCGAGATGATAAATGACGAGTACCACATGGAGGGGGTCGAGGAGAACTACGTTCCGAATGCGTATGGAATCGAATTGGAGGCGCTACTGGACGTCGTAAATCGGCCTCGACTTTCCAAATAGTAAATGCCCGGTGGTGCGATGCCATTGAGGTGCGATTTCGCAGACTTTTGCAGACGGGCTGCGCTGGGAGCTCAGCAGACTGGCGTGAGGGAACGTGAGTTTCGTCTGACTCGGGCCGCATCTTCGCCGCCTCCCTCGGACGAGCCAGCTCGAATTGAAACAAGAAAATACGGAGAGATTCTCGATGAAAGTCTTCTTCAAGCGCTCATGCGGCGCAATTTGTGCAGCCCTTTTCATGTTCGCCGCATCGATGCCGGCCGCATACGCGAACATCTATTGCGAAGGC
Organism: Pseudomonadota bacterium; assembly: GCA_039930985.1. Lineage (GTDB taxonomy): Bacteria > Pseudomonadota > Gammaproteobacteria > Steroidobacterales > Steroidobacteraceae > CADEED01. The sequence goes on from JBDTSV010000020.1 coordinate 41,198, forward strand.
AAGATTGCCTACCTATCTCTGAACCCCGACGGCTCGGTCAATGTTTCAGTCGGATTCGGCATTTGGGGCATTTGCAATGTAGCTACTACGTCGGTGGGTAACGGAGCAATTACCTTCCCGCCGGAATCCTGCCGCGCAATGTTCGCGTCGATGCTTGCTTCACAGAAGGCGGGGACTTCGATCGGGTTCTATTTCACTGCGACTGCAAGTACTAGCAACGGGGCGGAGTGCGCCGCGATTGGAAACTGGGTTTGGCCGAACCCGGCGCCATATCACATGCGTATTCTAAACTAGGGATCAATCGCATTGCTTCGTGGGCGGCGCCTACTTCAGCGAATGCACTTCGACACGTCCGCGCGAAATCTACCTCAACCTAGCTGCCTGCAGTCGATCTGGACATCGCATCCGCGTACGCAATCTCCGGATGAAACATCACCATCGAGTAGCGCGGAATGAAGTTCGGGTTCTTCTTCTCCAACTCTTCAGCGGCCGCCTTCTTTTTCCGATACTCCGGATCCAGCACCGCTTCGCGCATCTCGACGTAGTTTTCCAGCGCCATCTGCGCTATCGCATCGGTATTCGGACGTCGCGCATGCTCGAACGCTTCGAACAACCCAGCCCAGCCGTGGTGTTCTTCCATGAGCCGATCCAGCTCGGCGCAATCCTCGAACGCGCAATTCATTCCCTGTCCATGAAACGGCACGATGGCGTGGGCCGCGTCACCTAACAGCAGTACATCGCCGTTCAGGTGCCAACCGCGCGCATACACGGTGCCAAGCGAGCCTTGCGGATGTTCGAAAAACTCGCGCGTGAGACCGGGCATGAGCGCGCGAGCGCTCGGAAACTCGCGCGCGAAGAACCCATCGACATCGGCGGCGTTGCGCAACTGCTCGAAGCTGTTGCCGCCCTGGCGCGCAAGAAACAACGTAGCGGTAAACGTGGCATCGGCATTTGGCAACGCGATCAGCATGAATCCGCCACGCGGCCAGATGTGCAGCGCGTTCACTTCGAGCGCGGGCCTGCCATCGCGCGCCGGAACCGTCAGTTCCTTGTAGTCGTGATCGAGCGGCTCTTCGCGAACCTGCGCGACCTGGCGTTCGACCAGGCTGTCGCGCACCGCGGAGCCGGCGCCATCGGTCGCGATGCTGGGCCGCGCGGCGAGGTGATAGATGCGGCCGCTGACCTCATCGCGCATCTCGAGCACATTTTTCTCGTGCGCGAGCCCCAGGCACAACTGCCCGAAGTGCAGCTCCAAGTTGGGTAGTTCGGCCGCCGCCTCGATGAGCGTTCGGTTCAGATCACCACGCGAAACCGAGTAGATGACTTCCTCGGGCCGCACGCCGTAGGGTTGCAACGCCGCGGCGCCGTCCAATTCATGCACCAGGCGTCCGCGCATGGGAATGGCGAAGCGCATGACGCGATCGAGGACGCCAGCCAGTTGCAGTCCGCGGATACCACGTGCGGCCAAGGCGAGATTGATGGACCTTCCGCCATCGACGGTCGTGAGCCTGGGATCCGTCCGCCGTTCGTACACGGAAACCTTGAATCCGCGCTTCGCCAGCAGAATGGCTAACAACGATCCCGCCAACCCCGCCCCGATGATGTTGACACCGGGCGCATCCTTCAGGCTCAAGAAATTTCCTTGAGCGCGGCGGCTAGCTCGTCCACGAATTCGAAGATGTCGATGAACCGGTTGTAGAGCGGCGCTGGCGCAATCCGCATGATGTCCGGCTCACGCCAGTCGCAGACGATGCCGTGATCGCCGAGCGCATCGAAAATCCGCCGGCCACGCCTGGGGCCGCCGCTCACGCGTAAGGAGAGCTGGCAACCACGGTCTTCGGGATTCTCGGGCGTGATGATCTGGATGTGCGCGCCGGCGTGTTCGCGCAGCATGCGCGCGGCATACGCGGTGAGGCGGATCGACTTGGCGCGCAGTTCGGCGATGTCGGCGGCCCTGAACATCTCGAGCGAGGCGATGAGCGGCGCGGCCGAGAAGATGGGCGGATTGCTCACGGCCCAGCCGGCGGCACCGGCGGCGGGGCGGAACTCGGGCAGCATCTGGAAGCGAGTCTGCGCCTCGTGGCCCCACCAGCCCGAGAGGCGCGACGGCGCGTTGTCGAAGTGGCGTTCATGAACGAAGCAGCCGCCGATCGCGCCGGGCCCGGCATTCAAATACTTATATGAACACCACACCGCGAAATCCACGTCCCAGTCGTGCAGCGACAACGGCAGGTTGCCGATGGCGTGTGCCAGATCGAAACCCGCGATGGCGCCCACGCGGTGCGCGGCGCTGGCGATGCGTGCGCAGTCGAAGGCCTGGCCGGTGCGATATTGCACACCGGGCCACAACACCATGGCCAGCTCGTTGCCGTGTTGATCGATGGCGGCTTCGATGTCTTCGATGCGCAGCGTCTCCTCGCCGGCACGCGGCGCGAGCTCGATCAGGGTTTCCTCGGGATCGAGCTTGTGCCAGGAGAGTTGCCCGAGAATGGCGTGGCGATCCGAGGAGAACGCACCGGCTTCGATGAGCACCTTGTCGCGCATGCCGACCGGGCGATAGAACGACGCCATCATCAGATGCAGATTGATCGTCAGTGAGTTCATGGCGACGACTTCGCTTGCCAGCGCGCCGGTCACATGCTGAAGACCCTTGGTGAGATTCTGCGCGTAGTCGATCCACGGACGCGTCGCGGTGTGATGACCGGCCACCCCGAGCTGCGCCCACTCCGCCAGCTCTTCGCTCACATAGTCGAGCGCGGCGCGCGGCGCGAGGCCGAGCGAATGCCCGCAGAGATAAATGAGGGGTTGACCACTGGATTGAAGCGGCAGTTCGAATTGCTTGCGGTACGGAGCGAGGATGTCCGCGGCATCGCAATCCTGCGCGAAGTCCCGCGACGTCGAGAACTGCGGCAGCAGCTCGGTGTGAACGATCGCTGTCGGCGAGGCATTCATGGCGCCAGAGGATACACAATCGGCTGGCTGGGCACGGCGTCGCCGCCAATGGCCGGCACCGCCAGCGACAGGACGCAGGGGCCGTCGGCCACTTCGTCGGGAATGAATGCGAGCTCGGTGATGGTGGCGCGTGATCGTGCTGCGTCGCCGCGCGCGGTGCTGCCCGGAGGCAGGCCGAAGAACAGGCGATGGCCCACCATGTGGCCATCGTCGTGGGTGCGATCCAACGACGGCACGTCGAGCACCAGGTGTTCGATGCGCTTCTCCACCAGCCATTCGACCGCCTCGCGCGTGAGATACGGCGGCACGAGGTCGCTGTAGTCGCGCGTGCGCTTGGCGGCGTCATTGGGCAGCGTGCGGATCACGGCCGCGACCGGGTCGATCATCTTTCCCATGGGCCAGGCGGCGCGCAACCGCCGCCGCGTGATCAGGGTGTCCGTGCCCCAGGGCTGCGGATCGGTGCTCTCGGTGGTCTCGCGTGCCTGCTCGGGCACCACGCTAACTACCACCGCGGGCAGCAGTCCGCGTGGCACCACGCGCCAGGTGTCACCGGACTCGCGCGTGAGATGGGCGACGCTTTCGGTGTGCGTCATCTGGCAATGCGGAGTCAGTGTGATCGTGGAGCAGTTGGCGCTGGCCCCGGTGGCAACGCTGCCGGTGAAACTGCCCACGGCGAAAGGTTTGGCGGTGGGTGCCGCAGCGCCGAAGTGCCGCGGACCGGCGGCGGCGAAATCGACGGCGATGGCGAGACTCACGCCCCGGTCGAGTGCGGCGCGAATCTTCTGCCCGCCAATGGTGAGTTCGGCGATCATGGCTACGTCGGCCTTTCCATGACCGTGCCGCAGTGGCGGCAGGTGCGGTGGGCGAGGCTGCCGAAGAAGCGGTCGAATACCGGGGGAAGTTGCGTCTCGATGTTGGTCACTTCGACGAACTCTTCGTAAAGCTTCGTGCCGCAGTTCTCGCAGTACCACTGAAAGCCATCGAGCTCGCCCGCCCGGCGCGTGCGCTCGATGACCAGGCCGATGGTGTTTGCTGCGCGCCGCGGCGAGTGCGGCATGTTAGGGGGCAGCAGGAAAATATCGCCTTCGGCAATCGCCACATCGACGCGTTTGCCGTTCTGGACGGTGGCGAGCGTGATACCGCCTTCGAGCTGGTAGAAAAATTCTTCGCCCGGATCGACGTGAAAGTCGCGGCGAGCGTTCGGGCCGCCGACCACCATGATGATGAACTCGCTATCCGCGAACACCTGTTTGTTGCCCACCGGTGGCTTCAACAGATGACGGTGCTCGTCGATCCAGCGCTTGAAATTGAAGGCTTTGAGCTCTCTCATGTGTGCCTATGGTATTCGCTGGAGGGCGCGGCATGTGATCCCCTCCACAATTGGCAAACCTGTCGCCTGCCGGCGTCAGCCGCCCGCGGTTTTCGGGCCGCGGGCCCGTGTTATGGTTGCCGCCTGCTAACACAGTTGCCGGAGCGGCTGCCCGTGAAATCCCGTCTTGCGCGAAACGTTGCTTTGATCGTCGCCTGTTGCCTCGGGGTCACGGCCTGCCACTCGCTGCGAATGCCGAACATATGGCCGTTCCACAAGAAGGCCAAGCCGGTCCCCGAAGCGGTCAACGAGCTCAGCCTGGTCAACGCCGACGGTTCGCCGGCGAACTTCCCACAGTATTGGAAGCGCAACACTTTGGTCATCGATCTGTCGGGCGCTGGTGGCACTGGCATGGGCGCCACGGGTAGTTTCGCCGCGAAGCTCCCCGAGGAAACCGCCTGGCCGGTTCGCGTGGCTGTGCGCGTGCGTCCGGGCAGCGTGGGCCAGGTCGAAGTGCAGGGCGAGGAGCGCGCCGTATTCCCCGTGACCAACGAAGGCACGCTGCCCATCGATCTGCAGCTCGCACCCAGCGTCTATACGCCCAAGACCGCGGCTATCTACATTTCCTGGGGGCCATTGCCAGTGTTCGCCGAGGCAGCGCCAGCCGCCGAAGAACCGGTATTTGTCTCGCCCACTGTTGTGCCGAAGTCGGGGGCCGAAGCGGCGCCGCCGGAAGCAACGCCGAGCGCCAACGACATCATTCCCCCCGCCGAAGCGAAGCCTGTTCAGCCGTCGCCGCCGCCCGGCAATTGATGAGAACGGCAAGCTAGCTGGACAGGGGCGGCTTCCTCGTCGAGATTGACGGCGGTCAACGCACCGCCCCATACGCAACCCGTATCCAATGCCAGCAGGTCGCGGCGGCGCTTGAATCCGAGCGTCGACCAGTGGCCGCAGATCACGCGTACCTCGGCACTCCTGCGTTCCGGTGCATCGAACCAGGGATGGAAATCATCGCTCTGATGGCCCGGCGCACCCTTCATCTTGAGATCGACGGTACCGTCGGCCTTGCAGTAACGCATTCGCGTGAACACATTGATGACGAAGCGCAGGCGATCCATGCCGCGTAACCCGTCACTCCACTTGTCCGGCTTGTTGCCGTACATGGCGTCGAACAACGTGCGCGAATCGTCGCGCAGCACCGCCTCGACTTCGCGCGCCAGCTTTGCCGCGGCGCGCGGGGTCCATTCGGGAACGAGACCCGCGTGCACCAGGAAGTCGCCGCGCGGCTCGTCGAACACCGCCAGCGGACGGCCTAACAACCATTCGAGCAGCTGGTCGCGGTCCGGCGCCTCGAGCACCGCGTCGAGCGTGTCGCCTTCCTTGGTCTTGCGCTTCGAGCCGAAGGCGAGCGCCAGCAGGTGCAGATCGTGATTGCCGAGGACCACGGTGGCGTTGGCGCCGAGCGCGCGCACGAATCGCAGCGTCTCGAGCGACTGCGGACCGCGATTGACCAGGTCGCCCACGAACCAGAGCTGGTCGCGGTCGGCGGAAAAGCTGCAACGCTCGAGCAGCGCCTTGAGATCGTCGCAGCAGCCCTGGATGTCGCCGATGGCGTAGCGGGCCATTCAGCGACCCCTGCTCAATGCAGGAGGCCCGGCATCGCCAGCCGGAACGGCGAAATGGGGGCGTCGAACTGTTCGCCGTCGTCGCTCACCATCTGGTAGCTGCCCTGCATGGCGCCCACGGGTGTTTCGAGCACCGCGCCGCTGGAATAGCGGAAACCCTGGCCGGGCTTGAGGTAGGGCTGTTCGCCCACGACGCCTTCGCCGCGCACCTCCTGAACCTTGCCGTTCGAGTCGGTGATGATCCAGTGCCGGGTCAGGAGGCGCGCGGGTACGCTGCCTTCGTTGCGGATGGTGATGGTGTACGAGAAAACGTAGCGCCGCTCTTTGGGATCGGATTGATCCTCGAGATAGCTGGTGTCGACTTCGACGCGGATCTTGTGCTGGGCTGGCTCCATTACGGCCTAATAATACCCAACTAATCTTTGCGTGAAGAATCTTCGGGCACTTGCGCAGCGAGTTTCGCGAACTCGGCGGGCGATAGTGTCTCCGGCCGCAAACCCGGGTCGATGCCCGCCGCGACGATGGCGTCGACGTCGAGCAGTGTGCGCAAGGCATTGCGCAACGTCTTACGACGTTGCGAGAAGGCCGCCGACACCGTCCGCGCGAATGCCGGTGGAATGGCGAACGCCGGCTGCCGGCGCACCGTGAGCCGTGCCACAGCGGACCACACGCGCGGCGCAGGCGTGAAGGCGCCCGGACCCACATCAAACAAGTGCCGTGCTTCAAACCAGGGCGCCAGCATCACCGTGAGCCGCCCATAGGATTCGGTGCCCGGCGCCGCGGCAATACGCTCGATGACTTCCTTCTGCAGCATCACGTGCAGGTCGTCGATGTGTTCGTGCGCCGCCGCGACGTGGAACAGCAGCGGCGTGGAAATGTTGTACGGGAGGTTGCCGATCACGCGCAGACGGCTGCCGCGCATGCGCGCCAGCGCCGCGAAATCGAACTTCAGCGCATCGCTGGTGTGCAGCTCGAAACCCTGCGATGCGCCCCAACGCGCGCGCAACTGCTCGGCGAGATCCCGGTCTATTTCGATGGCATCGAGGGTGCGCGACTGGCCGAGCAGGCGCTCGGTGAGAGCGCCCCGGCCCGGGCCGATCTCGACCAGTGCCTCCTCCGGCCGCGGCGCGATTTCGCGCGCGATCCGATCGAGCACGCCGCGGTCGTGCAGGAAATGCTGGCCGAACCGCTTGCGTGTGAAGATCAATGCGGGTGCCGCGTCGCGAATTCGATGGCGAGCTGCGTGGCGGCGACCAGGCTGCCGGCATCGGCGCGGCCGGTGGCGGCGAGATCGAGCGCCGTGCCGTGGTCTACGGAGGTGCGAATGATGGGCAGTCCGAGCGTCACGTTCACGGCATGACCGAAACCGGCGTGCTTCAACACCGGCAGGCCCTGGTCGTGAAACATGGCGAGCACCACGTCGTAGTTAGACAGCGCGCGCGGCACGAACACCGTGTCGGCGGGCAGCGGTCCGTCGACGAGCAGGCCGGCCGCGCGAGCGCGCTCGATGGCGGGCGCGATCACGTCGCGGTCTTCCGTGCCCAGATGGCCACTTTCGCCGGCGTGCGGATTGAGCCCACACACCGCGATGCGCGGCCGAGAGATGCCCCACAGGCGGCGCACGTCTTCGGCAATGATGCGCAGCGTGGTATCGAGCAATGGGCCGGTAATGGCATCGCTGACCGCGCGCAGCGGCAGGTGCGTGGTGGCCAGTGCCACGCGCAAGCCATCGGCCGCGAGCAGCATGACCGGATGCGCGGCGCCGGTGCGCTGCGCGAGATACTCGGTGTGGCCGGTGAACGGAACGCCGGCGTCGTTGATCACGCTTTTCTGCACGGGCGCCGTGACCATGGCGGAAAACTCGCCATTCGCGGCGCCATCGGTTGCCCGATCGAGCAGCTCGAGCACGTGGCGCGCATTGGCGGTGTCGAGGCGTCCGGCGATGCAGGGCGCCGCCAGCGGGATATCCAGCACCGTGAGCTGTCCTTGCTGCTGTGCCGGCGCGCCACCGGGTAGATAGTCATGCAGCTCGACTTTCAATCCGAGCAGGCCGGCGCGCTCGGCGAGCAGCGCGCGGCTGCCGACGATCACGAGCGGGAGGGGAAGGGCGAAGCTGGCGAGAGCGAGGCAGAGGTCCGGGCCGATGCCGGCGGGTTCGCCCGCGGTGACGGCGACTGGTTTGCCGGCTCTCAGAGCTTGTACTCGACGTACGCCTCGTCGCGCAGGCGGCGCAGCCACAGTTCGGTTTCCTCGTCGGCCTTGGACTCACGCAGCGCCATGAACGCCTTCTGGCGGATGACGTCGTTGGTGTTGTCGAACTGGCGCCGCCCTAACAACTGGATGATGTGCCAGCCGAACTGCGTGCGGAACGGCTGGCTGATTTCATCGGGCTGCAGCTGCGCGAGCTGCTTTTCGAATTCCGGTACGTAAGTGCCCGGACCCGCCCAGCCGAGGTCGCCGCCTTCGGCCGCCGAACCCGGATCCTCGGAAACCACCGAGGCGACCGCGACGAAATTCTCGCCCTTGTTCAGGATTCGGTCGCGGATCGAAATCAATTTCTGCTGCACGGTGGCGTCATCCTGCAGCTCGTTGGGCTTGATGAGAATGTGCCGCGCGTGCACCTGGTTCACGATGGTTTGCGCGTTGCCGCGCATCTCATTGAGTTTGAAGATGTGAAAGCCCGACGGCGTACGGATGGGCTTGGTGACTTCGCCGGGCTTCATGGTGCCGATGACTTCGGCGCTGAACGTGGGCAACTCCGAACCTTTGCGCCAGCCGAGCGAACCGCCTTCGAGCGCGGTGGTGGCGTTGGAGTTCGCGACCGCCAGGCGTCCGAAGTCTTCGCCACCGCTCGCTTTCTCGTAGACCTCGGTAGCCTTTTTGGTGGCTTCTTCGAGCTGCTCGGGCGTTGCCGCCTGTGGCACGGCCACGAGGATGTGCGACACGTTGTACTCGTTCGAGTCCGACGGCATCTTCTTCTGCCGTTCGAGGAACTGGTCGATCTCGCGCGGGCTCACGTTGATGCGTCCGATGACGTCGCGCTGGCGCAGGATCTGCATCGCCAGCTCTTTGCGCAGGCCTTCGCGATAGGTGCCGTAGTCGATGCCCTGGCTCGCGAGCGCCGCGGGAAGCTCGGCGAGCGCGATCTTGTTCTGTTCGGCCACGTCGCGAAGCGCGTTGTTGAGGGTTTCGTCGGAAACCTTGATGCCGGCCCGATTGGCACGCTGCATCTGCAGTTCCTGTAGAACCAGCCGGTCGAGCACCTGCTGGCGCAAGACGTTCTGCGGCGGCAGGTCAAGATTCTGCGAGCGCAGGCGCTCGGAGATGGAGAGCAATTGTTCATCGAGTTCGCTCGACAACACCACGCCCTCATTGACGGTGGCGGCGACGCGATCGAGGAGGACGCCGGAGCTCGAGGCTTCGCGGGTTTGGGTGAACGCCGGCATGGCGACGGAGGACGCCAAAACGATCGTGAACGAACGCAGAAATGCTTTGGAAATCATGTAGTTGTTTTTCACCGGGCGGAAGTTTCCGGGGAGTATCCCCGAATTGTGTGTTCCAGGAAAGCGTCGGAATTTCCGACACTGGCGAGGCCGTTCAGTTCCAGCTGCAGATAGAAGCCCGTCTCCTGGGTGCCCTCGCGGCTGGAGATGTAGCGGCGCGCCACCGCGCGCAGGCGCCAGCAACAGGCCTTGTACTCGAAGCCGGCAAACCGCTCGAGCATCTTGTCGTCGCGCAAGCTGTAGACCGCGCGGCCATAGGCGTTCCAGCGCTTGGAGATGGGCCACGCTCCGGATACTTCGGTCTGTTCGAGGCGATCACGCTGCAAACGATAGGCGAGGTTCAGGACCCGATCGCCATCGGGGCGATATTGCAGCCGGAACTGCGAACGTTCGCTGCGCCGGTCTTCGGGATTCCATTGCAGACCGGCCTCCACATTCCAGTTCTTGTAAGCCGAGAGGGACACCTGCGCGACGAAATCCGAAGTGTCGCGCGTCGCCACTGGCTCGTCCGGCAACACCACGCGCAGCTTCTCGAAGTAGTAGATCTGGCCGATGCTGGCCGCGAGGTACTGCGAACCGCTTTGCGCGTTGAATAGCCGGCTGGTCAGGCCGAAGGCGACCTGGTTGGCGTCATTGACGCGATCGGCACCCACGTACCGATTGGAGCGAAACAGTTGCACCAGATTCAGGTCGGGCAGCCCGGTATCGAACAGCGGCAGCTCGTCTTGGTTACGGTAAGGCGTGTAGAGATAGAGCGCGCGCGGCTCGAGCGTCATGCGGCGCTGGCCGTGCGAGCCCGCATCGCGTTCGAACACCAGTCCGGCGTCGAGCGACGCGAATGGCAATGAACGCGTTGGCGAGTCTTCGGTGCCCGGCGCGTTGTCCTTGAGCGAATATTGCGTGTAGCGGAAGCCGGCCGTGGGACGCACGAAGAATCCGGGTGCCGACCAGTCGAGACCCGCGCGCGGTGCCACGTCGAGCCGCCAGCCGGTGACTCCGAGATTGCGCTCGAAGTTCACGAACTCGGCATCGAAGCCATAGTCGACTGCGTCGAGCCCGAGATCCCAGTCGCCCGAGGCGAGCACGCGCGGCGTGCGTGCGTACGGCCGGTCCGCGTCGGCAAGGTCTTCGTCGATGGTCTGGAAATCCTGGACCTGGGCGCGCACGTTCCAGTGTTCGTCGCGATAGGTGGCTTCGGCGAGCCGTTCGGTGAACGGCACGCTGGTGCCTTCCGGACCCTGGGCGAAATCCTCGAAATAATTGCTGTCGCTCACATCGGTGGCGTCGATGCGAAAGCGCCAGTCGCCGGGCAGCTCGGCAACGTGTTTGAGTTGCAGGCGGGTCCGATCGCGGTCGGCGATCTGGTCGCCCGGTAGATAGTCGAAGCTGAGCGAGCCGCGCTGGCGGTCGGTGAGGAAGCGCAGCTCGCCGCCCAGGTCCAGGCCGCGCTTGCTGTAGTAGATCGGCTGGGCCGTGAAGTCGACATTCGGCCGGATGTTCCAGTAGTAGGGCGCCTCGACCTGTATGCCGTTGCGCGACGAGCCGCCGAGGTTCGGAAAGAGGAACCCGCTCTTGCGTTGCGGCCCGATGGGAAAGCTCATCCACGGCAGGTAGACGAACGGCACGTTCTTGAATTCGACGCTGGTGCCGCGGCCCGTGCCGTTGTGGGCGCGGGTATCGAGCACGATGCGCTTCGACTTCATCTGCCAGGCCATGTCGGTGACCGGGCAGGTGCTGAACGACACGTCCTCGAGCGTGATCTTGCCGTCCTCGCTGACCTCCATGCTGCGCGCCGCGCCGCGCGCGTTGCGCTCCGGCAGCTCGAACTGCGTACCTTCGAACTGCGCGCCAAGCGCCGGGGAATAGGTGCCGCTGCTGCCGCGGACGGTGATCTTCGGATCGGAGAACTCCACCGCGCCTTCGAGCTTGAAACGCTGGTTGGCGGCGTCGTACTCGAGGTGATCGGCGCGAATGCGCCGATTGCCTTGGCGCATCTCCACGTTGCCCGAGAGCACGGCGTTGCCGTTGATGTCGAAATGGAAGTCCTTGTCGTCGCTCTCGATGACGATGGGCTCGCTGGTCGGATCGACGGCGGGCGTTTCGGGCTCGGGCGCGGCGGCCACGGTGGCGCTGGCCGGGGGCGGACAGATCGGTTCGTCGGCGCGAGCCGCCGCCATCGCGAAAATCAGCATCACACCCAGACCGGCATACCCGGTCGTTTTCGAAGTCTCTCTCGCCATGTTGCGCACTATACTTATTGGAATGCTCAAGAACGACGCGCGCCTCTCGCTCATCCGTAGTTGGCTGACACGCGACCTGGGATGGCGCGTCGGCCGCATCTCGGTGGCATCCGCCGACGCCAGCTTCCGCCGCTACTTCCGCATCTCGCGGGGAGACGTGGATCCGGCCGCCTGGGCTCCAAAAGCGGACACCCTGATCGTCATGGATGCGCCACCTGGCAAGGAAGACGTCGCGCCCTATCTCAAAGTGTCGGCGCTGCTGGAGCAGGCGGGGGCGCACGTGCCCCACGTGCACAACGCCGATCTGAAGCGCGGCTTCATCGTGATGGAGGACCTGGGCGACACCCAGTTCCTGTCGCGGCTCAAGACGGGTCGCGGCGTCGACAAGCTCTATGGCGAAGCGCTCACCACGCTCGCCAATATTCAGGTGCGGGGCCTCAAGGCCGCGCAGATGCTCGAGCCCTATGACCGCGCGCCGCTCGAGCGCGAACTCAATGTCATGCCGGAGTGGTTCCTGCGCAAGCATCTGCGGCTCGAGCTGTCGCCCGAAGAGCGGGCGCTGTTGACGGTGACCCATGAGTTCCTGATCAACGAGGCGTTGCTGCAGCCACAGGTATTCGTTCATCGCGACTACCACTCGCGCAATCTCATGGTGCTGCCGGATTCGCAGGGCGGGCCCGGGGTCATCGACTTCCAGGATGCGCTGCGCGGTCCGATCGGCTACGACCTCGTGTCGTTGCTCAAGGACTGCTACATCAGCTGGTCGCGCGAGCGCGTCGAGCGCTGGGTGCGCGGCTATCGGCGCGTGCTCGGAAACCTGGGCGCCAATGTCGGCGACAGCGAATATCAGTTCCTGCGCTGGTTCGACCTCATCGGCGTGCAGCGCCATCTCAAGGTTCTCGGCGTTTTCGCGCGGCTGTGGCATCGCGACGGCAAGATCGGGTATCTCGCCGATCTGCCCTTGACGCTCGACTACGTGCGCGACGCCTGCCGGCGGTATCCGGAGCTGGTCGAGTTCGAGCGCTGGCTTGGGTGGCGCGTCGTGCCGCTGCTCGCGCCGGCGAACGCGCGGCAAAAGGAAAGCCCCCGGCGTCGCAAGCCGGTCGCGAAGAAAAAGAAGAAGTCCGCGCGGTCGCCGCGGGTGGCGCGTCCGGCTCGCAAGCCTGTGCGCGTGGTCAAGCGTGCGAAGAAGCGAGTCAAGATCAAGAAACGCGTCAAGGCCAGGAAACGCGTCAAGATCAGAAAGCGCGTCAAGGCCAGGAAACGCGCGTCGCCCGCACGCCGGTCGCGCCGGCTGCATAAGTGAGAGCCATGGTCCTCGCCGCGGGACGCGGCGAACGCATGCGCCCGCTCACGGATGCGGAGCCCAAACCATTGCTGCGCGTCGGCGGCAAGCGGCTCATCGAATATCACCTCGAGCGGCTCGCCGCGGGCGGATTTCGCGAGGTGGTGATCAATACCGCCTGGTTAGGCGACATGATCGAAGCGACGCTGGGAGACGGTGGGAAGTTTGGGCTTGCCATAACATACAGCCACGAGCGCCCCGAAGCCCTGGAGACGGGTGGGGGCATTTTTCATGCGTTACCACTGCTAGGATCGGCGCCGTTCCTGCTGGTCAATGGCGATGTGTGGACGGACATCGACTTCGGCGCTTTGCGCCGCGATCCGCCCGCCGGATCGACCGCGCACCTGGTGCTCGTGCGCAACCCGCCACAGCATGCTCGCGGCGATTTTCTGCTCGGGCAGGGATTCGTGTCAGAAGGTGAGGGATCGAGACAGACGTATTCGGGGGTCGGTATCTATCGACCAGAGTTTTTCGCCGGTTGCCGGCCCGGTAAATTTCCGTTGTTGCCTTTGCTGCGCCGGGCCATCGCCCAGCGCGCGCTCAGCGGGGAACTGCACGAAGGCCGCTGGTATGACATCGGCACCATCGAGCGTCTGCGCGCGCTGGATGAGCAGCTGTCGCAGGCGGTTACGGTTTCTTAGGGAGAGCTAGATGAAAAAGATTGTCGTAGTGGTCGTAGTGCTGGTCCTGCTGCTGGTGGTCGCACCATGGGGAGTCGGAAGAGTTGCGCAGCAGCGCATCGACAATGGGCTCGCGAAGCTCACCGAACAGGCACCGTATCTCAAGGTAGTCGAGAACAAATACACCACCGGCTGGTTCAAGTCCGAACAGGTAATCACGTTCGAGGCGTTCGGTCCGTGGATGAAGGCGATGAGCGACGCGATGAAGAAAGCAGGCGCGCCCATGTCGACCGATATGGAGCCGCACGAGCCTGGCGCCGTCGAGCCACCAGCTGACGCTGCAGCCGCCGCCACGGATCCCGCGGTCGATCCCGCCGCCGTCCCGCCCGTCGAGCCCGCGGCGCTGCCGGAGTCGCCGATGCGCTTCACGGTACGCAACGAAATCCTGCATGGACCCGTGCTGGGGCTGTCGGGCTTAGGCATCGCACGCGTCGAATCGCACCTGGTGCTTGCCGAAGACACGCGCAAGAAGATAGCCGAGCTCTTCGGGCCGAAAGATCCACTCGAAATCACCACTCGCGTCGGCTTTTTCGGCGGTGGAACCACCACCTTCAAGTCCGAGGGCCGCACGATCAAACCCAAGGATTCGAAGGTGCAGATCACCTGGGAGACTTTCAAGCTTGCGGTCGGTTACTCACACAACGCCGACAGCTACGACATGGACGGCAAGTGGCCGAAGGTCGAAGTCAACAATCTCGACGATAAATCGCATGTCGTCATGAGCGACATGACGATCGGTGGTGAAGGCAGGCGTGTTCGTGGCGACCTGTACGACGGCAACTTCACTTTCGGCATCGACAACCTGGTTATCGATGGCAAGGACTCCGAATCTTTCGAGATGAAAGGTTTGAACGTCACCGAGGTTATCGAAACCAAGGGCGACTTCACCGGTGTGAGCGCCAAGATGGGCACGGGCGAGGTCAAGGTCAAAGAGCTCACGAGCATGGGCATCGCACTCAAGGAAGTTCACTACGACATCGGGGTGCGCCGCCTGCACACGCCAACGCTCGAGAAGATTTTTGCCAGCATGAAAGCGATGTACGCCAAGCCGCTGCCGGTTGGGGTCGAAGTCGAAAAAATGGTCTTCGCACCTTTCAAGGAAGGCGGCGCGGAGTTGCTCAAATACGACCCTGAGTTCGTCATCGATCGCATTGGTATCGTCACCGCCGATGGCGATGGGTACATCAAGGGCCTGGTCACGCTGAAGGGCGCCACACCTGACGATTTTGGTTCGGGAAGCATGGGCCTCATCGGCAAGATCCACGCCGACATCACGATTGATGTTTCCGAGAAGATGATTCAGAAATTCCCCAACGGCTCCACCGCCGCCGGCGCGGGTGTCGATTCGGGCTATGTGAAGCGCGAAGGCGACCGGCTGATCTGCAAGATCCTCTTCGCCGAGGGCAAGCTCACGGTAAACGGGAAACCTCAGGCAATTCCGGGACTTGGCGGCCCGCCGCAGGAAGGACCGCCGCCGCAGTAGTAGACTCCGCGGCCTTAGATGGCATCACTCAAGGACATCCCCGTCGTCACCGAATCGCGCGCGATTCGCAGTGGCGAGAAGTACGTGACACCGCAGGGCTTCACCGCCATCAAGGACGGTCAGAAGCTGCGTGCGGGGAATGTTCCGCAGGCTTCAGGGCGCAAGCCCGCGTGGATCCGCGCGCAGTTGCCGGTGGGCGCGGGTTTCGGCACGGTCAAGGGCATCGTGCACGAGCACCGGCTCGCGACGGTGTGCGAAGAAGCCAAGTGCCCGAACATCGGCGAATGCTGGAATGCGGGCACCGCCACCATCATGTTGATGGGCGCCGTGTGTACCCGGGCCTGCCGCTTCTGTTCCGTGGACACGGGCAATCCGCGCGGGTGGTTAGACGTCGAGGAACCCGAGAATACCGCGCGCAGTGTCGAGCTCATGAAGCTCAAGTACATCGTGCTGACCTCGGTGAACCGCGACGATCTGCCCGATGGCGGCGCTGCGCACTACGCCGCGGCCATCCGCGCCATCAAGCGGCGCACGCCGCAGGCTGCCGTCGAAGCGCTCACGCCCGATTTTCAGGGTGTGCTGAGTGACGTCGAGACGGTGGTCGATTCGGGTCTCGATGTCTTCGCGCAGAACGTGGAAACGGTGCAGCGCCTTACGCACCCGGTGCGCGATGCGCGCGCCAGTTACCAGCAGACGCTCGCGGTGCTCGGGCACGCCAAGAGATACAAACCGTCGGTGCTCACCAAGACGAGCCTGATGCTGGGCCTCGGCGAAACCGACGAAGAGATCGCGCAGACGATGGACGACCTGCGCGCCAACGATGTCGATTTGCTGACGCTGGGCCAATATCTGCGACCCACGATCCACCATCTTGAAGTGCAGCGCTTCGTCACGCCGGCCGAGTTCGACCAGTATCGCCAGTGGGCGTTGGCCAAAGGTTTTCGCGAATGCGTGGCCGGTCCGCTGGTGCGCTCGAGCTACCGCGCCGAGCAGGCACTGGCCGGCAACAACGCCGGCATCAGGAACGGGGCTTTCACAGGGGCTGCGCCCCACCTCGGAAACGGCGCTGAAGCAGCGCCGTCCGTGAAATGGCTGGGCCGCGTCGACTACGAGCCCACCTGGCGCGAAATGCAGCGCTTCACCGACACGCGCGATGCGAACACGCCCGACGAGATCTGGTTGCTCGAACATCCGCCGGTGTTCACGCTCGGCATGAACGCGGACGCGGGTCACGTACTCAACGCCGGCGACATTCCGGTCATCAAGATCGATCGGGGCGGGCAGGTGACCTACCACGGCCCCGGCCAGCTCGTGGTCTATCCACTCATCGACATCCGCCGCGCCGGACTCGGCGTTCGTGATCTCGTGACCGCGCTCGAGCGTGCCGTCATCGACTACTGTGCGAGCTTCGGCATCACCGCCGAGTGCCGCAAGAATGCCCCGGGCGTGTACGTTGCCAACCAGAAGGTGGCGAGCATCGGCCTGCGCATCCGCCGCGGCGCCAGCTACCACGGTCTCGCGTTCAACGTGAACATGGACCTCGAGCCATTCCAGCGCATCAATCCGTGTGGCTACGCCGGCCTGCAGATGACGCAGCTGGCCGAACTCGGCTTGAAAGATCCGCAGGTCGAATCCGTCGGCCGTGCCTTCATGCCGTTCCTCAACGAAGCGCTGGCGCAGCTCCGCACCAAGCGCTGATTTGTTGCCATCGCTCATTCCCGTGAGACAGGCCATGAACAAACAAACGCTGCAGATTGTCGCCCCGCTATGCCTGCTCGCATTCCTGCAAACGTTGCCCGCGCGGGCGGCGGCAGCCTCCGATGACCTGGTGGTCATCGATCTGCGCCCGGCGGCCGAGAAGGAGGGGACCGGGCTCTCGGCAGTCAGCGGCAAGTGCAACAAGGGTGTTTTTCGCATCGCCGATGTCGCATCTGATCCGCTCAAGATCGAGGTGCTCAAGAACGCTCTCGCGCAGCATCTTGGCATGGCTGCCGACGGCAAGACGCTCACGGTGCTGAACTGGACGATCTACTACAACAAGGTGGCGGCGCACGGCGGCTCCAAGCTCGGCAATGTCGGGCTGATGGGATACTCGATTCCTCATAAAGAGAAAGAGAAGGAGCGCGGCAGCAAATGCACGCGTGAGGAATCGGCCGGCGGGTGGTACCAGGGGAGCGAGGTGACGACTTCGGCACCGCCGCTGGTTTCGGAATTTGCAGGAACCTTCGCCGGCAAACCTCTCAGCGTGCGAATCGTGTACTCGCCGCGCCGGGTCATCGCCGGGAAGTTCGAGGGCGACCCGGACGACACGAATGTGTTGATCGAGGCGGTCGGCAAGACCGCCGAAGCGCTGGCCGCCGCCATCGTCCAGTAGGTGCGCTACTTCGCCAATCTGTCAGCCGGCAAGATTGCGCTGTGGTGTTTTCTCATCTGGTATCTCGCCACCGTCATCCACCACTTCGATCCGGCGCCGGCGATCTGGCTCAATGCACTCGGCATCAGCGCCATCATCGGCGTGGCGCTCTACCTATCCGTGCGCGAGCCGGGCAAGCCGCCGCCGGACCGCTGGACGGTGCTTCGCCTGTTCCTCATGCCGTTCTGCGTATCGAGCTTCTCGCAGCTGATCAAGGGCAGGGGCTTCGTGCTGGTGTTTCCGCCGGACTTCCACGAGATCGCAGTCTCGCTCGCGGCCTGCGCGGTATTCGTGATCGCCGTGTTGACGATCCGCAGCGTCAGATCAGCATGATCACGTCTTTGTTGGCCTGCAGCGCATTAGCCAACGCGACCACCTGCTCCTTGCTCTGCGCATTGATGGTGTAGGTGATGGCGAGGAAGTGCTGCTGATTGCTGGCGCGCTCGGAAACCTGCGCCTCGGTCAGATCCGGCACGTGCTCGCGCACGATGGCATCGATGGCGGCGCGCAGTCCGTCCACCCGCCGCGCCACCACCTTGATGGGGTAGTCCACCGGGAATTTGAGCAGTTCCTCGCCTTCCGGCTTGATCTCGTCTACCACGGCCTGCCTGCGTGCTCGCGCTTGTAGGCCTGGTATGCGTCGTATAGCTTGCGCCACACCGGGCCGGGCTTGCCGGTGCCAACGGGTTTGCCGTCGAGCAAGGTCACCGGCTGCACTTCGCGCGTGGCTGCACCTAACAAGATCTCGGAAGCGGCACGCAGGTCCGATTCAGACACCGCCACCGAGCGCCATACGACTCCGGCTTTCTCCGCGACTTCCTCGATGACGCCACGCGTCGTGCCGGGCAGCAGCTTCCAGGAATTGGGGGGCGTGCACAGCACTCCGCCGAGCACCACGTGCACGCTCGAGGCGCTCGCGTCGGTGAGAAAGCCATCCTTGATCAGGATGGTCTCGGTGGCGTCCTGATCCACCGCCAGCTGGCGCAGCAATACGTTGGCCAGCAAGGAGACGGACTTGATGTCGCAACGCGCCCAGCGCGTGTCCTGCGCGGTGATTGCCGGCAGGCCGGTCTCGAGCGCACCCGGACGCGCCGTGGGCCAGGGCGAGGCGAACGCGAACACCGTCCGCGGCACGTCGGGCAACGGCGCATGGTTGCGGCCGTGTTCGGCGCCGCGCGTCACCTGCACATATATGTAGAGGTCCGACTTCGTCGCGTCGTTGCGTTCGAGGAGTTCGCGATACAGATCGCGCCACGCTTCGCGCGACAGCGGATCATTCATGCGAATTTCCTTGAGGCTGCGCGTCAGCCGCGAATGGTGCTCGGCGAAACGGAATGGCCTGCCGCCGTACACCGGCGTGACTTCATACGCGCCGTCCGAATACAGAAAACCGCGATCGAGCGGCGAGATGCGCGCTTCGCGCAGCGGCAGAAATTCGTCGTTCAGGAAGCAGATCGGCAGCGGCTCGCCCATCTATCTATTCCTATTTCATCCAGAGTGAAATTCCGTCGACCATGCGGGTCCACCAGCCGCCTTCGGGCACCGCCGCCTGCGCGACCAGCGGCACGCGCGCGATGATTTCCTTGCCGTCGGACACGGTCAGTTCCCCGAGTGCCTGTCCGGCGGTGATGGGCGCGACCACCGGCTCTTTCACCGTGGCCGTGGTCTTCAATTGCGCGGCCGAGCCGCGTCCGACGGTGACCCAGAGGTCGCGCGCCGGAACCAGCGTCACGCGTTCCTCTGCACCCTTGTACACCTCGGGCTTGAGCACGACATCAGCGGCGTTCTTGACCTTCACGGTTTCGTAGAAGGTGTAGCCGAAATTGAGCAGCGCCGCGCTCGCGTCTTCACGCGCCTTGAACGATTGCGTGCCGAGCACCACCGAGATGAGCCGCATGCCGTTGCGAGAGGCGGAGCTCGCCAGGCAGTAGCCGGCACTGTCGGTGTGCCCGGTCTTGATGCCGTCGACGGTTGGATCGCGGGCTAACAACCCGTTGCGGTTCTGCTGCTTGATGCCGTTCCACTCGAACTCGCGCATCGAATACAGCTTGTAATCGTCGGGAAAATCCCGGATCAGCACGAGCGACAGCAGCGCGATGTCATGCGCGCTCATGTAGTGCGTGGGGCCGGGCCCGCCCCAGGCGTTGTCGAAGTGCGAGTTCTTGAGCCCGAGCTCGACCGCGTAGGAGTTCATCATCTGCACGAAGCCTT
>JBDTSV010000021.1:0-16289 GCA_039930985.1 Pseudomonadota bacterium
ACGGCATGTCGACCTTCGAAGGCCCGATGATGTCGATCAAGACGGTCAACGCGCTGTCTCACTACACGGACTGGACCATCGGCCACGTGCATTCCGGCGCGCTCGGCTGGGTGGCGATGATCACCATCGCCTGCATCTACGCCATGTTGCCGAAGCTCTACGGCAAGAAAGAGATGTGGAGCACGCGGCTGATCGACTGGCATTTCTGGACCACGACCATCGGCGTGGTGCTGTATGTCGCCGCGATGTGGATCGCGGGCGTCATGCAGGGTCTCATGTGGCGGGCGACCAATGACGACGGCTCACTCACGTACTCGTTCATCGAGGCGCTGAACGCCACCTATCCCTACTACGCGGTGCGCTTGTCAGGCGGCCTCATGGTCCTGTCGGGCATGTTCCTCATGGCCTACAACGCCTACAGGACCATCGCCGGCCAGTCGCTCGTACCCGCCACGGCGATCCCGGAGCCTGCCTGATGTCGCTCTCACACGAAACCGTCGAGAAAAAAGTTGCCTGGCTCGGCGTGTGGATCGCGATCGTCATCAGCATCGGCGGCCTGGTCGAAATAGTGCCGCTCTATCTGTCGAGCGAAGTCACGACGCCGGCGCCAGGGGTGAAGCCATACCCCGCCCTGGCGCTCGAGGGGCGCGACATCTACCTGCGGGAAGGTTGCTACAACTGTCACTCGCAGATGATCCGTCCGCTGCGCGCCGAGACCGAGCGCTATGGCCACTACTCGCTGGCTGGTGAGAGCGTCTACGACCATCCGTTCCAGTTCGGCTCCAAGCGCACCGGCCCGGATCTGGCGCGCGTCGGCGGGCGCTACACCGACGAGTGGCACCGCATGCACCTCAACAACCCGCGCGACGTGGTGCCCGAATCGAACATGCCGGCTTACACGTGGCTCAAGGGCGCGGCGCTCGACGCGGAGGGCACCGCCGCCAAGATGATTGCGTTGCGGCGGGTGGGCGTGCCGTACACCGACGCTGAAATCGCCGCTGCGGCCGACGCGGTGCGCGACAAGACCGAGGCGGATGCCTTGATTGCCTATCTACAGGGGCTGGGCACGGCCTCGGCCAACTGGTGAACGCAATGGCCCCTCTTGAAATGACGATCGGAACGTTTCGTGGGATTGTCACCGCAACGCTGCTTGCGCTGTTCTGCTGGCTGGTGATCTGGGCCTGGAGCAAGGCAAGACGCCCGGACTTCGACGCCGCGGCTCGGTTGCCGCTTGAAGAAGATGGACCCGCCAAATGACACGCGCGCACAGCATCTTCATCGTCGTCCTCACTCTTGCCAACATCGCCGGTGCCCTGTGGCTGCTGTGGTGGACACGCCGTTCACCCGGTGAGTCGGCCGCCGGCGAACATACGACGGGGCACCTTTGGGACACGGATCTCACGGAGCTCAACAATCCGTTGCCGCGCTGGTGGTTGTGGCTGTTCATCATCAGTGTGGCTTTCGGCGGCTGCTACCTGGCGCTCTATCCGGGTCTTGGCAGCTACGCCGGCACGCTGAACTGGAGTTCGCGCGCGGAACACGCCGAGCAGGCCGCGGCCAATGCGCAACGTATCGAACACACGCTCGCGCCGTTTGCCGCGCTCAACGTGGCGCAACTGCAGGCCGATCCGGCCGCGCTCAACATGGGGCGTAATTTGTTCCTCAACAATTGCGCGGCCTGCCATGGTTCCGACGGCGGCGGCGCGCCTGGCTTTCCCAATCTGGCCGACAACGACTGGTTGTGGGGTGGCACCCCCGATGCTGTCCTCGAAACCATTTCGAATGGTCGCACCGGCGTCATGCCTGCCTGGGGTGAGGTGCTGGGTGCCAGCGGCGTCGAGGAAGTGCTCGTGTACGTCTACAGCCTGCACGGCGAAACCCTGACTTCCGCCAGTGCACGCGCGGGCCAGGTGCGATTCGCGGAACTGTGCGCGGCATGCCACGGTGCCGACGGCCGCGGCAACGTCGCCATGGGCGTCCCCAATCTGACCGACCGGATCTGGTTGCACGGTGGCGCAATTGCGACGGTGCGCGAGAGCATCGAGAAGGGACGGATCGACACCATGCCGGCGCACGCCGCCAGGCTGGGGGAAACGCGAGTCAAACTACTGGCAGCGTACGTGCTTTCCTTGAACAGGCCCGATACGTCGAAGTTGGCCACGACGGAGCCGCCCGATGGCGCCGCTGTCAAGCAGTGAGATTCGCCGCCGCGCGCAACTTCGGCGTGTAGTCGTGGTGACCTGCTGGAGCGGCTTCCTCGCCGCGGCGCTGGCGACGATGATCTGCTTCGCTTTCATCGATCCGCGGGCGTTTGCCGAAGGGCGTACGCCCGAATGGTGGACGACGCGCAGCCATGTCTACGCTCTTGGCTTCTTTCTGTTCTGGCTGACGGGCACCGCTGGCGCGGGCCTCGCCTGGTTCCTCGCGCGCCCGGCGCGCCGCGGTCTTCGCCGGTGAACGCAAAATTCCCGCCGATCGTCGTCGAAGCGCCGTTGTACGCGGCGCACGAGAAGGTCTATCCGCGGGAGATAACCGGCCGCTATGCGCGTATGCGGACTCTCAGCGTCTGGGTGTTGTTGGGAATCTTCTATCTGTTTCCCTGGCTCTCCTGGGGTGGGCGCCAGGCAGTGCTGTTCGATCTGCCGGCGCGCAAGTTTTTCATCTTCGGACTGGTTTTCTGGCCGCAGGATTTCATCTTCCTGACCCTGCTGCTGATCATCGCCGCGCTGTCGCTATTCTTCTTCACTGCCGTCGGCGGCCGGCTGTGGTGCGGCTACGCCTGCCCACAGACCGTGTGGACCGAAACATTCCTGTGGATGGAGCGCGTGACCGAGGGCAATCGCGCCGCGCGTCAGAAGCTCGATCGCGCCCCGTGGAGCATGGGCAAGCTCGCGCGCAAATCTGCAAAGCAGGTTCTGTGGATCACTGCCGCGCTGTGGACCGGGTTCACTTTCGTCGGCTTCTTTACGCCCATCCACTTGCTGTCGGCGGAGATCGCCGGTGCAAGTCTTGGCGGATGGGAGATGTTCTGGATCCTTTTCTATGGATTTGCGACTTACGGCAACGCGGGCTACCTGCGTGAGCAGGTTTGCAAATACATGTGCCCCTATGCGCGTTTCCAGAGCGCGATGTTCGATCGCGACACGCTGGTCATCACCTACGACACCGAGCGCGGCGAACCACGCGGCGCGCGTAAGCGCGGCACGGATCCACGCGCGGCCGGCAAGGGCGACTGCATCGATTGCACCTGGTGCGTGCAGGTGTGCCCGACGGGCATTGATATTCGCCAGGGCTTGCAGATCGACTGCATCGCCTGCGCGGCTTGCATCGACGCCTGCGATACGGTGATGGACAAGGTGGGTTCGCCGCGCGGACTGATCCGCTATACGACGCAGCACGCCCTCGATCATGAGAAGACCCGTCTGCTGCGTCCGCGCGTAATCATCTATGGAGCATTGCTGGCGCTCTTGATTACAGGTTTTGTCGTGATGCTGGCGCTGCGTTCGCCCGTTTCGCTGGATGTCATCCGCGATCGCAATTCGTTGTACCGCCTGACCGACGACGGCAACGTCGACAACGTCTATACCGTGCGCATCCTGAACAAGACCGAACACGAGCACAAATTTGTGGTCAGCGCACGCGGCGCCTCTGCTCTTTCCGTGCTGCCGGCCGGGCGCGAGTATTCCGTGCCGAGTGGCGCCGTGTATTCGATACCGGTGCGTATCCGTCGCGCGACCTACGACCCGCAGGGTCCCGAGACCATCACGCTTGAATTGCAGTCGGTCGACGACCCCGCCGTCCGCGTCGAAACGAAGGCACGCTTCCTGGCGCCGAGCCGATGAATACGGGTTCCGGACCAGAAGGTTCACAGTTCCGTCGCAACCCGGTGTTCTGGATCATGTGCGCCTTGCCGGCCGCGGCCGTGCTGGCCGGCCTCAGCACCCTCGCAATTGCCTTGCGCAGCGGCGACGGCGCCTTGCCCGCCGCCTATCACTGGGAAGGTGCGCGGCTCGACGCGGATTTCGTGCGCGCGCGAACTGCCGCTGCTGCTGGCATCGAGATGACCTTCGAAGCGCGACCTGCGAGCCATCATTGTGTCGCGACCGTCCGCAATGCTCCCGGGAATACGGCCGCGCTCTATCTACAATTCACGCATGGTCGAAATGCCGATCTCGATCGCACGTTGCGGTTGCAGCGGATCGGCGTGGGGAGGTATGCGGGCGATTGCGCCGCCATCCCGGCCGGACGCTGGCGCATTGCTGTCGAGGATGACGCACACGGCTGGAGTCTGCACGGCCTCGCCGAGGGTCCGCTGCGCCAATTCACGCTCCGCGCGCAGGATCCGGACGGGCGGACTCGATGAACGTCTCCGAGTCTCTGCACGCACGCTGGTCACTCGACTCGGGAGAACACGAGCACGTGGTCTTTCGGGTTGAAGGTATCCACTGCACCGGTTGCGCGCGGAACATCGAGCGGGCCGTGCACGCGCTGCCGGACATCGAGCGCGTGCGCGTCGACAGCGCTGCGGCGCGCGTCTCCGTGGATTGGCTGGGCGCAGGGGCGAGCGGCTTGCCGCAGATACTGGCAGCGGTGGAGCGCGCCGGCTTTCGCGTGGTTCCGCTCGCGGGCGACGCCGCGACCGACGCCTACCAGAAGGAGCGTCACGCCGCGCTCAAGCGCTTCGGGCTCGCCTCGCTCGGCATGATGCAGGCGATGATGTATCTGGCCGCGCTCTACGGTGCGAGCGACATCGATGCGGCGATGACGCAGCTCATGCGCGTCGCCGGCATGGTCATCGTGACTCCAGTTCTGTTCTACAGCGGCGCGCCGTTTCTCGGTGGCGCCTGGCGCGACCTGGTTCGTCGCCGACTCGGCATGGACGTGCCCGTGGCCTTGGCCCTGCTGCTGGCGTGGTTGCCGAGTGTCGTCAATACGCTGCGCGGAACGGGCGAGGTGTATTTCGATTCTGTCGGCATGTTCATCTTCTTCCTGTCCGCGGGAAGATTCATCGAGATGGGTCTGCGTCATCGCGGACTGACGAGTGCGGAAGCGTTGGCTCGCAGTCTTCCCGCGCAGGTCACGCGCGTGCGGCCCGATGGCGGGCGCGAGAAGGCCACTGCCGCGGCCATCGCGATCGGCGATCGTTTCATCGTGCCCACCGGCGGTATCGTCGCGGTCGATGCGCAACTCGCGACGGATTTGCCGCCGGAGAGCATCGGCCTGCTCGACGAATCCCTCATCACCGGTGAATCGTTGGCAGTCACGCGACGCGCGGGAGAAGCCGTCCGCGGCGGCAGCCTGAACGTCGGCGGGGCACTCACGCTGGTCGCGACCGCCACGGTTGGCGACTCCACGTTGGCATCCATCGTGGGCTTGCTGGATCGCGCGCAACGTGAGCGGCCGTCAATTGCGCGGGCAGCGGACGCGGCCGCATCCTGGTTTGTTCTGGTCGTGTTGGCGCTCGCTGCGCTGACCGCGACCGCCTGGGGTCTCTACGACTCCACGCGTGCGTTCGGTGCCGTACTGGCAGTGCTGGTGGTCACCTGCCCGTGTGCGCTCTCGCTCGCAACACCCGCAGTTCTCGCGGCCGTGACCGCACGGCTTGCGCGTATGGGCGTCCTCGTGACCCATGGCGACGCCATCGAAAGACTGGCGCGGATCGACACCGTGGTGCTCGACAAGACCGGCACTCTCACCTTGCCGTCGACCGCGATCACCGATATCAAACTACCACCCAACCATGAGTCGCAGCCCGTGCTGGCGATCGCGGCCGCGCTCGAGCGCGGTTCGCTGCATCCCATCGCCCGTGCCTTCGTGCCGCATGAAGAGCCGACGATATGCGCGCAGAGCGTTCGCGAACTTTCGGGCGAAGGCGTGGAAGGTGTCATCGCCGGCGAAACCTGGCGACTCGGGACCTTCGGGTTCGCGGGCGGGCTCGCTTCGTTCCCTCCGTCGACCGCGACGTTCGGCAATGGTGTCGACTCCACGCTTTATCTTGGTAATAGCGCGGGTCTCGCGGCGGCTTTCGAGGTCGGCGCCCCGTTGCGACCGGACGCGCGCGACGTCATTCGCGAGTTGCGTGGCCTTGGACTGCAGATCGTGATCGCCAGCGGCGATAACGAAGCCGGCGTGCGAACCACGGCGCGTTCGCTCGATGTCTCGCGCGCGCACTCGCGCATGTCGCCGCAGTCGAAGATCGACTTCGTGGCTGGCTTGCGTTCGCAAGGCCACAAGGTTTTCATGATCGGCGATGGAATCAACGACGGCCCGGTACTCGCCGCCGCCGACGTGTCGTGCGCCATGGGTGAAGGTTCCGCGGTCGCCCAATCGGCCGCCGATCTGCTGTTGTTGCACGACGGACTGGGATCGCTGCCGGGCGCAGTGACCGCCGCCCGCCAGGGCATGCGGGTGGTGAGACAGAACCTGGCCTGGGCATTGGGCTACAACCTGATGTCGGTGCCATTGGCGGCTTTCGGCCTGGTTCCTCCCTGGCTTGCGGCGCTCGGAATGTCGTTGTCCTCTCTTCTCGTGGTGCTGAATGCGCGGCGGATTGGCGCGGAGAGCCGGGCGCCATGAGTATCGCCTATCTATTGGTATCGCTCGGCCTCGGGGTTCTCGTGTTCGCTGTGTGGGCGCTGTTCTGGGCGGTCGACTCGGGCCAATTCGACGACCTCGAATCGCAAGGCAGCGCCATTCTGGAGGACGATCCGGCCGCACCACATCGACCCGAGCCGCCGTCCGGACAGTGATCGAATGCCGCAGTGCGGCGGTTGGCAATCGTTGCAACGGCCATGTCCAAAGCACCCTGTCTACCGCGTATAAAGTAGAAGACACGAGATCCAACCGGGGACACTCATGAAAAAGCTACTTGTTTCCAGCGCCTTGCTTGCCACCGTACTTGCGGTACCGCTGCCCGCTCTTGCCGATCACGATGATGAGTCGCGGTCGGAGAATGCTTTTACCCTGGCGGTGTACGGCGATGCGCCGTACGGCTGCAAGGCGCCGAGCGCGGCGGCCGCGCCCGATGAATGCCCCGCCGGTTCCGCTTTCGTGCCCGACAGTCCGAACGGGCCAAATCCGGGCGATCCGCGCCAGATCCTCGCGACACCCGCTTTCATTGAAGCCGTCAATCGCGACTGGAAAGTAGATCTCGTTGTACACACGGGAGACATTCACTCCGGCGCCACCTACTGCACGCAGGCTTACGATCAGACCATCCTCGATCTGTGGTCGCAGTTCAGGGATCCGTTGGTCTACACGCCCGGGGACAACGAATGGACGGACTGCCAGAAGTCCAAACAGGGCGGTGGCGTGAAGAATGCCGCGGGTGAATATGTGGATTACGCCGCCGGCCATCCCGCCGCGAATCTTGCGCTGGTGCGCTCGATGTTCTTCCCGGAGGCGGGCGTGACGCTCGGCGGCCGCAGGAAACACGTCACCTCGCAGGCGCAGGCCTTCGATCCCGCTCATCCGTCGGATGCGGAGTACGTCGAGAATGTGATGTGGGAACAGGCAAGAGTCCTGTTCGTCACCATCAACGTTCCGGGTGGATCGAACAACGACGATGACCAGTGGAATGCCGGTGCATTCGGCGCAGTGAAGACGGCGCCGCAGCTCCACGAAGTTGCCAACCGAACCGCCGCTGATCTGCGCTGGCTCGACGCCGCATTCGCGCGCGCCAACGGGCACGGCGCCAAGGCCATCGTCATCATCGATCAGGCGGACATGTGGGACCTCGATGGAACGGGGCCTTCACTGTCCCACATTGCCAACTACGAACCGTTCATTGCCGAGATTGCCGCACTCACGAAAGCGTTCGCCAAGCCGGTGTTGATGATCAACGGCGATTCACATCGATACCGCTCGGACAATCCGCTGGCGGACAACGCGCCCTGCGTGATCGAGACGGGCGTGGGCAAGACGACGGCGCCCTGTGCGGATGACAGCTACGACTATCACCCGTACTACGCCGGCGGCGTGCAAAACTTCCACCGGCTGGTCATTCACGGCAGTCTGTTCCCGCTGGAATACACGAGGTTAACCGTGAATCCGCGCGCCAGCAGTGTTGCCACAGCGACGAGCTTCGGGCCGTTCAGCTGGGAGCGCGTCATTCCCTGAAAGTGCGCGTTCGGCGCAATCTGCCGTAGAGCGCGGCCAGCGTCTGAACTACTGCCGCGGATTCCTGCCGATCCGGTACCAGCGATTCGTCGTTGTAGCCGCGCATGTCTCCACCTGCGACCGACTGCACCACGATGCCGTCGCTGCGCGGAATGACATTCACGTCGCGATAGTCCAGCGCGTAGTCGAAGTCGGCCTGAGGAATCAGAAAGCCCAGCTGGCCGCGCACCGGCACGACGGTTTCGTCGCGCCATAGTGCACGGGCGCCGAACCCCGTGCAGTTGATGACGACTTTCTCGGGGAGGCCGGCCAGCTCGGCCGGGTCATGGAACTCGCGATGTTCGAAGCGGCCACCCGCGAGATGAAACTGCGTCATCAGCATCTGCGAGTAGCTGGCGATGTTGAACCGCAGAACGCTTCGCCGCCGGACGCTGGCGGCACGAAACGGCGTGTCGGCGGGGCGCAGGTTTTCGCCCTGCGGGTACAGATCCTGCAATCGGCTGCGGTAGGCCGCGAACTTCAGATCACCCTGCGCGGGAGCAGGCGCAACCTGCGCTGCCTCATCCGAGACCGTGTAGCGGTCGATCCAGCGCACGGGATCGCCGGGCAGCCCCAGGTGACTGCGAAAAGTCTTGAGCGAGGTGCGTGCCATCTCTTCCCACAGAGATGGGAATTCCGGACTCACGGCGTCGGCCAGCGCGATGCGCGAATCGGGCGTGAACGATCCGCTGGCGCGTACCGACATGGACTGCTGGATCATCTCGCGTGCGTAGATAGTCACGGGCTTGCCCGCGGCCTGGGCGAGCAGCGCCGAGGTCAGGCCCAGCACTCCGCAGCCCACGACCGCGACCCGATCGGGGGACTGCGCCAAAGCCTTGCCCACAGCGATGGTGCTGGAACCCCAGGACAACGACCACCCGCTGCCGCCGTGGCCGTAGTTGTGCACCACCAGTGTATCGCGGATCCATTCGGTATCGAGGCGCGGACCGGCGGCGCGGAACGGTCGCAGGCCCACGGTGATGTCGACAATACGATCGGGGTGCGCTCGAAGTGGCGCGAGGAATCGGGCGCGATCGGCCGGCCCGATCCGTTCCGCGACTGCCAGTGGATGGGTTGCGCAACCGCCCAGTCCCAATCCGCCCGCGGCCGCAAGAACCTGCAATAGCCGGCGGCGAGCGACATTCGTGTCTGGCTGTGGCATGTCCATTTCCTAACTACATCCATTCAGGAAAAACCGTTCGGAGACTGCGCGCCGGCAGTCTGCGCCAAAGGATGCGCTGAATGGCACTCGTCACCAAGGATCACGCTTTTGCCACAATTCGCCAGAATCGGGACAGCGCCCTCGGCAGGCTCATTTGATTGTGAATGGATCCTTGCCGAGCTTCAGACCTGTTTCGATCTTCTCCACCTGATAGGTCCAGGTGCCTAATTTCGGCGTGGAATACTTCACCGTGCTCTTGAACGGAATCTGCACACCTTCGATCTCACGATAGTCGCCGAAGCGCACCTCGCATCCGACCATTCCCACTCCTGGAACGGCGTACACCTCGTCGAAGCCGCGGGTCAGTCCGTTTTTGGCGTCCAGATAGATCAGGCGCTGCCGCCCTTTCTCGGGGGCGGCATGAACGAGGAACAAGGCTTTGCCGTCCACCTCGACACGCTTCAGGACGCGCGTCTGCTTGAATTCGTCGCGCCAGTCGCCGGTTGCGAGGAGCCAGCTGGCGAGCCGTGTCGCTCGGGCCATGGCTTCTGGCATTTCCTGAACTGGCGACGAAGGCTGGGGCTGCATCCACACCCGGTTGCCAGCCACGACGATTTGGGACTCGCCGCCGTCCAGGTTGAGCTTCGTGCGAGAGTGTTCGTCTCCCGCTGACAGAAGTTCGAAGGATCCTTTAGCCAGCGCAGTGGTGCGCTCGATACTACCGCTCATGCGAATGGTACCCAGCGCGTCGAGTCTCTTCGCGCGCTGTGGGTCAGGTCGACGCGCAAACAATTCGTCGAGGCTGGGCAAACCTTTTTCCGGCTCGAATCGCGGCAGCGTCTCGGTGCTACTTTGCCGCAACTCCATCGACGTAGCCGGCCCGGCGCCATTGCGGTGAAACTTCACCAGGTTTTCCGGGTTTACGACATACGACCACACGTCCTCTTCTGTTGTCTTTTCCAACTCGCGCAGCGATTGCCATGGAAGTTCGAGTGCCAGATGACCCTTCTCGAGTACCACGATCATGGGTCTCTGCAGCGGCGCAGCCCAATAGAGGCCCAGGTACGGCGCGGCTGTTTCCGCCGTCAGATCTTGAACGATGGGCGCGCCTTCCTTCCCGCGCGTGAGCACCAGCGGCAGCGGTTTCGGCAAGCCGGGTTGCATCCACTCGCCCGTCAGCTTGCCGCCCGCGAGCTCGGCGGTGTACTTCGCGCCGTACGAAACGCCGAACGTGAGTTTCGTGCCCGCGAGCGCGGCTTCCTTGATCGGAAAGCTCATTTGCTGTTGCGTACTGTCGAAGATGCCCTGCGTGCGTCCCTGGGCGTCCGTCTGGAAACTGACGATCACCGCGAGTCCGTTGAGCGTGCCGCTCCAGCGGCCCTTGAGCTGCTCGCGCGCCGCGGCTGGCAAGTCGAGGTAGCTAGGCGCCGCGACATATCGCCCTTTCTTCAGCGTGAGCGGCACCGAGTTGCCCAGCTGGTTCCACTGACCGACGATCTCGTCGCCCTTGAGCATGCCCCTGACGTTGGCCTGGGGCTTGGGCATTTCAATGGAGAAGTGGCCGTCATCGAGCGCGACGTCCTTGGCCTCCCAGTCCTTCACGCCCTGCTCGGGAACGTCGAAGACGGCGCGCAGCGCGCCGTCTGCGCCGGTGCTGAATCGCAGGACGATCGTGACCTTGGTACCGGGGCCATTGAGCGGGCCGAACCATTCGCCGCGCAGCACGTCGATGTCCGCCTTCGTCAGCGTCGGAGTTTCGTAGGGCTTCAGTGAGAGCGGCAGCTTTGTGCCTTCCTGCGTCCACTCGCCTTCGAAAACGCCGTTGCGCAAGGTGCCCACATAGCCTCCGGAGAGCTTTGGCACATCGACCACCAGCCGGTTGTTGGCGAAGGTGACGCTGCCCGCGCCCACGTTCTTGATTGCGCCGGAGTCGGGTGACGTCACGACGGCCGAGTAACCGCCATCCGGCTTCGCCGCGATCACGAATTGGACCGCGATCGTCTTGCCAGTCGCCACGTCGAGTGTGCCTTGCCACGTTCCGGCGAGGTTCGGCTGTGCGGCCCCAGTACCTGCCGGCGCTGCCCCAGCCATGAACAAGAACAGCAGTGAACAGACGAAAGTCTTCATACGAGTTTCCTTCGGTGGACGTTGGTCATCATTCGTAGCGCAGCGCCGCGACCGGATCGGCGCGCGCGGTGCGCCGGGATTGCAGCGCAATCGTGAGCAGGGCAACCGCGCCCGCGCCGAGCGCGGCGAGCAGCAGATAGGCAGGGTTGAGCGCGGCGCGATACGCGAAGCCGGACAGCCACTGCTGCATGGCGAGCCAGGCGACGATCGACGCGACGATGGCGCCGGCGCCGATCAGCATCAGCACACGCCGCGCGAGCAGCAGGATGATCGCGAGCGTCGAGGCGCCGAGCACTTTGCGGATACCGATCTCCTTGGTGCGCTGCTCGGTGGCCGAGGCGGCGAGGCCGAAGAGTCCGAGGCATGCCACGAGAATGCAGATCGCGGCGAAAATGCCGATGAGCTTCATGAGGCGCTCTTCGGAGACGTACAGGCGATCGAGCTCCTCGTCGAGGAACGTGTATTCGAACGGGTGGATCGGGTCGAGCTGCGCGAACAGCTTCTGGATGTGCTGCAGCGTCTCGCGAATTCCATCAGGCGCGATGCTGACGACCACGATGCGGTCGTCGTTTCCGTCGCCGTTGCGCACGATCACGAGCGGCTCGATGCTCGTGTGCAACGATTTGTAGTTGAAATCCTTGACGACGCCAATCACCGGGCCCGAGAACGCGCCTCCGCCAAGCGTCATGCGCTTGCCGAGCGCGTCATCCCAACCCATCCTGCGCACGAATGTTTCGTTGACGATGTACGTCGAGCCGACGTCGGTCAGGAGCCGGCGCGAAAAATCCCGGCCTTTGACGAGTTCGATGCCCATGACCGGGATGAAGTCGTCGCCCACGAACAGCAGACTGAAATCGAGATCGGTCATTGCGCCGTCGTTGTTCTGGACCTTGCCGGTACCGTGAGGTATGTCCCGGCCCATGATGAAGCTGGTAGTCGCGACGCCGAGTACGCCCGGCTGCTTCCCGAGCTCGGTCGCGATCAACGATTCACGCCCGACGAGATCGCGGTCGCGCAGCGTGAGCAGCACCCGGTTTTCCTTGTCGAAGCCGAGCCCAATGCTCGCGATGAAACGCATCTGCTCGCTCATCAGCAACGTGCAGGCGATCACGCCGATCGAGATCGCGAACTGGATGAAGACGAGTGCTTCGCGGAGGCGCAACCCGCCGGATCGATAGCGACCAACGAGCGCCGTGAGCGGCATGAACGAGGAGAGATACACGGCCGGATAGAGCCCGGCCGCGAGGCCGACACAGACGCCAAAGGCGAGCACGCTCAAGGCCAGCCACGGCCTGCCGAACAAGTCGAGCGTGAGCGTCTTGCCGAACAGCGCGCTCACGGCGGGCAATGACAGCAGCACTTCGACGAGGACCACACCGAGGACGGTAGCGAGTAGCGCGAACAACACCGATTCGCCCAGGAACTGCGCGATCAGCGTGGCGCGCCCTGCGCCCAGGATCTTGCGCAAGCCAATCGCGCGCGTGCGGCGCGCCGCGCGCGCCGTCGCGAGGTTCACGTAGTTGATGCACGCGACTACCAGGATGAATGCCGCGACGGCTGCGAACGCATACAGGTAAATGCGGTTGCCATGCGGCAGGTCGTACTCCAGGCCGGCGCCCAAATGGATGTCCGCGAGCGGTTCGATCCAGCTCCTCCACTCGAGGTTGGCCGCCGTCTTGAGGGCAACCATCATGTGCTTCTCGTAGAACGCCTGGCTCAACCTTGGGTACTCGCGTGGGTCGGCGCCGTCGGTGAGCTCGACATAGGTGTATTCGAAATGCCCCATGTTGAGCAGTTGCTGGAGCCGCGCCGTGATGTCCGCAGGCACCTCGGCGCCCCGGCCTTTGTAGGCGATCAGCGCGTTGTACCGCAGGTGCGAGTTCTCGGGCAGCTCTTCGAACACGAGCGTGACGTTGAGCGGCCTCCCTCCGTCCGTCGTGAGCGTGCGGCCGATCGGATTTTCGTTGCCGAAGTAACGTTGCGCCATGCGGCGGCTGATCGCGATCGAGCCGGGCTTGGCGAGCGCCGTGTGCGGGTCGCCGTAGACGATCTCGTGCGTGAACACGTCGAAGACGTTCTCGTCGGCGGCGTAGACGTGATCCCAATACGCCTTCTCGTCGTCGTGGCGCAGCAGCACCGGAGTCGGACGGGAGGCGTCGCGGAAGCGGACATAGGACTTGAAGTATTCCGGGTATTCCCCGGCGAGCATGGGGCCGAGCGGGCTCGAGGTGATCGCCAGTTCGGAGCTGTGGCCGTCGCCGAACTTCATCTCGGTCGCGATCCGATAAATGCGCTCGTGATTCACGTGATGCCGGTCGTAGGTCAGCTCGCCCCACAAGTACAAGCCGAGCATCAGGCAGCACGCGATCCCGAGCGCGAGCCCCGACACATTCAAGAGCGTATAGAGCTTCTCGCGCGCGAGTTGTCGCAGCGCGATCTTCAGATAGCGTTTCACGTCCCGGACCGATGCTCAGCGAGAATCCGGCCGTCGAGCATCCGCACCGTGCGCTCGGCGTAGGCGGCGTTGTCGGGCGAGTGCGTCACCATCACGATGCTCGTGCCTCCCTCGTGTAGTTTGACCAGGATCTTCATGACCTCCGCGCCGTGCTCGGAGTCGAGATTGCCGGTCGGCTCGTCGGCGAGGATCAGATTTGGCTGATGGACGACCGCGCGCGCGACCGCGACGCGCTGTTGCTGGCCGCCCGAGAGCTGACCGGGCAAATGGTCGCGCCGGTGGCCGATGTCCATGCGCTCGAGCACGGCGTCGACTTTGGCCTGACGTTCGCGCGCCGAGGTCTTCGCATATAGGAGCGGCAACTCGACGTTCTCATGGACCGTGAGCTCGTCGATCAGGTTGAAGCTCTGGAACACAAAGCCGATGTTTCGCTTGCGGATCGCGGCGCGCTTGCTTTCCGGATAGCGCGACACGTCCTCGCCGAGGAACCGGTACTGGCCGTCGCTCGGCGTGTCGATGAGGCCGAGTATGTGCATCAGCGTCGACTTGCCGCAGCCCGATGGCCCCATGATCGAGACGAACTGCCCCGAGTCGACCGAGAAGTTCACCGAGTCGAGCGCGGTGGTCTCAACCAGGTCCGTGCGGTAGAGCTTTTTCAAGCCTTCCGTTTCGATGATCATGGAACCGGCTCCGTGAACTTGAGTTCGTCGACGTCGTTGAACGTGGTGTAGGTAGAGGTCACGATCCGGTCGTTAGGCCGCAGACCCTCGAGCACTTCGACGTAGCGCGGGTTCTGCCGTCCGAATCGAACCGGCGCGCGGCGCGCCGAGCGGCCGTCCTCGGCGATCAGGTAGACCCAAAGGCTGCCGGAGTTCTGCATGAAGCCGCCGCGCGTGACGATCAGGCTGCGGGTCGATGCGCCGAAGCTGAGCTCGATGGTGAGCCGCTGGCCGCGCCGAAGCCCGGGCGGCGGCGCGCCGGCAAAGTGGATGTCGACCGCGAACGCGTCGTTGACGATTTCCGGGTAGACCCTCTTGACGGCGAGCTGGTACGTCTTGCCGTCGAGTTCCAGCTTGCCGGAGGTGCCGACTTCGACGCGCGATAGATAGTACTGATCGATGCTGGCGCGCATCTTGAACGCATCGAGCTGGTCGATCTGGCCGATGCGCCGCCCCGGCACGATGTTCTCGCCGATCTCGGCGTCGATGCTCGACAGGAAACCGTCGATCGGCGCACGCACGTCGAGACTTTCGACGATCCGGCGCAGCAGGCCGAGGCTCAAGGTGAGGCGCTCGATGGACTCCTTGGCCTGCACGAGCTGGTTGTGGCCGAGTACGTCTTCCCGCTCGATCCGCTGCTTCATGAGCTCCCGTTTGCCATTGAGGCTCGCGAGGTCGTTGCGCGTCGACTCGAGCACCTCTGCCGAGACCGCGCCCGCCGCCTCGATGCGCTGGTAACGCGCGTAGCGGTTCTCGGTCTGGGTGATCTGGTGTTCGAGATCGAGCATGGCGTCCTTGAGCTGCAAGCTGCTCTGCGCGCGTGTGAGCTGCGTGTTGCGCAGCAGATCGAGGTTCTCGATGAGCCGGGTCTCGGTCTCGATCGCGCTGCGCTGCAGGTTCGTGTTCGACAGCCGCAGGATCAGCTCACCCTTCGCGATTCTGTGACCGCCGGCGACCAGGATCTCCTCGACGCGGCCGCCTTCCTGCATGTCCAGATAGACGGTCGTCACGGGCTCGACCCGGCCGTCTACCGGGTAGTAGTCGCGAAACTCGCCTTGCTCGACTCTCGCTGTCGTGAGCCGGGTCGGCTCCACGCGCAGCGTCGTCGCTCCCGAGCGCGTGGCGATCAACAGGATCGCGGCCGCAACGGCCAGCGGCACGCCGGCAAGCAGGGCGATCCTTGCCGGAGGGAACCGCTTGCGCTCGAGGGCGCGATCCATGGAGACCTGCGTCGTCATGCATCTTCATGCATCGCCGCGGCCGCGAACCCACTGCACGACCTGGTTGAGCTTCGGCCGGGTGCCGGAGCGCAGCATGGCCATGCGGAATATCCGGCCCGCCGACCAGAGCAGAAGCAGGGCGGTCGCGATCATGAGCGCAGTCGCGCCGACCAGCTCCGCCAACGGTGGATCGGCCGCGGCGCGGTTCAACATCGTGAACGGCGTGTAGATAGGTATCCACGTCATGATCGTCGCCAGCGCGCCGTGCGGGTCGCGGTTGATGAAGACCATCGTGAACAAGGGGACCATCATGATCAGCATCATCGGGCCCTGAAAGCTCTGCGCCTCCTTGAGGTCGTTGCAGAGCGCGCCGATCGACAGGAAAAGTCCGGCATAGATCAGATAACCGAGCAGGAAGCACAGCAGGAACATCGGAATGAGACCCGATG
>JBDTSV010000022.1:0-16815 GCA_039930985.1 Pseudomonadota bacterium
GCCGGCCTTCTCGCGCGCCTCGCCAAGGAAAGTCTCGAGCCTCATGGCATCGATGTGCATGACTTCCTTGAGTACTTCGTTGAGGCGCGCGTCCGGCGGATCGATGATGGCGGACGGATTGAACGCGGGGCGGGCGGGTGCGGCCGCTTCCTTCACGACGTCGGGCGAGGTGATGGTGGTCGCCAGATGCTGGCCTTCTTCGAGCCTGCGCATGGTCGCCGTGACGGCATCGGCAGCCGGAGCATCGGCGGGCAACGACACCGACAACGCCTGGATCTTCAGGGTCTTGCCTGCGTTGGTATCCGTGGGGGCCGTTTCCCCGGCGAATTGAGCAAGCGTGGCCAGGGTGATGACGCTGCGTTCGCCGTTCGGCTGCACCGACGGCAGGGAATCTTCGGTGACATCGAGTGGGCCGAGCTCGAATTCTCCGGTGAGCATGGGTGGCAGCTCGGCGGCAGCGAGTGGCGCCGCGGCAGCGACCGGTTCGACCGCGACAGGATTCGGTGCGGCCTCGGGCGGTGCCGTCATTGCAGCGATGGCCGCGGCGTTCAGCGCCGGGCGCGTGCCGGTTTCGCCCGCGAGACGCCTGGCAAAAGTATCTTCGTTGAGCGCCGGCACTTCGATGGTCAGCGGCACCAGCCGCGGCGCGGAGATGCGTTCGATGGAGACGATGATGTGGTGCACGCGGCCGTCGACCACCAGCCGCGAGAACCGCAGCGCCAGGTGCCGGCCGCCTGAATGCACGCGCGCCAGCGGATTCTGCGTGGCGTCGACCTGCTCGTTGGCATCGGCGTTCCACAACGATTCGAGGAACGCGACCGCCTCGCGGCGCACGGTCACGTCGACGAGCTCGGCGATGACCTGGACGAATGCGGTGCCCGCGCCACAGGTATGGCCTAACAACTCGGGCGCCGACGCCGAGGCCTCGCCCATGAGCTTGTGCTCGCGGTCGAGGAACAGCACGCCCGCCTGCGAGAGCTCGAGCATCGCGTATGCCTGGGCGCGCGCCACCACCAGCTGCTCGTCGCGCGAACGCAGGCTGCTCCGCTGCGTGATTGCGTAGAGGGTGACGCCGATCAGGCAGATGAGAGCCGCACCAAGCGCCACGACCGGGAAGTTGATGAATTCCATGCGGCTTCCTAGGGTCCGGCGCCGGCGGAGACCAGGGTCTCCGGGTCGATGATGCCGCTGTCGCTCATGGCATGCGACATCTGTTCGAGCGCCGTCAGCAGCTCGTCGCACGAGGGTATGCGCTGCTCGCGCGATTTCGACATCAGGCGTTCGAGCAGGGGTTGATAGGCGAGCTGATGCATCGGCAGTTCCGGCACCGGCGCCATCACGTGCTGCTGCAGTACGTCGATGGCCGACGCGCCGAGGTAGGGTTTCTTGCCGGCGAGCATCTCGTAGAGGATCACGCCGAGACTGTAGATGTCGGTGCGCGCATCGAGCGCCTCACCCTGAGCCTGCTCCGGACTCATATAGTAAGGAGAGCCACGAAGTACGCCGGTGCGCGTGCTGCCGTCGCCCGACAGCAGGCTGCGCGCCAGGCCGAAGTCGATGAGCACCACGCTGCCGTTGTCACGCAGCATGACGTTCGGCGGCTTCAGGTCGCGATGAATGATGCCGGCTTCGTGAACCACTTTGAGCGAGCGCGCGATTTCCTTGAGGAAGGCGATGGCCTCATCGGGCGTGAGCGGATTCTGCAAGCGGGCTTTGAGATCCCCGCACGGGAAATACTCCATCGCCAGGAATTCGACGCCTTCATGGATGCCGTAGTCGAACAGGTCGATGATGGACGGATGGTCGAGCGCGGCGATGGCTTCGAACTCGCGCTGGAACATGATCTGACGCTGGCCGGTATCGTTCGGATCGGCGCCCGAGTGTTTGCGCTTGCTGATCTTCAGCGCCACGTTGTGACCCAGGTCTTCGGCGATCGCCAGATACACCGCCGCGGCTTCGGACTCGCCGATCTTCTGCAGGATGGTGTAGCCGGGAATCTGATGATTCCCGGGCGCGATGGGTTGCGGTTCCTTGAGCTCTTTCGGCGGGGCCGCCACTGAAACAGCTGCGGGAGCAGGCGCCGGCGCAGCAGCGGGCGTGTGCGTGTGCGCAGCCAACGCAGCCCTGGCCGCGATGGCGAGACTGGCGCCCGTGTGCGTGGCGACGTGCGCGGGTGCCGGCGGCGCCGCGGCAACCGACACCGTGGCTGCCGCAGACGCGGTTGGCTTCGTGAGCGGGATCACCTGCGCGGCGGCCTTTGCGAGGCTGGCACCGGTGTGCGTGGATATGTGTGCGGGTGCAGCCACCTTGACGGACCCCGTCAGGCTTTCGGCGTGTTTGTCCGCGTCGATCTTGCCGCCAGCCTGCGCCAGCCGTTCGGCGCGACGCTGCGCCTCCTTCTCGATGGCGCGCAGCGTGAGCTTGATGGAGCGCTGCAGCCGCGGCGGCGTCAGCAATCGCTTGGGTAGATAGTCGGCGGCGCCGAGGCGCAGCGTGCGGATGGCGGCGAGCTCACTGCCATCTTCGGCGACGATGATCATCTCGGGAAAGCCCGGCTGGCTGCGCAGCTTGCGGATCCATTCGAAGCTGTCGGTGGTCGGATCTTCGATGCCTTCGTCGAACTTGAGCGCCAGCATCACGATGTCGTAGTCGCGCACGGTCATCGCGGTGCGGACGCGGCCGAACGAAGCCCAGTCCATGATGACGATGGAATCGCTGGGCCAGCCGGTGCCCACCGCGTGCTGTAGCCAGTTCGCGTACTTGGGGTCGTTCTCGACGATCAGGAAGCGGTGTGGGCGCGGTGTGTCCATCTATTCGCCCGAGAACCTGATGCGAACCGCGGCGCGCTGCTCGACGGGCTTGCCGTCACGCAGCACCGGCTGGTACCGCCATTCACCGACCGCGGCGATTGCGGCGTCGTCGAAAGTCCTGTGCGGGTTGGCGTTGGTCACGACGATGTCGCCGGTGGAACCATCGGTGCGCACCGTGAACTCCAGTTCCACCCAGCCCGAGGTGGCGCGATTGCGCGTCACCGACGGAAATTTTGGCGCCACGTATTCGACGCGCTGCAGTGAGCCCGCGCCGACGACCGGGCTCTGCTGCGCGGTCTTGCCGCGCGCGGCCACGAGGTCGGCCTCCGCGGTTTTCAGGTCATCTCCGGTTAAGCCGATGGTGCGCGCTTCGTTGAGCCAGGTATCGGCCGCCGCCGTGTCGTCGCGCGTCAATGCGCCGCGGAATTCCCCGAGATAGGCGCTGCCAAGGCTCTGGCGTGCGCTGGCCACGGCCGGACTTCCGGCATCGGTGTTGATGAGCGCCAGCAGATACGACTTGGCG
The DNA here is from genome assembly GCA_039930985.1 of Pseudomonadota bacterium. GTDB lineage: Bacteria > Pseudomonadota > Gammaproteobacteria > Steroidobacterales > Steroidobacteraceae > CADEED01. The sequence goes on from JBDTSV010000022.1 coordinate 3,334, forward strand.
CTGTCACCGGCGGGTTGCGCCAGGCGTTTCGCGGCGAGCGCCGCAGTGAACGATTGCGTGAGCGACGTCATCTTGCTGGCGCGAGCGCCGATCAGGGTGTCCTGCAGCGAGCGCCGAATGCCGGTCATTTCCTGGCGTGCCGCGCCGGCGCTGTCGGCGTTCGCCAGCCAGCGTTCCGTGTCTGCCGCGTTGCCTGACGAGGCGGCGGTCGCGGCGCGATCGAGCAGCTGTTTCTGCAGCGCGCGGGAAGTCTCGTCGAGTGACGGATCGTCGGGCACGATTTGACGCGCGGCGTCGAGGTAGAAGCGCGCATTGTCTTCGGAAGGTTCGATGAGCGCGCCGCTGCGCAGGCGCGCGTTCGCCAGCCGCAGATAGGTATCGCCCTTGGTCTGCCGGTCCTGCGCGTCGCCGTCTTTCGCGCGCGTGAGCGCGGCACGTTCATGCTCGCGCTCGATCTGCATCATGAGAAATGCGCCACGTGCGGTCGCGGGCGTGAGTGTCTCGGCGACGTCCACCATCTTGCGCGCGTCCTCGACGCTGCCGGCGGTCAGGGCGCGCTCGGCGGCGCTCAGCAGGCGGTCGGCCACGCGGACCAGGCCCGCCTTGGCGAGCGTGTTGCCGGGATCGAGTTCCAGCGCGCCCATGAACAGCGCCACGGCGTTGCGGCCCGGCGGCGACGCGAGTTCGCCGCGCTGCAGGGCGGCTTCGGCCTGCGTGAGCCGATCGCGCAGCTGCTGCTCGAAAGTGGGCGGCGGCGCGGCCGGCGGAGTTCGCGGCGCAACCTCTTCCGGCACCTGTACCACCGGCGCGGTCGCGGCCGGCCGCAGGCGCTCACGAACGGATTCTTGCGTGGCCGGGGGCGGAGGCGCCGCGGCCACCGCGGCCACCGCGCCGGGCGCGGGTTCCGGCGTTGCCACCGGGGGAGTTTCGACTTTCCGGGCTGGCGCTTCGGCCGTCACGACGGATTTGGCGGCCGGCGCCTCGACCGGCGTACTAACTACTTGGGCGGCGGACTCGGGCGCGGCTGACTCGCTGCCGCCGGATGACAGCGCGTACCACGCGCCACCGGCGGCGACGGCCAGGAACGCGGCAGCGACGCCGATCATCGCGCCGCGTTTGTCGCCCGAAGACCTGGACTTGGCGGTCTCGAACTTCGAGAAATCCGGGCGGGTCTGTTCGAGCGTGCGCTCGACGTTCTCGACCTCATGGCGGCGCAGCGCCGCGTCGACGAACAGCCGTACGCGCGGCGCGGACACCGGGCGATGCAGGAAACGGTACACCACGCCGGTGGTGATCTCGGCCGCGACCTTCGACTGCTCTTCAGCGGTACCGACGACCACCAGGACCAGGTCCGGCCAGGTTGCGCGCAGACGCTCGGCCATGGCGCCGAGGTCGCCTTCGATGAACATGCTGTCGAGCAGCGCGACCGAGACGCGCCGGCTATTGAGGTGCGGTGTCAGTTCCGCTTCCGAGCTGACCAGGATGAGATCGTTGGCAGGGTCGACGACGCTGCGCAGCAGACCGACCAATGCGCGATCCTGCGTAATCGCCGCAATCGCCACCGGCGCCGCGGCATTGGCGAGCATGGGCGTTTCGTATTCCGACTGCGGCAACATGACGGTGGTGGCAGACCTGCGAAAAGCAGCGAAAACAAGGGGTGCGAAAGCACTTTAACAAGATATGTAAGTTTATCGGGGAAGGTCGCACCAAAGCCTTGCGACGAGGTAATCCGTGAACTGCGTCCCGCCACCAATGTCTGGTAACGAGACGATTCTCACAGTTGAGGCGGAGCTGACCGGCCCGGTTATGATCCCCGCCGCGTTCATGCGAATGGAGTGCCAAATGGCCTTTAGAGCCCTGTTTCTCGTGATGCTGGCCGCCGCGGTCTGCATGCCGGCGTCCGCTGCCGGCCCGAATGGCGCCCAGGAGCGCGGCGCCGAGCAGTTTCTCAATGCCGTCGCCGGCGGAAACGCCCAGGCAATCGCCCAGGAAATGCACCCCGACGAGCTCGAAAAACTGCGCACGCGCCTGCTGGGAATGATGCGCGCGGAAGGCTCGAGCGGCGACAACACCTATCGCTCGCGACTGTTCGGGCCCGGCCGTTCACTCACCGATCTCGAGAACATGACGCCGGTGCGCTTCTACGTCGCGCTCGCCGATCGCCTGCGCATCCGCGCGCGTCCCTATGAAAAATTCAACTGGCTGGCAGTCGTGCCCGACGGCAAGGTCGTCTATCTAGTGGGGCGCGCCACGCCGCCGAAGGAGCGCGGCACGGTGAAGGGCACCGTGACCGTGGGCCTGATGCAATACGGAGCGCAGTGGCGCGCCGTCATCCCAAGTGAAATCGAAGCGCAGATCGACGACCTGGTGGAAGGCCGTGTGGCCGCGGCCCCGGCGCCCGCGGCCGGCGCCGCCAACGCGACACCAGCGGCGCCGACGCCGCTCGCGCCCGGTATCAGCGAGCTTCTGGCGCGCGCCGAGTCAAGCCTCACGGAGGGTCACTGCGAGGAGTACTACAGCAAGCACATGAGCCCCAACTTCAACAGGGCGACCTCGAAATCCGCGCGCAAGACGCTGGTCACCGCCTGCACCAACAACGAGGGCATGCGCGAGACCATGATCACCACGTTGCGCGTGGTGCAGGAGCTCACGCCCAGGTACGACATGGGCGGCACACGCGCCATCTACGACGTGAGCGGCCAGGGTCTGCCTTACGACCGCTTCGTACTCGAGCGCGACAAGGACATGCACTGGTACATCGCCGAGTAATGGCCAGCAGACAACGGACGCCACAGTGCTGAACATCCGCACCGCAACCGCGGCGGACGCGCCGACCATCGCCAGCCTGGTGCGCGAGCTCGCTGAATACGAAAAGCTGGCGCACGAGGCCAAGGCCGGCGCCGAGCACTTTCTGCGCGAGCTCGAATCTCCCAACCCGGTCATCCACGTGCTGATCGCGGAATGGAACGGCGAACCTTCGGGTTTTGCGCTGTATTTCTTCAACTTTTCGACTTTTGTCGGCCGGCCGGGTCTGTATCTCGAAGACCTCTTCGTACGCCCGTCGCAGCGTCAGCACGGCATTGGCCGAGCGCTGCTGCGGGCGCTGGCGCGCGTCGCCACGGAGCGCGGCTGCGGGCGCATGGAGTGGGCGGTGCTCGACTGGAACGAGCCGGCGCTGCGTTTCTACAAATCGCTGGATGCGCGCCAGATGAAAGAGTGGATCATCCATCGCCTCACGCCGGTCGAGATCGCGAAACTCGCCACCGAAGTCTGAACCGGAGCGCGCCATGAAGACCCGATTCGTAATGTTGTTAGCCTGCGCGTTGGTTGGTGCCGCGGGAATCGTCGGCCAGCTTCAGGCCGCCGATCCCGTTCCGGCGGGTGCGAGCAACGCCGAGCCCATCAGCCAGGCCGAACTGCTCGCGCGGCTGGAACGCAAGGACAAGGACCTCGTGGTGTTGGATGTTCGCACCGCCGCCGAGTTCGCCGCGGGCCACGTTCCGGGCGCGCGCAATATCTCGCACGAGCTGCTGTCGTCACGCATCGATGAGCTCACGGCGCTGCGCGGCCAGCAGGTGGTGCTCTATTGCCGCAGCGGCCGCCGCACCTTGTTAGCCGAGGATGTGCTGCGCAAGGCCGGCTTCACGCGCCTCGCGCATCTCGAGGGCGACTACCTCGCGTGGGAAGCCGAGCACCGCCCGATCGAGCGTTCCGCTGCCGCCGAACGCTAATTCTGCTCGAGCGTGAACGATGTCCCGCGGTAGGAAAGCCGCGCGCCGTTTTGCGTGATGGCGTCGACGCGGACGCCTTCGGGAAGCGACTCGCCCTCGCGCAGCCTTCGCATGTTGATGAACACGAATCTCTTGGCAGGATCAGCGTCGTAGACGTGCAGGTCGAGGCGCAGCTCCGGCAATTGCGTGCCCTGCGCCAGCACCTCGTCGCGCGACGGCAGCGAGCCCGAGCGTCGCGCCGCGGCGGTGGCATTCGCCTGCGCGGGCGTGATCGCTGGCGCGTAATCACGCGCGTCATAGTCGGGCGGTACGGAAGGTTGCTGGCCGGACAGCACGGGCTCTTCGGCGAGCGGCGGCGCCTGGCTCGGCGCCACCACGCCCGCGTCAGGATTGATGGCGCCCTGCGCCAGATTCGGCGCAGCGTTGGCGGGAATATAGGTGGCGGTCGCGGGTACCGTGACCATGCCGGGTGGAGTGGCAGCCGCAGGAGCAACGGCCACAGGAGCGACGGCGCTGGTTGGCGGCGCGGCGGGCGCCGCCGGGTCTCGAAATCCATACCAGACCAGGAAGGCGATATTGACGGCTAACAACGCGCCGACCGCGATACTCCAGAGCGGAAACCGGCGCCGCGGAGCGGCGACCTTGACCTCGAACAGCGCCGGCGCGAATTGCCGCTGGCGGTCGGTTTCGGATTTCTTGAGCGCATCGAGAATGAAGGACATGTCAGCTCCCGCTGGCGCTGCGCAGGAATGGAGTGGCCGAATCGTTGAGCGCAGCATCGAGCGCGACCTGGGTCTGCACGCCGGCGATGCCGTCGACCGCGAGGCGATTCCTGCGCTGGAAATCCTCGACCAGCGTCGCCAGCTCGGCGTCGAAGCGGTCGTTCGCCGATTCGTCGGCTGGCAGGCCGTTCACGCGGCGCAGGCTGTCGCGCAGCCAGCGTACGCGCGCGTTGTGCGCCCCGAGCGCCAGCGGCTGCGAGCCGCCGGCCGCCGGCCGCCAGAGCAGCACGTAGTCGCCGAACCAGGCACGCGACAGGTCGCCGATGCCGATCTCGCGCTGCGCGCCGCCCAAGTCCACCTGCGCGTGTTCATCGTCGAGCCCGGCGAGTACCAGCTGGTGCGCCTGGCCCGCGGAGTCGATGACATTGAGCACGGCGGGCCGGTTGAACAGCCGTAGCTGCGCCAGCGAGCCGCGTTGCGTGAGGCATTCGAGCCCGGCCTGCAGCGCCTGGCTGCAGGGATCCACGTGTCCCGCCACGTAACGCAGGCTCCACAGCGCAAACAACTTGTTGAACGCGTTGTCGGGGTCGGTCTCGCTGGCGTAGTCGCCTAACAACTTGTCGAGGTCGGGCGCGGGCGGCTTGGGCGCGGCCACGGGCCGAGGCTCGGGCACGGTGGCTGCGAGCGGTGCCGCGGGCCGCGTCGCCAGGAAGCGCGGCAGGATGAAGAAGGCGCTGGCCACCGCCAGCGCGGCCACTGCCGAGCCTGCGGCCCAGGGCAGCCAGCGCGGCTGAACGCTCTTGCCAAACACTTCACCCGCGGCGCGACGCACCACGCTGGCGCTGAGCACGTGGCGGTCTTCCGTGAACGCGCCGAGCAGCGCGCGATCGCAGATGATGTTGATGAGGCGCGGCACTCCGCCCGAAAGGTGCTGGACTTCCCGCAGCGCCGCGTTCGTGAAGATCTCGCGCGTGGACCCGGCGACCCGCAGGCGATGGCGAACGTAGGCGGCGGCCTCGTCACCCGACAGCGGATCGAGGTGGTAACGTCCGGTGATGCGCTGCGCGAGCTGCCGCAGCTCCACCCGGCCTAACAACTCGCGCAGCTCGGGCTGGCCGATGAGGATGATCTGCAGCAACTTCTGCGTTTCGGTTTCGAGATTGGTGAGCAGGCGCACCTGTTCGAGCACCTCGACGCTGAGATTCTGCGCTTCGTCGACCACCAGCACGATGCGCTTGCCTGCGGAATGTGCCTTGAGCAGATGACGGCTCAGCAGGTCGACCAGGTCCTTGAGACTGCGCTCCGAGCCGGCGGGAACCGCGAGCCCGAGCTCCTCGCAGATGGCCAGCAGGAATTCCGCCGGCGTCATGCGCGGATTGAGAATGAGGGCGATCTCGGCGTGCTTCGGCGCCTGCGCGAGCAGCGAACGAACTACCGTGGTCTTGCCGGTGCCGACTTCGCCGGTGAGCTGGATGAATCCCCCGGCTTCGTTGATGCCGTAGACGAGGTGCGCCAGGGCCTCCGCATGCCGCTCCGAGAGGAACAGGTACCGCGGGTCCGGGGTGATCGAGAAAGGCTTCTCGTTGAGGCCGAAGAATGAGGCGTACATGGGTATGCGAGGCTCGTAGTTTAGTCTCTGTATCTAACGTACGCCGCCGCTTCGGCGGCGCTAAAAGTGGCCGGAGGCCTGGAAAAGCCTTTTCCGGGCTCGTTACCGCCGGTCAGAGCTTGGCGTGTTCCCGCGAGCCTCACCCCTTCCCGGGGCCTTTTCGGACACGTCCTCGTCGGATTCGTCCGCGTCCCGGGCGGCCGGGATGGCGCTTCCCCTGCGGACCGCGAAATTGCCGAAACGCTCGCGAATCAGGTCGACCGCGGAGTCGAGCGCGGTGGCGGCCGCGTTCCCGGCGGGCGCCGACGTGGGCGTGGCAAACAGGTCCATCTGGTCGGCGGCGTGCAGGTGATTGACTCCCACGCCTAACAACCTGACGCGGGCGGCGGGCTGCTCGCCGAGCCACAGATTGAGCAGCTCGGCGGCGATCCGGGCGATCGTTCGCGAGTCGGTGGTCGAAGGCTCGAAACGTTTCTGGCGCGTGAAGGTGGTGAAGTCGGCACGCCGGATTTTCACCTGGACGCAACCCGCGGCGAGATTCTGCGCGCGCATGCGTTGGCTGGCGCGATCGGCCAGGCGCAACACCTCGGCCTCCATCTTGGCGTGATCGGCAAGGTCGCTTGCGAAGGTTTCCTCGGCGCTGATCGATTTCTCGTCCCACTCCGACATCACCGGGCGCTCGTCCACGCCTGAAGCGCGGTCGCGCATGCGCTGCGAGTCGCGACCGAAAATGGGCCAGAGCATGGCATCGGGCGCGACACGCAATGCGCCGAGCGTGGCGATGCCAGCCGCTTCGACTCGCTCGCCCAACTTGCGGCCGAGGCCGGGCAGCCGGCGCACCGAGAGTGGATCGAGCACGGCGTGCAGATTGTTGCTGGTGACCACGGTGAGGCCGTCGGGCTTCTCCAGTTCCGAGGCGATCTTCGCCACCAATTTGTTAGGGGCGACGCCCACCGAAGCCGCCAGCCGGGTGCTGGTCCGGATCCGGTCCTTGATGCTGCGCGCGATGGTCACCGCGTCGCCCTTGAGCGCGAGACTCGCGGTCACATCGAGAAACGCTTCGTCGAGCGACAGGCCTTCGACCACCGGGGTGTACTCATGAAAAATCGCGAACACTTCGTGCGACACATCGCGGTACACCGACATGCGCGGCTTTACGCAGATGGCGTGCGGGCAGCGGCGCAGCGCTTCGCGGATCGGCATGGCCGAGCGCACGCCGAAAGCGCGGACTTCATAGCTCGCCGCGGCCACGACACCGCGATTGCTGGTGCCGCCGACGATCACGGGGTGGCCGCGCAGTTCCGGCCGGTCGCGTTGCTCCACGGACGCGTAAAACGCGTCCATGTCGACATGCAGGATGGCGCGCGGTGCGGACATTTGCCTCGCAACGCTACTTCAAAATCGTGATCGTGATCTTTTTGGAGATCACGGCCGGGTCGTGCGGCGTATGCGTCAGGTCGCCGAGCACGAGCTGCAATGTGTGCTTGCCGGGCGGCAGTGTCAGCGTGGTTTCGGTCTGACCCTTGCCGAAATGCAGGCTCTTTTCATTGGCCGCGAGTGGCAACGAGAGATCGGCAGGCGGATCACTGTCGATGAGCAGGTGATGATGGCCGGTGTTGTCGAACTTGATGCCCGCGGGCGCGACACCCATGACTTTCAGGCCGAACACCACGGTGACCGGCCCTTTTATCTTCGCGCCATCCTTCGGTGCAACGATGTAGGCCTCGGCGCCGGGCGGCGAGGGCGTACGTTCGGCATGGGCGATCCCGCTCGCCGCAAAAACCAGGGCGCCGAGTGCGACGCGGGTCAGGAAAGAGGTTTTCATCGGTGGTTCCCTTTGAAATGAAGAATGGGCGTTCAAGGGCCGCAAGTTAGTCCCGTGCGAACCCGCCGCGCAAGCGCCGCCGGGCCTCTATTACGCGAATGTCATGGCGCTGTAGAGCGCGGTGAGCAGCAATACCATCACGCCGGCCACGGTGTAGGCGAAGCCGACGGCGAAGTACTTCGCCAGCGTGAGCGCGCGGCCCTGCGCGTAGGCATTGCGCATGGCGCGAAACAGGTACCAGAGCAGGTACAGCCAGACAAACGCTTCGAACGCGCCAACATGATCCCCCACCACCGGGATCATCTTGATCAGCGTGAGTAGCGAGAGCGCCAGAAACACGAATGCATGGTTGTGGATGAGAAACAGCAGGTGTTCCACGTAGTAGCGCTTCGGGCGCAAGTAGAGCGGCTTCATCGCCAGCGCCAGCAGCGGCAGGAACAGGAACATGGCGCGCGGAATGTTGTGAATCAGCGTCTTGCCGAATTCGGTGCCACCGTCTTCGGCGATGTGGGCGCAGGCGGTTTTGAGCCAGCGGTAGCTCTCGATCTGATCGCAAAACCCGACCGACCATTTGGATTTGCCGACGTTGAAAGTGGCATCCGCGGCGGGTTTCGCCGAACCGAGCGCGGCTCTTTCCTTGTCCGCCTGCTGCCGGATGGCCCCGGCGGCGAGTTTCAGCGCATTGCTTGCCGGGCCTTTTTCCTGCTCGAGTTCGGTGGCGACAGAATCCAGCTTCTCGACGCGTTCGGTCGGCGAAGTCGTTCCGTCGGTCCGTACATTGACTCCGCCGGGCATGCCCACGATCACGAAGAACAGCAGGCTGATCACGAGATACAGGCGAAATGGCGGCAGGTAGCCCGCGCGCCGACCCGCGAAGAACTCGCGCGTCAGGAAGCCTGGACGCGTCAGCAGGTACCACAAGGTGCGCCACAGTCGCGAGTCGGCATGCGAGATGCTCTCGAATGCCTCGCCGGCGAAATGCCCCACGGTGTGGATGTGCGGTTCGTGGCGCTGGCCGCAGGCGGCGCAATACTCGCCGGTGAGATCAGCATGGCAGTTGGCGCACACCAGTGTCAGCGGCTGCGGCGGCTCCGGTGGGCTAACTACTGGAACGGGAGGCGAGCTCATCTTCACCCGTCATGCGACCTGGCCGGATGGCATGTGGAAGCCGCTGTCGTCGGCAGTGGCGACCGGTTGGGCCTGCGCGGCGAGTTCGTGGCTCTCGAAGTCATCGACGGTGATGATCTCCATGACCTTGCGATCGTAGTCGCGCAGCATGGCGGCTTCGGTGTCGGAGATGATGCCTTGCTGCAGCGCCTGCGAGATCTGCCCAGGCACATCGAGCGCGGTTACCTTGCCGGTCTTCACGCCCTCGACGCGGATGCGTTTCTCGATGGGTTCGGCGGTCTGCGACAGCACCAGCGCTTCCTGCAGGAGCCCCAGCGGGTTGCCGGGCTCGAGCGTGCGATACACGAAGCGGCACAGGCGATCGCGCACTTCGCTCGGCATGAGCACGGCGTCAGCGAGCTTGCGGCCGAGGCGATCGCTGGGCGCCGAATAGGTGCGGCCGCCGGGGAAAATCAGCGCGCGCATGAAGCCGGCGAGAAAGCGATTGGGGAAGTTGCGCAGGAAATCGTGCAGCTGCTCCTGCGCCTTGTAGAGCTGATTGCGACAGGCCCATTCGACGATCGGCAGGTCATCGGCCGGCCGCCCCTGGTTTTCGTGGTGTTTGAGCACCATCGAGGCGAGATACATCGCCGAAAGCACGTCGCCCAGGCGCGCCGACAGGTTCTCCTTCTTCTTGAGATAACCACCGAGCGTGAGCATGGCCACGTCGACGGCAAACGCGAACGATGCCGAGAAGCGCACGATGTGCTGGTAGTAGCGCTTGGTCTCGCCGACCTCCGGCACGTGCGTAAAGCGCGCGTGCGTCAGCGACATGACGAAGGAACGCACGGCGTTGCTGATGCTGAAACCGATGTGCCCGAAAAGTGCCGAGTCGAATTCATCGACCCCGGCCTTGCGATCCGGATTGCGCGCCGCATTCATTTCCTTCAACACGAACGGGTGGCAGCGAATGGCGCCCTGACCGAAGATGATGAGCGAGCGCGTAAGGATGTTCGCGCCCTCGACGGTGATGGCCACCGGCACCACCTGGTAGTTGCGGCCGAGATAGTTGCGAGGACCTAACTGAATGCCCTTGCCACCGTGCACGTCCATGGCGTCGTTGGAAACCTGGCGGCCCATTTCGGTGACGTGATACTTGAGCATCGCGGAAGGCACCGATGGCTTCTCGCCACCATCGATGGCGCCGGCGGTGACCGAGCGCGCCGCGTCCATGGTGTAGGTGTAGCCGACCATGCGCGCGATGACGGCCTCGACGCCTTCGAACTTGCCCACCGACATGTTGAACTGGCGGCGGATACGCGTGTAGGCGCCGGAGGCGAACACGCCGCCCTTGGCGCCACCGGTGGCGTTCGAGGGCAGCGAAATGCAGCGGCCGACCGAAAGCTGTTCGACCAGCATGCGCCAGCCCTGACCGGCCATTTTTGGACCGCCGATAATGGTGTCGAGAGGAACGAACACGTCCTTGCCCGACAGCGGCCCGTTCTGGAACGGCACGTTGAGCGGGAAATGGCGCCGGCCGATGTTGAGCCCGACGGTGCTGCGCGGAATCAGCGCACAGGTGATGCCGTAGTCGATCTTTTCGCCGCCTAACAACTTGTCCGGATCGTAGAGACGGAACGCGAGGCCGACCACCGTGGCGATGGGCGCGAGCGTGATGTAGCGCTTGGAGAAGTTGAGCTTGAGCCCGACGATCTCCTGGCCCTGGTACACGCCCTTGCATACCACGCCGGTGTCGGGCAGCGACGCCGCGTCGGACCCGGCGCGCGGGTGTGTAAGGGCGAAACATGGCACTTCCTCACCGCGTGCCAGGCGCGGCAGATAATGGTTCTTCTGCTCCTCCGTGCCGTAGTGGTTCAGCAGCTCGGCCGGTCCGAGTGAGTTTGGAACGGCGGTGGTGGCGGCCAGCAGCCCCGACCGGCTGGCGAGCTTCACGAGGACACAGGAGTGCGCATAGGCCGAGAACTCGAGGCCGCCGTATTTCTTCGGGATGATCATCGCGAAGAAACCCTTGTGCTTGAGGTAGTCCCACACCTTGGGTGGCATGTCGCCGCGCTTGTGGGTGACATCCCAGTCGTCATACATGCGGCACAGCTCTTCGCAGGGGCCGTCGATGAACGCCTGTTCTTCAGCGGTGAGCTGCGGCGCCTTGCTGGCTAACAACTTCTCGAACCTGGGCTTGCCGGTGAACAGTTCCCCATCCCACCACACGGTGCCAGCCTCGAGCGCTTCCTTCTCGGTCTGCGACATCGAAGGCAACAGGCGGATGTAAGCCTTCATGAAAGGCCGCGTGATGAGTGCCTTGCGCAGCGGCCGCAGGTTGAACAGCCATAGCGCCGCCAGCAGCACCCACAGAAAGCCTTTCCATACGCCGGCCGGCGGAGCGAAATACGTGTAGGTGGCGAGCAGAAGCGTGAACACGACCGTGAAAGCGATGAGCGGCAGCCGCTTGTACGCCATGAACACCACGGCCGCGATGAAGGCGAGCGTGAAGACTGTACCCACCTTCGCCACGTAGGCGGCGCCGGCGATCAGGAAGAGGATGACCAGGATTGCGCCGAGCATAGAGAAGCCCCTCGTTTCGCAGTTGCGAAACTATAGTCGTTTCCGCAGGGGTGCGCCCGCGCTGCGCTTATGTCTGGCCTTCAAGAGCGGCGATAGTCGACGCTCGCGGTGGGTGTACTTGGGTCCGTGCACCATCAGGCGTAAAAGGAGCGGCATGTCCAATGCCGAACTCTTTTCGACCGTGGCGCGCGAGTACGCGAACTTCAGGCCGGGCTATCCACCTGACCTGTTCGCGTGGCTGGCAAGCGTTTCGCCGGCGCACGGCGCGGTCTGGGATTGCGGCTGCGGCAGCGGCCAGGCAAGCACCGCGCTCGCGGAACACTTCTCCGTGATCTACGCCACCGACGTGGCGCCGGAGCAGATAGCCGCCGCCAAACCGCACCCGCGCGTGCGTTACGCGGTGGCGTCCGCCGAGCATTCCGGTCTCGAGGCGCAATCCGTCGACCTGGTCACCGTCGCGCAAGCCCTGCACTGGTTCGACGTCACGGCGTTTTACGCCGAAGCGGTGCGCGTGGCGCGGCCGGGGGCGTTGCTCGCGGTATGGAATTACCCGCGCCCGCGGTTCGTCGACGCGACACTCGACGAACGCTTTCTCGAGTTCTACAGCGAAGTGGTCGGACCGTACTGGCCACCGGAGCGCCGGCACATCGAAGCCGGCTATCGCACGTTGCCGTTTCCTTTCGAGGAAATTGCCACGCCTGCGTTCGGGCTGGAGCTCCAGTGGAATCTCCAACAGGTCGTGGGCTACGTGAGCAGCTGGTCGGCGACCGCGCGTTATCGAAAGGCGCTGGGTACCGACCCGGTGCCGCTGCTCGGCGAATGGCTGGCCGCGGTCTGGCCGGGCGAAGGCGCAAGCGTCCCGGTCCGCCTGCCGATAGGCCTGCGGGTCGGGAAACTGGGGCCGGCAATCTAGTTAGATCAGGTCCTTGACGCCGTCGCGCTCTTCGCGCAGTTCCTTGTCGGTGGCGTCCATGCGCTGGCGCGAGAATTCGTCCACGGTGAGGCCCTGGACGATCTTGTAGTCGCCATTGGCCGTGGTGACCGGGTACGAATACACCACGCCATCCGGGATGCCGTAGCTGCCATCGGACGGCACCGCCATGCTGATGAAGTTGTCGGCGGCGGTGCCGAGATGCCAGTCGCGCATGTGGTCGATGGCGGCCGAGGCGGCCGACGCGGCTGACGACGCACCACGTGCCTTGATGATGGCCGCGCCGCGCTGCTGCACGGTGGGGATGAAGGTATCTTCGTACCACTTGCGGTCGACGAGGCCATGAGCGGCCTTGCCATCGACTGTGCAGAAGTTGAGGTCCGGATACTGTGTCGAGGAGTGATTACCCCAGATCAGCATCTTGCGGATCCTGGTCACGTGGCTGCCGGTTTTTTCCGCGAGCTGCGACAGCGCGCGATTGTGATCGAGACGCGTCATGGCCGTGAAGTTGCGCGGGTTCAGGTTCTTGGCGTTGGCACGCGCGATCATGGCGTTGGTGTTGGCCGGGTTACCGACCACGAGCACGCGGATATTGCGATCTGCCACCTCGTTCATCGCCGTGCCCTGCGCGGAGAAGATCTGTGCGTTGGCGATCAGCAGATCCTTGCGTTCCATGCCCGGACCGCGCGGCCGCGCGCCGACCAGCAGCGCTGCCTGGCAGTCCTTGAACGCCACGCGTGCATCGTCAGTGGCGACGATCTTGTTGAGCGTGGGGAATGCGCAATCGTTGAGTTCCATGACCACGCCCGCAAGTTGCGGCAGCGCCGGCGTGACTTCGAGCAGGTGCAGATTGACTGGCGTATCGGCGCCTAACATCTGGCCGGAGGCGACGCGGAAGGCGAGGGCATAACCAATCTGACCGGCGGCGCCGGTGATGGCGACATTGACTGCGGGTTTCATCATGACTCCGGGCG
>JBDTSV010000023.1:0-41466 GCA_039930985.1 Pseudomonadota bacterium
CGAGCGGCGCGCCGCTCGCCGGGTCGTGCGGCGAAGTCAGTAGATAGAAGATGCCGCTGTTGGCGCCCTCGAACACCTTGAATTCCATCTGCAGCTCGAATGCAGCGAATTCCTCGGTGGTCATGATGTCACCGCCGCCGCTCTTCGAGCCGACCGCGAGTTCACCATTGGCGAGAGTCCAGCCTTTGCCCGGGAAAGCGTCCGCGTCCGCGCTGCGCCAGCCCTTGGACGACCTGCCGTCCCAGAGCAGCCGCCAGCCCTGGGCTTTTTCTTCGGGATCGAGGTTGTTAGGCAGGTTGTTGCGGATGAGGATACCCATGGGCGGCAGGCGTTTGAGGCTCCTGGTCTGGACCAGCAGATTCTTCCAGCTGGTGGTGCGTCCGGCCTCCTCGGGCTTGTCGATGCTGTGCACCTGCAGTCCAAAGAAGCCCCGCTTCTTCACGTCGTCGATGACGTCCGCGGCCGCGCCACCGTTGACCCAGACGCGCAGGCGCGGACCGATGGCCTCGATGCGGTAGTGATTCCATTCCCCGAATTTGTACAGAGCCTTGCTGGGCGGATTCATGTCACCGGTGTAGAACCAGCCGCGTTGCGCTTCCTCATAAATGCCACCGCTCCATTGCCGGTCGGAGGGATCGATGTCGGCCTGGTAGCCGTGTACGCGGCCGTTCTCGAAATCGGCAGTGCTCAGGCTGCGAAACTGCACGCCTGAATTGGTGGGGCCAACGTCCTGACGCACGTCGAACTCGAGGATGAAATCTTCGTAGTCCTTCTCGGTCACCAGGAAGCTGTTGGGAACCCCGGGACGCGAAGAGCCAACGATGGCACCATCGACGACTTGATAGTCGGCGCCGCCGCCGAGAACCTTCCACCCGCCGAGCGTCTTGCCGTCAAATATCGGCGTGCCACTGCTGTCGGCCGCGACTACGGCTCCACCCAGCGCCAGCATGGCCAGCGCGCAAATAAATTCACGCATTCCCACTTCCCTCGTTTGAATCAGCCCGCCCTGGTGGCTTCCACCTGAATCGCGAGCTTGACGTCCATCTTGAAACCGAATGCCTTGCCCCAGCTGACGCCGAAATCCTCCCGACTGAAGGAGCCCACGGCATCTGCGCCGCAGAATTCCTTCTTCTTCATCGGGTGCGCCATGCACTTGAACGAGCGGATGGTGAGTGTCACTGGCTTGGTGACGCCGTGCAAGGTGAGCTCGCCTTCGACTTCCGTCGGAACACCATCCTTGAACTTCACGAGCTTCCCTTTGTAGGTGGCGGCCGGGTACTTCACGACATCGAGCATCTGCGGGTCGTCGCTCTTCACGTGCGTGTTGAGCTTCTCGATCCCGAAATCGATGCTGGCCGTGTCCACCGTGATGTTCACGGTGCCGGTCTTCGCTTCCCGGTCGAGCACGATCGTGCCGCTGTTCTGGTTGAATTTGCCGCGCCACACCGACATACCGCCGAAGTGATCGACTTCGAAGCTCGGGTAGCTGTGCTCCGGATCGACGTTGTAAGTCACCGGCGCGGCAACCACCGCACCGCCGAGCATACCGAGCGAAATGCCCGCCAAAAGACGAATGGGAAGAATCATGGTGGGTCACCTTGGATTTGAAAACAGTCCTCTATTGAGGCAGGAACCGGGCGATGGTTCATTGTGCTCAGCGCCGGGCGGCGAAGAAACCATTCAACAGGCGCGCACTTTCGTCCATGAGCACGCCACCGAATACATCGACGCGATGATTCATCGAAGGCATCGTGAATACATTGGTCGTGCTGCCAGCGGCGCCGGCCTTGGGATCCCAGGCTCCAAACACCAGCCGCGCCACACGGGCGTGCACGATTGCCGAGGCGCACATGACGCAGGGTTCGAGGGTCACATAAAGGGTGGTGCCGCTGAGTCGATATGAACTCAGCGTTTGTCCGCCGGCGCGCAGCGCTTCGATTTCCGCGTGGGCGGTCGGATCATGACCAGCAATGGGTCGATTCGCGGCCACCGCCAGAATGGCGTCTCCCTGCACCAGCACCGCACCGACCGGCACTTCGCCAGCGGCCTCCGCGCCGCGCGCGGCCTCGAGCGCCAGGCGCATGAAATCGATGTCACCGTGCAATGGCATGTGGTTTGGGGGAAGTCCTTAGTGATTTAACCCTACCAAACTACTAGAGTTTTGCCAGCAGTCTGGAGGCATCGGACCATGAACACCGCTCAAAACCGCGAGACCGAAGCTCACCTCGAACAACTGCGCGCGATGATCCAGGCGGCAAATGCCATCGCGCACGATATCGACATCGCTATCGCACCGATAGCCCAGTACACCGACGCTTTGCTGGCACAAGAACCGCTCAGCGAGCGGGCGCGCCACTATCTCAGCAGCATGCGCCGCGCTGTCAACGAAGTGGCGAATACTGCGCATCGTCTGCGCGCGCTCGATCGTCCGGGTGAACAGCAGTTCCAGGCCATCGACAGCGGCCGCAGACTCGGCTCTTCATCGCCCGCGCGAAGCCTGCGCGTGCTGGTCATCGACGACGACCCATCGTTGATCGAGGCTTTGCGTAGCTCCCTCATCGATGAAGGCCACAAAGTGAACACCGCAAGCGGTGGCCAGGCAGGTATCGATTCTTTTCGGGCTGCGGGCCGCTCCGCAATGCCATTCGACATCGTGATCACGGACCTCGCCATGCCGGACGTCGATGGGCGCGAGGTGGTTGCCAGCCTGCGCGCAATTTCACCGGACACTCCGATCATTCTGCTCACGGGCTGGAAGCATCAGTTGTCGGACGGCCCCGATCGCTCTTTGCAGGTCGACCGATTGATGAGCAAGCCACCACGCATTCGCGAGTTGAGGGCCGCGCTGGCTGAGCTGACCGGGCGGCGCGCAGCCGATCGACTACTCATGGTTGATTGACGAGAGCGCCCATCAGCCCGGCAGCGCCAGACTGACCACGCCCGCCACGATCAGCGCCGCGCCGAGAATGCGCCAGGGACCTGTGTCCTCGCGCAGCAGTCGCGAGCCGAACCATGCGCCAACCAGCGTCGAGAGCTCCCGCGCCGGCGCTACGTGGCTCACCGGGGCCATGCGCATGGCGAACAACACCAGGATGTAGCCAAGTGGCCCGAGCACGCTCACGACGATGATGGGCTTGCGGTAGAGCCGCGCCTCGAGCGCGAGGCGCGCGCGATCATTCCAGGCGCGTGGCGCCAGCACCACCATTCGAAAACAATTGCCGGTGAAGTCGATGACGAACGGCGAAATGAGCAGCACCTTCACCGCCCAGCCATCGTTGAGCGTGTAGGCAGCGATGAGTGCTCCGGTGAGCAAACCGTAGAACACACCGATACGTGGCGCCCGCCGGTGATGTCCGACCAGCCCCGCGACCAGCAGGATGCCGCCGACGATCAGCAGCATTCCCGCGATCGACAGCGCGGTTGGCGCCTCGCCTAACAACAAAGCGGCGCCGATGAAAGACAGCAGTGGTCCCGTGCCGCGCGCGATCGGGTACACGACTGAAAGATCGGAGTGCCGATAGCCGGTCTGCAAGCTGAGCGAATACAGCAGATGCAAAATCGATGTGGCTGCAAGCGCAAGCCAATGACGCAGCTCGAACACTGGCTGCTCGACGATGAGCACGGCGATGACGACCGGACCGTAGATCAGCACGGACCCGGCGGAGAACAACCAGACGAAGTGACGCGACTCGGCAGCGACTTTGGCGGAGATATTCCAGCTTGCGTGCGTCAGCGCAGCCAGAAGAACCAACCCAAGAGCGGTGGCTGTCATTCGCGGGGGTAACTCATTGATTCGGACTTCAAGGCGAATGGCGCGAATTTGCAAACCCGATCGCTGACATCGAATCACGCTTTACATGCAAATGTGAGCATCCCTGATGGAGGAAATCGTTGTTGACACGCGTTTCCTGGCGAGCCAACATCAAAAACAATCAAATACGATCATAAGTAATCGTGATATCGGGCACGAAGGCTCATTAAGCGTCTTCGCTGCCCGATAGTCTGAATAAAACAATTCGCCGGAACAGCGGCATTTGAAGCACGGTTCGGCGTTTAACCGTGCCTCGAGGGTCTGGAACAAAACGCGCAATCGATTGCACTCGGGGGAGGGGCAAAACATGCGGTATTCATTGCATCAGCGCACTTTCGGTCGCCGTACTGGCGATCGCTTCATCGGATTTTCCGCGGGCCTTGCGGCTCTTCTATTGAGTTCCGCACCACTCGCCTCGGCACAGAACGTCGATCCGGCACCGACCACGCCGGCCGCTGACGCGACCGAATTGGACGAAGTTGTCGTCAAGGGCACGCGCGAGGCGCAGCGCTCGTCGATCAACCGGAAAAAGGTCGCAAAAACGGCGACCGATTCCATCACTGCCGAAGATGTCGGCAGCTTCCCCGATCAGAACGTTAATGAAGCAATTTCCCGCGTGGCCGGCGTTGCGCTCGATCGCGGCGAAAATGGCGAGGGCCAGGGCATCTCGGTGCGCGGCAACGGACCGGAGGCCACGCGCGTCGACATCGATGGCATGAGCGTTTTGAACACCAACGGCGCGCTGTCGCTTGGCGCTGGCGCCAGCACCGGGGGCCGCGCGGCAGACCTGCGCGAATTGCCGGCCGCGATGATCAAGAGCATCGACGTCATCAAAGGCACCACGGCGGACATGACGGAAGGATCGCTCGGCGGGTCGGTGCATATCGAAACGCGCAGCGGTCTCGAATTCGATAAGCCTTTTCTCCAGTTCTCCACCGACGGCCAGCAGAATTCCGTCACCGAAAAGTTGACGCCGAGCGCTTCGGCTTTCTTCGGCAACAGCTTCATGGACAACCGCCTGGGCGTCACCGGCAGCATCAGTTATTCGGAATTCGAGACCATCTCGGATAGTCAGCAGCCGCAGACCTCTGGCAATGCCGGGCCGTTCCGCAGCGCCGATTTCGATCAATCACCGGACAAGACCTTTACCTACGATCCGAGCATTGTCGACCCGACCGCGACGGCCGGGAATTTCCGTGTTCTCGGGGCTGGCGGCGTGCCGACCTATGCGTCGGCGTCGCCCATCGAAATTCTGACGAGGTCGGCTGCAGCCGCGTCTCCCGCGGCTTGCCTTGCGGCATTTCCGGCCCTGACGACGGCGCAATTGAACGCCATTCCGGCGGGCGACAACGTCCTGGGTTCCGTTTCGGCATCCGCTCAAACCGCCGCGACCAACCGCACCGCGGCGCAGTTGGAGCAGACGAATGGATTGCAGAGTTGCCTGAACCAGTGGAACGACTATGCACCTTCGCTCATTCGTGCGTTCCCAAAAAAAGCCGAGGAGGAAAGGGTCTCGGCCCAATTCCGTGTCGACTATCGGCTGAACGATGATTTGGTGGTCTATGCCGCCTATCAGCGGGCGGACCGCCACTCCACCAACGTCGACAACACGCTCAATCTCGGCAGCCCGGCCTATAACCAGGCCGGCACCTTCACCCAGGCCGCGGTTGCGGCCACCTCGAACCCATTGATCACGCCACGAACCGTCAATACCGGACTCGGCTACAGCTTCAATTCCACCGGCCTGTGCGGCGCTCCCACGGTCGCCGGGACCGGCACGGCGCAGACGACGGCAGGTTGCGGCGTGGCAAGCGACATGACCAACGTCGTAGTCGATGACACCCACCACGTCACCTCGTTCCACCTCGCCGACGGTAATGCCAACATCGACGCCATCAATTACGACGTGAACATCGACACCTGGAACTGGCAGACCGGTCTCAAGTTCGAACGTGACGATTTCAAAGCCGAATTGATGTATGGAGATTCCAAAGCGACTTGGGATCGCGCCCAGCTTCGCACCGCCGTGAACTTCACGTATGGCGGAGTGGACGCCCACATCACGCCGTCCGGTATCTGGTCTTTCGACTTGCCGCCGGCGCTCGATCTGGCGAGCTTGCCTTATGCAGCTCTGAACCCTGTCATCGCGCGAGCGGTGTCCAACGCCACGACCGTGCAGGCGGGATCGCCAGCCTATACGGCGGCTCAAGCGGCGCAATGGGGCAACAACTTCACCCTCACCTGGCGCCCACAGATGACGGATGACGCCGAGAAGCAGGCGAAGATGGATTTCACCTTCAATGTCGAAGAGAAGCTTCCGTTCCTGAGCAACATCCAGGCGGGTTTTCAACGCCGCGATCACACCGGTAATGGATGGTCCGGCGGCGGCTACACGGTGCGGCCTGGAACCGGCAATGTGGGCGCGGCGGGATATGTCGCGCCCGTGGTGGTTCCGACCGAAAACCTCACCGTCAACTATCGATCGTGCATGCCGACGGCAACCTCCACCCAGCCCTGCCAATACGGCTATGTCGCAGGGACCACGGTCGGCACCAACAACAGCCCCGTCGCCAATCTGAGCAACACGCTGTTCGGCACAATGACGTTCACGCCGACAGAACTTGCCGCCTTGATTTCAGGCTCCCTGTATACGAAGGACTATCCGTTCCTGGGGGACTATCCGGACAAGGGTGATGTCATGACCAATTGGCCGTACATCAACCCGGCCAGCATCGCCGCGGCCATTCCCGGGCAAGGGTTTGACCTGCACTGCATGAAGCATTGCACGGGCAGTGACGGCAACGTCTATGAGCAACCGCACTTCGGCTACAACGAAGTCAACGACGCCGGTTACCTGATGTTCGACTTCGAACAGAAGCTGCCGTGGGACATGATTTTCAACGGCAACATCGGCTCGCGCTACGTCATCACCAGGACGCACGCAACGGGCTTCATGACACTGGCCCATACGGCGGTGACCGCAGCATACAACCCGGTCACCAATCCCGGCGCCGTGGTCACCACGACGGTCGCGATGAATACGGGGCTCATTGCCGACAGCAAGGATTGGCTGCCGGCGGCCAATCTCAATCTCTGGGTCATGCCCGACAAGCTGGTGCTCCGCTATTACCAGGGCCGCGTGATGACGCGCCCGACTCCTGGTGCTCTGCTTCCTTCGGGAACATGCACCATCGACGAACGCAACAGTTCAGACGTCAACGGGACCACCGACAATCCGAACACCTGTTCAGGACGCGTCGGCAATCCGGGCTTGCAGCCATTCAAGGCCGACAACCACAACATCGCGCTCGAGTGGTATCCCACTCAGGATTTGATGTTCTCAGTCGGGCACTATCGCAACAAGATCATTGTTGGCGCCCCTATCAACGCCAATCTACCCGCCTCGAACCTGTTCGCGGACAATAACGCCGCGGTTGATCCAGTGACGGGGCAGCCATTCTCGGACTTCAATTTCACCTATCCTTCTTACGTTAACGGCCCGTCCGGTACCCAATTGGGAATGGAGTACACGGCGAAAGTGGCGTTCACGTTCCTGCCATGGATCCTCAGGCACACCGGCGTGGATCTGAACTATTCGGATTTGTCGTCCGAGGATTTCGCGGCATCGCGGGATCTGATCACCGGCGACTTCAACCCTCCGCAGCTTCAGCGCTCATACTTCAAGAATTTCACGGTGTGGTACGACGACAGCCGATTTGAGGCGCGTTTGTCCTATCAGGGCCAATCCGAGTTTTTCGACTTCATCTCGTCGTGCTCGAACGCGATCAACAATTACCCGACGTCGTTCCCGCAATGCCCGGGCCAAACGATCCGCACACCCTACAATCCAGGCGGCACGAACTATCGAGAGGCCACCGGCTTTTACGATCTGAAATTGAGCTACCACTTCAACCCGCATTGGGATCTCTCCTTCACAGGACGCAACGTAACCCGCGAAGCCACGTACCGGAGCATTCAACCCAACAACGTCTATTCTGATGGGGCACCGACCCTTCAACAGTTCAGCTATGGCGGCGCGCGCTATCAGGTTGGGCTGAGCTGGCAGAACTGACGGAACACGCCGGCGAAAGAGTCCGCCTCTCGAAATTTGGCTGGCCGGGCCGACGCTACTTCCTCGGCGAGAGCTGGAAACCCATCTGCTGATGGGTTGATGGTCGGTCGAAAACAGAAGCGCCGCTCGCGAGGCCGGCGCTTTTTTGTGCGTTGTGGTAAACGCATTCCGCATGATGCAGACGATCAACGAACACGGGCTCGAATGGCTGCGTGAGCAGATGCGCCTTGGGTGCGACATGTCCGGGTCGGTCGTTTCGTTGCGCCAGCAGGGCTTTTCCGACGAGGCCATCGTCGCGGCGTTCGAGGCCGTTCGCCCGCGCGGCGATGCATTGGCGGCCGGCGTGCACCTGCCGCCGCTCATTCGCCGCATGCCGCCCGCACTGCGCCGCCTCGACAGTCCGAAAATCGACCTCTATCTGCTCGATGATTTCCTGAGCGCGAAGGAATGTGCGCGTCTCATCGCACTCATCAGCCATCACCTGACGCCGTCCGCGCTGTCCTTCGATTCTCCCGACAAGGACTTCCGCACCAGCCAGTCGGCACACCTTTGTTTCCTGCGCAGCCCGGTGGCACTCGATATCGATGCCAAGATCTGCAAGACGTTGGGCATCCGCGCCAGCTATTCCGAAGGCATCCAGGCGCAGCGCTACGACGTCGGCGGGCAGTTCAAACCGCACTGGGACTATTTCGAACCTGGTACCGATGTCTACAAGCGCCTGGCCGGGGTGCGCGGCAACCGCACCTGGACGTTCATGGTCTATCTGAATGACGGCATGGAAGGCGGCGCGACGCGTTTCGTCGAGATCGATCACGCCATTACGCCCAAGACCGGCATGGCAGTTCTGTGGAACAACCTCCAGGAAGACGGCTCACCGAATCCGCTCATGAAGCATTGCGGCGAGCCGGTGACTCGCGGTCACAAGATCATCATCACGAAATGGTTCCGGGTGCACGGCGACGGGCCGCTGTTCCATGAGTGAAATGCACGCCCGGGCGCGCCCCAGAATGAAAATCCTGGCTCCTTCGGTACTTGGTAGATAGCGGGAAATCGGTATGATGGCGCCCTATGAAAACCCGCAACTTCGCCTTTCTTGCCTTGCTCATGGCTGCCGCCCTGCCCGCTGGCGCCGCCGATCTCGTTGGCAGATGGACCGCGGAATTCGACTCGCCGATCGGCGTTCAAAAGTACGTCTATGAATTCAAGAATGCCGGCGACGCCATCACCGGCCAGGCGACCTTCGAGCACTCGATGGGCAAGGGTACGGTGCAGTTGAAGAATCTGAAGGTGGAAGGCGACAAGGTGTCCTTTTCCGAGCCGCTCACGATCGACGGCAATGAAATCACCATTACCTACAGCGGAACGCTGGCTGGTAACGACCTGAAGCTCACACGGAACGTGGGCGAGTTCGGCACCGAGGAACTCACCGCCAAGCGCGCGGGCGAATCTCCGCCCAAGTAGGATTCGCGGCGCCCGAATTCGCCGGCGCGAAGTCGCGCCCCCTCACTCCCACTCGATGGTCGCGGGCGGCTTGCCCGAGATGTCGTAGACCACGCGCGAGATACCCTTCACCTCGTTGACGATGCGGCGTGAACAGACGTCGAGGAAGTCGTACGGCAGCCGTGCCCAGTGCGCCGTCATGAAGTCCACGGTTTCGACGGCGCGCAACGCGACCACGTAGTCGTAACGGCGGCCATCGCCCATGACGCCCACCGAACGCACCGGCAGGAACACGGCGAAGGCCTGGGAAGTCTTGTCGTAGAGATCGTGGCGGCGCAGTTCTTCGATGAAGATGGCATCGGCCTGCCGCAGCAGGTCGGCGTAGTCCTTGCGCACTTCGCCGAGAATGCGGACGCCGAGGCCCGGGCCCGGAAACGGATGCCGATAGACCATCGCGCGCGGCAATCCGAGCTCCACGCCCAGCCTGCGCACCTCGTCCTTGAACAGTTCGCGCAGCGGCTCGACGAGCTTCATGCGCATGTTGGCGGGCAGCCCACCCACGTTGTGGTGCGACTTGATGACATGCGCTTTGCCGGTCTTGCTGCCCGCGGATTCGATGACGTCGGGGTAGATAGTGCCCTGGGCGAGCCAGTCGACGCCTTGCAGCTTGGTTGCCTCTTCGTCGAAGACCTTCACGAACAGGCCACCGATGATCTTTCGTTTCTTTTCCGGGTCGGTCTCACCGCGCAAGCTCTCGAGGAACCGCTGTTCGGCATCGACGCGGATGACTTTGACGCCCAGATTGTCGGCGAAGATCTTCATGACCTGATCGCCTTCGTCCAGGCGCATGAGGCCGTGATCGACGAACACGCACACCAGTTGGTCACCGATGGCCTTGTGCAGCAACGCCGCGACCACCGAGGAATCGACGCCGCCCGAGAGGCCCAGCAGCACCTTGCCCTTGCCGACCTGCGCACGCACGCGCGCGATCGCGTCGTCGATGATGTTGCCGACGCTCCAGAGCGGCTCGCAGCCGCAGATGTCGCGTACGAAGCGCTCGAGCAGCACCTTGCCCTGCAGCGTGTGCGTGACTTCGGGATGGAACTGCACGGCATAGTAGCGGCGCGACTCGTCGACCATGGCGGCCAACGGCGCGTTGGCGCTCGCGGCGACCGCGGTGAACCCGGGCGGCAGTGTTTCGACGCGGTCACCGTGACTCATCCACACGTCGAGGACGGCGCGGCCCTGCGCGTCCTTGCGATCGAACAGGCCGTCGAGCAGCTTGTTAGGCGCGATGCCGGTGACTTCGGCATAGCCGAATTCGCGGTGTGAACTCGGCGAGACCTTGCCGCCCAACTGCTGCGCCATGGTCTGCATGCCATAGCAGATGCCGAGCACCGGCACGCCGAGCTCGAACACACTCTGCGGCGCACGCGGCGGCTCCTGGTCGGTGACCGATTCCGGACCGCCGGACAGAATGATGCCCTTGGGCTTCCACTTGCGGACGTCATCGCTGGTCACGTCCCAGGGCAGGATCTCGCAGAACACGCCCTGCTCACGAACGCGGCGAGCGATGAGCTGGGTGTACTGCGCACCGAAGTCGAGGATCAGGACGCGCGAGGAGTGGATGTCGGTCTGCGGACTCGTCGGACTCGTCGCCGGATTGTTCATCGATACCTCAATGGTCGTCAGGAAACACGATAGTTAGGCGCTTCCTTGGTGATCTGTACGTCGTGCACGTGGCTTTCACGCATGCCGGCGCCGGTGACGCGCACGAACTTCGGGTTGGTGCGCATGACGGCGATGCTGGTGCTGCCGGTGTAACCCATGGCGGCGCGCAGGCCACCGGCGAGCTGGTGCAGGATGGAAACCAGGCTGCCCTTGTAAGGCACGCGGCCTTCCACACCTTCCGGCACGAGCTTTTCGAGCTCTGCGGCGGTGTCCTGGAAGTAACGGTCCGCCGACCCGTGGCGCTCGGCCATGGCGCCGAGCGAGCCCATGCCGCGATACGCCTTGTACGAAGCGCCCTGGTAGAGCTCGACGTCACCGGGTGACTCCTCCGTGCCGGCGAACAGTCCGCCGATCATCACGCAGTCGGCACCGGCGACAATCGCCTTGGCGATGTCGCCCGAGAAGCGGATGCCGCCGTCGGCGACCACTGGAACCTCATTCTCGACCGCGGCCGCCACGTTGGAGACCGCGGAGATCTGCGGCACGCCGACACCTGCCACGATTCGTGTGGTGCAGATAGAGCCGGGACCGATTCCGACCTTGATGCCATCGACTCCGGCCTTCACGAGATCGCGGGCGGCCTCAGCCGTGGCGACATTGCCGCCGATGACCTGCAGGTCGCCCCACTTCGATTTGATGCGCGCGATCATGTCGAGCACGCCCTTCGAATGTCCGTGGGCGGTATCGACCACGACCACGTCGACACCTGCTTCGCGCAGCGCGGCGACGCGTTCGAGCGTGTCCTGCGCCGTGCCGACCGCCGCGCCGACGCGCAGGCGGCCCGAAGGATCCTTGCAGGCACGGGGAAACTCGGTCGCCTTTTGAAAGTCCTTCACGGTGATCATGCCGCGAAGCTCTTCTGCGTTGTTCACCACCAGCACCTTTTCGATGCGGTGCTTGTGCAGCAGCAACAGCACTTCGTCCTTGGGGGCGTTCTCGCGCACCGTGACCAGGCGCTCTTTCGGCGTCATGACCGTGGACACCGGCGCGTCGAGCTTCACTTCGAAGCGCAGGTCGCGGTGCGTGACGATGCCGACCACTTTCGAACCGACCACCACCGGCACGCCGGAGATGCCTTTCGATCTAGTTAGGTCGATGACCTGGCGGATGGTCATGTCCGGCGACACGGTGATCGGGTCGCGGATGACACCGCTCTCGAACTTCTTGACGCGCGCGACTTCGGCGGCCTGGCCGGCGATGGTCATGGACTTGTGGATGATGCCGATGCCGCCTTCCTGCGCCATGGTGATGGCGAGGCGCGCCTCGGTGACCGTGTCCATGGCGGCGGAAACCAGCGGAAGATTCAGGCGGATGTCGCGCGTGAGGCGCGTGCCGAGATCGACTTCGCGCGGCAGGATTTCCGAGTAGGCCGGCACCAGAAGAACGTCGTCGAAGGTCAACGCTTCTTCGAGGATTCTCAACGGAGAGGGGGGTGGGGTGGGCATGCGGGATTGTACGCAAGTGCCTACGGCGGGTAAAGATTGGGAACCATCCGTTAATATCCGTCGGTGAATTTTCCCCTCTTCCCTCCCGGCGCCGAACGCGGCGCGACAACGCCGCGGCCAGAACGCGACGTCTACAGCGTCTCGCGGCTCAATAAAGAAGTGCGGCTGCTGCTGGAATCGGGCCTGCCAGTGTTGTGGCTGGAAGGAGAGCTTTCTAATTTCGCCGCACCGGCTTCAGGGCATTGGTATTTTTCGCTCAAGGACGGTACCGCCCAGGTGCGCTGCGCCATGTGGCGGCAGCGAAATTCCACGGTTCGCTTTCGGCCCAAGGATGGCATGGCCGTCATGGTGCGGGCGCGCGTCGGGCTCTACGAACCGCGCGGCGAATACCAGTTGCTGATCGAGCATCTCGAAGAGGCGGGTGTAGGCGCGCTCAAGCGGGAATTCGAAAAACTCAAGGCGAGTCTGGCGGCGGAAGGGTTGTTTGCCATCGAGCGCAAGCGGCCGCTGCCGGCCGTGCCGCGACGCATCGGCGTGGTCAGTTCGCCCACCGGCGCCGCCATACACGACATATTGAGGGTGCTGCGCGCGCGCTTTCCCGCCGCCGGTGTACTGCTCTATCCAACCGCAGTCCAGGGTGCGGCGGCGGTGCCGGAGATCGTGCGCGCCATCGAGGCGGCCTCGCGCCGCGCCGAATGCGACGTGCTCATCATCGCGCGCGGTGGCGGTTCGCTCGAAGATCTCTGGTGCTTCAACGATGAGCGCGTGGCGCGGGCCATTGCGGCCTGTCGGATTCCCACCATCTCCGGCGTCGGCCACGAAGTGGACGTGACCATCGCGGACTTCGTCGCTGACATGCGCGCACCCACGCCCTCGGCGGCCGCGCTCGCCGCCGTACCTGACAAGCAAGCGTGGCTCGAGGCGCTAGCGCAGCTCGGGCAGCGGTTCGCCGGCGCCATGGGTCGGGCGCTGCGTGCGCAGGCGTTGGCGGTTGGCGCGCTGGCTCAACGGCTGCAGATCTCGCACCCGGGCGCGAAGCTCGTCCAGCACGTTCAACGCCTCGACGACCTGGAATTGCGGATGCGCCTGGCATTGCGCGCCAGCGTCACCGCCAAGCAGCAGCGCCTGGAAACATTGAGCACGCGTCTGTGGCGCGAAAATCCGCGGCACCGCCTCGAGACGCTGTGCGCGCACGCCGCGGCACTGCGCCAGCGTCTGGTTGCGGCCATCGCCAGCGGCCTGAATTCGCGCGAGCGGCGCCTCGCCCTCGCCTCGCGCACGCTCGATGCGGTGAGCCCGCTCGCCACGCTGGCCCGCGGATTTTCGGTGGTGACTCGCGTCGCCGACGGCGCCTTGCTGCGCGATGCGTCCCAGGCACCGGTGGGAACCGAGATCGAAGCGCGCCTGTCGAAAGGTCGTGTGCTTGCCAAGGTCGTTTCACAGAACAAGGGCGGCGATGACTAACTATCTGGCGCGGCTCACGCTCGTGGCCGCACTGTGCTCGACGCCGGCGTTCGCCGCTGGCGAGTTCATCGCGCCGCGCGCGTTGCTCGTCCCCGGAGGCGTGGCCACTTTCAGGTTGCCGGGCGCTCCCGACCGGCTGCCGGCGGTCTCGTTCAGCGGCAGGCCGGTACTGGTGGTTCGCAGGGGTGACACGTGGCTGGCGATTCTCGGTATCGGCTTGAGCATCGAACCCGGCGAGTACCAGCTCGACGTTCCGCAATCGGGTGGCGGCGAACAAAAGCTGCCGTTCAAAGTTGCGCCCAAGCAATACGCGGTTCAGCAGCTCAAGGTGCCGCCGAGCCAGGTGAACCTCTCGCCCGAGGACGAGAAGCGCGTCGCAGACGAGCGCGAAAAGGTACGCGCGGCACTCGAATCATTTACCGCACGGGCGCCGTCGACGTTGCGGCTCGGCCAACCGGTACCGGGGCGGCGTTCGAGCTCGTTCGGCTTGCGGCGCATGTTCAACGGCGAGTCGCGCAATCCGCATTCGGGCATGGACATCGCCGCGCCCACCGGCACGCCGATCAAGGCGCCGCTCGCCGGTCGAGTGGTCGATGTCGGCACCTACTTCTTCAATGGCAATAACGTCATCGTCGATCACGGCTCGGGGCTGCTGACCATGTACTGCCACCTGTCGAAGATTCGCGTGGAAGTCGGCCAGGAGTTGAAGCGCGGCGACGTGCTGGGCGCCGTCGGCGCCACCGGCCGGGTGACTGGCCCGCACCTTCACTGGGGCGTGTCGCTCAATGGCGCGATGGTCGACCCGGCGCTGTTCCTGGCGCCGCCGGTCAAAAAGAAAAAGTAAGGCCGGCTTTCGCCGGCCCTACTCGATCAGCTCCGACCTCTGATTCTTACCAATTGAGATTCAGCGTGTACTTGCCGTTGGTCGCCCCGGTGCCACCGCTCCAGTACACCACGCGCACATAGCGCGCAATCGCGCCGCTGCCAGTGTTGGTGACGCTCACCGTGTCCGCGAGCCCTGCGCCGCGCTCGCTGCTGCCGATCAACGTGCCGTTGCTGTTGTAGACGAACAGGTCGTAGTCCGAGCTCGCGTTCGGCGTGAGCGTCGAGACCAGCGTGGCTCCGGCGGGTAGATTCACGCGGTAGTAGTCGGTGTCGCTGCTGCTGCTCATCGTGCCATTGACGGTGGTGTTGTCGGTGCCGATCAGCTGCGCGGTGCCGCGCGAGTTGTTAGCCTCGACTTCCGCCACGGTGCCCGGCGGATCCGGCAGCGTGCCGCCGATGGCCGCGTCCACCGCGGCGTTGGCATTGACGATGCCCGACCCGCACTCCGAACACGTGGCCGGAAACGCGCGCGCCGTGCTCTGCAGGATCGACGTCACCTGCGCAGGCGTCAGCGTCGGCTTCACCGAGAGCATGAGCGCCACCACGCCCACGACATGCGGCGTGGCCATCGACGTGCCTTGGTAGAACGCGTAGGCGTCCGAACCCGGCGTCGTCGTTCCGGTGTTCAGCGTGGACAGGATGCCGTTGGCCGCCGAGGTGCGCATGTCACCGCCCGGTGCCGCGACTTCCACGGTCGCGCCGAAGTTCGAGAAATACGAGCGGCCGCCGGAGCGATTCACCGAAGCGACCGTCACCACGCCCGAACAATTCGCGGGCGTGGAATTGGCCGCATTCATGTTCTCGTTGCCGGCCGCGACGATCACCGACGTGCCGCGCGAGACGGCCGAATTGATGGCGCTCTGCGTCGTCGTGTCGCAGCTGCCGGTACCACCCAGCGAGATGTTGATGACCTTGGCGACGTTGGCGTTCGCGGGAACACCCGATACCGTGCCGCCCGACACCCAGATGATCGCGTCGGCGATGTCCGAGGTGTAGCCACCGCACTTGCCGAGCACGCGCGCCGGAACCACCTTTGCGTTGAACGCGACGCCGGCCACGCCACTCGAATTGTTGGTGCGCGCGGCGATCGTTCCCGCCACGTGCGTGCCGTGCCAGCTGCTCGATTCGAACTGCGTGGGCTTGCCGTTGCCGCACTCGCCGGCATTGATCCAATCGCCCGGATCGCTGGGATCGTTGTCGCGACCGTTGCCATCGTTCGACACGAACGTGTCGGAAATGAAGTCGTAGCCGGGCAGGATCGCGCCTGAGAGGTCCGCGTGCGGGCGGATGCCGGTGTCGATGATACCGACGACCACACCCGTACCCGAGGCCTTGTCCCAGGCGGTGGGCAGGGTGAGTCCACCGGTGGCTTCGAAGTAGTGCCACTGCTCGTTATAGCGTGTGTCGTTGGGCGAGAGCAGCTTGTGCATCATGCGGTCTGGCTCCGCGTATTCGACGTTCGGATCGCTCGCGGCGATGTTGTTCGCGAGCTGCGTCGCTTCGTCGATCGACAGGCGGCGATCGAGCTTCAGCACCTGCGAGCCGAGTGCCGTGGTGCGCACGCGATTCATGGTGACGCCGAAGCGCGCCGCGGGCAACGCCGTGGTGCGCGCCTGCTCCGCCTGGGCGGTGGCGTCCACGGCGGTGGTCCGGTACTTGACGATGATTCGATCGGTGAATCCGCCATCGGCGGCGGCGGCCAGCACCGGCAGACAAAGCAACACTCCAATGATAGTTAGACGAGACATAAATCTCCCTTGACGTTTGGTTGGTTGGGAGATTCCGCAAAAGCGTTGAGACGGTGGGTTTCGCGGACAACGAAGGTCCGGCGCGTTCCTGCGCGTTGCCTGGTGCATCCTGCACTGCTCCTCTAGGTAGACGCCCGCGGTGAACGGGCGCTCAACTAACTTCTACAGAATCCACCCGGGATCGCGATGACCATCCCTGGTCGACCTGCGTGAAGCCAAAGCTAGGACGACGGCGCGAACAATTCAAGCCGCGCGAAAATTTGTCGGCAAAAGGAGTCTGACGCCGTGTCACGCTTGCGCTTTGCGGCGCAGGAGAGTATCCGCGCGCGAGCGCTTCACGAAGGTGGGCGCTATCTAGTCAGGCCGGCGGCCACTTCGAAAAACAGGAAGCGAAGACTACTTCTTGTTCGCTGGACGACCCGGGCGGCCGCGGGGCGCGCCGCGCGGCTGCGTGCCGCTGCCCTTCTTCGGCGGGCGCTTGGCGCGGTCCTTGGTGATGCGCCGTTCGCGGCGCTGCTTGTTCGAAGTCTTGAGGCCGCGCTTTTCCTTAGGCTTGTCCTTCAGGAACGGATTGACGTCGCTGCGGAACTCCACCGACACCGGGGTCGCGAACAGGTCGAACTCCTCGCGGAACATGTTGGCGAGATAGCGCTTGTAGGACTCGGGCACGTGCGCCGCCTGGCTGCCGTGCACGATGATGCGCGGCGGATTCCTCCCACCCTGGTGCGCATAGCGCAGGCGGATGCGCCGGCCACGCACGATGGGCGGCTGGTGCTGCACCATCGCTTTTTCCATGGCCTTGGTGAGCAGGGGCGTTTTCATCTGCCGCATGGCCGCGTCGTAGGCACGGATCATGGAATGCACGAGGTCACCCACAGCCGTACCGTGGCGTGCGCTCACGAAATGCATCGGCGCCCACGGGACGAAATCGATCTTGAGGGTCAGCAGCCGGCGGATTTCATCGCGCTGCTCGAGCGGAATGTTGTCCCACTTGTTCACGGCGAGAATGAGCGCCCGCCCGCGCGACAGCGCCAGGCCCAGCACACTTGCGTCCTGCTCGCCGATGGAATCCTGGGCGTCGACCACCATCGTGACCACGTGGGCTTCGGCGATCGCCTGCAATGTCTTGGACACCGACAGGATTTCGACTTCGTCGTCGATCTTGGCGCGGCGCCGCACGCCGGCGGTGTCGATCATGGTGAATTCGCGGCCGTCACGTTCGAACGGCACGAAAATGCTGTCGCGCGTGGTGCCCGCCACTTCACTGGTGATGAGGCGTTCGTCGCCAATGAGCCGATTGATAAGCGTGGACTTGCCGACATTCGGTCGGCCGATGACTGCGATGCGAATGCGGCCATCTTCGTTCTGCT
Source organism: Pseudomonadota bacterium (assembly GCA_039930985.1). GTDB lineage: Bacteria > Pseudomonadota > Gammaproteobacteria > Steroidobacterales > Steroidobacteraceae > CADEED01. The sequence continues at coordinate 17,967 of JBDTSV010000023.1, forward strand.
CGCCCGGCGGCACGTCGGGAAAACCCGCCAGCACGAGGTCCATGAACTCTTCGCAGCCGGAGCCTTGCTGGGCGGAAATGGCATGCGGCTCACCGAGACCAATTCTGTGGAAGTCGGCTCCCACTACGCCACTGATTTGCCCCTCGGCCTTGTTGACCGCGAGGAACACCGGCTTGCCCGAGCGCCGCAACTCCCTGGCGAAGACTTCATCCTGGGTAGTGAGGCCGTCGCGCGCATCCGCCACGAAGATGAGGCGGTCGGCTTCCTTGATGGCGTGTTCGGTCTGGATGCGCATGAGCGCGTCCATGCCGATGGGGTTTTCGACGAGGCCGCCGGTGTCGATGCAGACGTACTGCACCGGACCCAGCCTTCCGTAGCCGTATTGCCGGTCGCGCGTGACGCCAGGAACGTCGGCCACGATGGCATCACGCGTTTTCGTCAGCGTATTGAACAGCGTGGACTTGCCGACATTCGGCCGCCCGACGATCGCGATGACCGGCAGCATGTTAGATGCGGATTGCGGGACCCGAGCGCGAGCGCTCAGCCACCCGGTGCGGCCGCGGGCACTTCGGCGGCCGGAGCCGCCGGCGCGGGCGCGGCCTGGGCGGCGCGTGCCGTCAACGGCTGACCGTGCAGCGCCACGATGTCACCGTTGTCGGTGATCAGGTAGAGATTGCCGTCCACCGAAAGCGGCGCATTGGTGACACGATCGCCACCGGTCTTGACGCGCCCGGCCACCGCACCCGTGGCGCGGTCGAACCAGTGCACGTAACCCTCGAGATCCGCCACCGCCACGTAGTCACCGACAACAACCGGTGCCGACAGGCTTCGCCGCAGCAGTGAAGAGTCGCGCCACACTTCGACACCGCTGCGACGCTTGAGGGCGACCAGGTCTCCCTGCGACGTGCTGACGTACATCTGCTCGTCGTCCACGTCGACACCGCGATAGCTCGACAGTTCGCGCGTCCACCACACCTGGCCGGAATCGAGAGCCAGCATGGCGGCGCGACCCTGGAAGCCGGCGACGAATACGTCGTCGCCCGCGACCTTTACGGGAGCGTCGATGTCGTTGAGGCGTTCGAGCTCGGTGCGGCCATGGGAAGGCGACACCGGCGAGTCCCACACCGTGGCGCCGTCCTTGAGATTCACGGCGAGTACGCGGCCGTTGTCGAAACCGGAAATCGCCACGTCGTTCGCCACCACGGGAGCGGCAGCTCCGCGCAGCGTCAGCTTCGGGATCTGTTGTTCCGCCGACCACACTTCGACGCCGTCGGACAGGGCGAGCGCCCGCATCTTGCCGTCGACCGTGCGCACGATGACTTCATTTTCGGCCACCGCCGGCGCGGAGAGGATTTCGCCCTTCACGTCCGCGCGCCAGCGCTGCGCGCCATTTTCGGCCGAGAGCACCACCACCTGCCCGTCGGCCGAGCCGACGGCGACCACGTCGCTGCCGACACCCGTGCCACCAGCAAGCGTGAGCTTGGTTTCCACGCGCCAGAGTTGTTTGCCCGACTTCAGGTCGAAGGCCGCTACATCGCCGTCACGGCCCGCGGCGTACAGCCTGTTTCCTGCGCTGGCGATACCCAGGCCGAGGCGCAGCTTCTTGCCGCCACCGCCGACGCTTGCGCCCCAGAGTTTCTGGATGCGAACCGTGGGGCTCTTGATGTCGGTGAGCTCGGCAGGTTTTTCGGCCTTCTTGGTTTTCGAGGAGCACGCGGCGAGCGCGAGCATCGCGGCCAATGCCGCCATCGAGATCAGGCTGCGGTATTTCATCAAGATTCCCCAGGCGTAGCCGGCGGTGTACCGCCGAGATCGCGGATTTTCAGGTCGAGCATGTCGATGTCGATGCGGCCGTCTTTCGGGGCAGCGCGAGCCGCGAGGTACTCGCGCAGCGCGCCGTCGCGGTCGCCCTTGGCGAGCAACACGTCACCGCGCGTGTCGGCGACGCGTGGCGCGAATTCGCCGGCATCGTCGATCTTGAGTGTGTTCAACGCCTCGTCGTATTTGCTTTGCGCGGCCTGCACGCGCGCCAGGCGCAGGCGGGCAACCATCTTGAGTTCAACGTCTTTGGCGCTTTCCATGACCGACTTGAGACCAGCGGCGGCCTTGTCGAGTTCATTCGCTTCGACCTGAACGCGCGCGGCGATGAGCGTTCCCAGCGACGCGTACGGCGTCCAGCTGTATTCGCGATTGAGCTCGTCGAGCAGCGTGGTGCCGCGCACGTTGTCGTGGCGCGAGAACGCGTCCATCAGCTCCTCGTAGCGCTGCGACGCCGCTTCCGCCTGCGCAGTGCGCCGATCCTGGTACCAATGCCAGCCGGCCAGCCCGCCGGCGCCGAGCGCAATGCCGGCGACGATCCAGATGCCATTGATCTTGAGCCAGGACTTGGCTCGTTCCAGTTGTTCGGCTTCGCTGTATTCGCTCACGTCGATCTCCTCAAAAACTCTTCGACCCGCGCGGTGAGTTCCGCCACGGGGTGCTCGGTCTGGGTGGATTCAGCCCCCCGCAGGGGCTTGAGCGCGATCACGCCACGCGCCAGCTCGTCGTCCCCCACGATGAGCGCCAACCGCGCCCCCGACTCGTCGGCGCGGCGGAACTGTGTCTTGAACTTGGCCGATCCGCAATGGACCACGACGCCTCGGCCCGGCAGGGCATCGCGCAGGCTCTCGGCCAGCGCGAGCGCGCTCCGCTGCGCTGTGTCGCCCTGCGCCATCACAAACACGTCGGGCGCCCGGGTCTGCGGGGCCCCACCTGCGAGGCGCGTAAGTTCGACCACCCGTTCGACGCCCATGGCGAAGCCAATGGCCGGCGTCGGCTCGCCGCCCATCTGCGCGATCAGCCCGTCGTAGCGGCCACCGGAGCAAATGGCGTCCTGACTGCCGAGTGCATCGGTGATCCACTCGAACACGGTGCGCGAGTAATAGTCGAGGCCGCGCACCAGGCGCGGGTTGACGGTGTAGGCGATGCCGAGCGCGTCGAGGCCGGCCCGCAATTGCGCGAAGTGTTCCTTCGATTCGGCGTCGAGATGTTCGGTGAGCACCGGCGCATTGCCGACGATGGCCTGGGTCGGCGGATGTTTGCTGTCGAGAATGCGCAGCGGGTTGCCTTCGAGGCGGCGCCGGCCGTCTTCGTCGAGCGCGTCGAGATGCGAACGGAAATAGTCCTGCAGCAGCGCGCGATAGGCCTTGCGCGATTCGGACGTGCCCAGGGAATTGATCTGCAGTTTCACGCGCGTCAGGCCTAACAACTTCCACAGGCGGGCGGTCAGCGCGATGATTTCGATGTCGACGTCGGGCCCGGCAAAGCCGATGGCTTCGAGATCGATCTGGTTGAACTGGCGAAAACGACCCTTCTGCGGCTTTTCGTGCCGGAACATCGGGCCCTGGCACCACAGCTTCAGACGCGCACCGCGCAGCAAACCATTGGAGATGGCCGCGCGCACGATGCCGGCGGTAGCCTCGGGACGCAACGTGAGACTGTCGCCGCCCTGGTCGGTGAAGGTGTACATCTCCTTCTCGACCACGTCGGTGAATTCGCCGATGGCGCGCTTGAAGAGTTCCGTGTGCTCGACCACCGGTACGCGGATTTCCTGGTAGCCGTACGCGTCCATGACGGCGCGCGCACACGCCTCGACGTGCTGCCACAAGCCGATGTCGGCGCTCAAGACGTCTTTCATGCCGGTGACCGGCGGAATATTGCGACTCATTGGTACTTTGTTGGTCAGCGGGCGCGCGTCAGCGACCCGGAGCGATTCACGACGAAACGGGCGCCTTCACCATCGGCAGCGGCGGCAGGAATTTCGCGTGCCTTGCCGTCGACCTCGACTGTGACGGCCGATGCGTTGCCGAGCACCACGCGCAGTGGCCCGCGACCGCTCACGCTCTGCACGCTGCCGGCGCTCGCCACGTCATAGAACAAGCGTTCGCCGCGCGCGTCGTAAACCTCGACCCAGCTGTCGTTGCTGAGCTCGAGCTTGAGGCGTGTCTCGCGCACCGCGGCGGCCTCGTCCCGCTTCGCCTGACTGTTGGCCGAGTCGGAAGCGGCGGGAACTGTGTTCGCAGCCGGCATCGCACCGGCTCCACTCACCACCGGTGCGTGGCCCACGGGGCTCAGGTTTGCGCCGGCCCCGACCAACGGCGGGGAGTTGTCGGCCGGAGCCGCCGCCACCGGCGGCGTTGCGGTCGCGACCGTTTTGCCAGCGCGCGAACCCACCAGCACCCACCAGATGGCCAGCATCAACACGGCCGCACAAGCCAGGCCCACCATGGGTGTCACCAGGCGGCGCGGATCTGTGCGCCGCTCGGCGTGCGGCACCTGGGTGAGATCGGGCGGCGGCGGCCGTGCCTCGCGCGCCGTGTAGCTGCTGACCATCTCCGCGCCAGGCTCGCCGACGAAATCGGCGTAGCGCCGCAGGTGGCCGCGCACGTACACCGAGGCGCCGAGCTCGGCGAAGCGGTCGCCCTCGAGCGCCTCGATGACCTTGACGTCGAGGTGCAGTTTTTCCGCGCTCGCGGCGATCGACAGGCCGGCGCGCTCGCGACCGGCACGCAGGCGCTCGCCGATCGAACGCGGCGCTGCTGCGGGCGGAGTTGCTGCCGTCTCATCCATCGAGGCCCCTTCCATCGGATCAAGAGCCGCGTTTCAGCGCGCGCGCCTGCGCCGAGTCCGGGAATTCCAGGCGCAGCGTGCGCGAGTATTTTTCTTCGCCCATCCTGTCCTTGGCCGCGCGCGCCACGCCGATGGCCGCGAACAGCACGTCGGCATTGGGGCGGAACGCGCCGAGGTAGGTGTCCACGACCTTGCGCGCCTCGACCAGCTCGCCGCGTTCCACGTACAGGTTCGCCAGCTGCACCGTCGCTTCGCTGTAGTTAGGCCGTGCCCTGATGGCGCCGGCGAACCGCGCCGTCGCTTCGTCGAACCGCTTGGCACCGCGCAGGCACACGCCGGCATTGGTGAGCGCGACTTCCGGGGTGCGGTAGTACTTGTTGGCCGCGACCGCCATGAAGCGTTCGATGCCCTCGTCGATACGGCCGTTCTTGCACAGGTAGATGGCGTAGTTGTTGGAGATGTCCGGATTGTCGGGCGCCAGGCGCAGCGCCTCGCGGAAGTGCTTGTCGGCGAGCTTCGGTTCGCCGACGCGGTCGTACAGCAACCCGAGGCTGGTGTGCACGTCCGGATCGCGCGGATTCTGCTTGAGCGAGCGCTCGAGCTTTTCCCGTGCCAGCGGATAATTTTCCTGCCGCAGGTAGGCGGTACCGAGCTGGATGTTGTACTTGGCCGCCGCCAGCGTCGGGTCTTCCTGTTTGCGCGGCTTGGTGCCGTCGCTGGCCACGCAACCGACCAGCAGGCATGCGGCAAGAATCGCCATCCATCGAGTGTTCATGCGCGCACCTGCAAGCCGAAAGTTTTCGAACCCAGCCGCACGATGGTGCGGTCCGTGACCTGACCGGCGAGCTGCCCGCAGGCCGCGTCGATGTCTTCGCCGCGCGTGCGGCGGATGGTCACGATCAAACCGTTTTTCATGAGCTGATCGCGGAAAGCCTCGATCACGTGCTGCGGCGACCTTCGGTACGCGGTTCCCGGGAACGGGTTGAACGGGATCAGGTTGAGCTTGGCCGGCTTGCCGTGCAGCAACTTCGCGAGCGCGATGGCGTGTTCACGCTGGTCGTTGACGCCGTCGAGCATCACGTATTCGAAGGTGACGCTGCGGCCGTTCTGTTCGTCGAGGTAATGCCAGCAGGCCGCTAACAACTCGGCGATGTTGTGCTTGCGGTTGATGGGCACGAGCTGGCTGCGCAGTTCGTCGTTCGGCGCGTGCAGCGAGACGGCCAACGCGCAGTTCACTTCTTCGGCGAGCTTGTAGATCTGCGGCACGAGGCCAGAGGTCGATAAGGTGACGCGGCGGCGCGAGATGTCGAACCCGAGGTCGTCGAGGAAGATGCGGATCGCCGGAACGACGTTGCGAAAATTCGCCAGCGGCTCACCCATGCCCATGAGCACGATGTTGGTGATGATGCGATTGTCGCCAACCTGCCAGCCGAGTTCGCGGTTCGCCAGCCACACCTGTCCGACAATCTCGGCGGTGGTCAGGTTTCGGTTGAAACCCTGCTGTGCGGTCGAACAGAACGAGCAATCGAGCGCGCAACCCACCTGCGAGGAAATGCACAGCGTGCCGCGGTCTTCCTCGGGAATGTAGACCATCTCGAACGCCTGGCCGTTGCCACCCGACAGCAGCCACTTGCGCGTGCCGTCCGAGGCGATCTGCGTCTTCACGATTTCCGGCACCACGACTTCGGCGCGCCCGGCAAGCTGCGCGCGGAAATCCTTGGCGAGGTCGGTCATGGCGGCGATGTCGCCCACGCCGCGCTTGTACAGCCAGTGCATGAGCTGGCGCGCGCGAAATGGCTTGCTGCCGAGCTCCCCGACGAACGCCTCGAGGTCTGCTTTCGGCAGGCCTAACAAGTTGATTCTGGTTGTGTCGGGAGAGCCGGTCATTGCAGATCAACCGCGTGGGCAAAGCTCGGTCGTGCGAAAGAAGTAGGCGAGCTCGATCGCGGCATTTTCCGCCGAGTCCGAACCGTGCACGGTGTTCGCTTCGATGCTCTCGGCGAGATCGGCGCGAATGGTGCCCGGGGCGGCCTTCTTCGGATCGGTCGCGCCCATGATGTCGCGATTCTTCGCGATGGCGCCTTCGCCTTCGAGCACCTGCACGAGCACTGGACCTGAGGTCATGTACTTCACGAGGTCCTTGAAGAACGGACGCGCCGCGTGGACCGCATAGAAACCTTCGGCGTCACGCTGCGACAGGTGAACCATGCGCGCGGCGACGACCCTGAGGCCGGCTTTTTCGAAGCGGCCGATGACCTGGCCGATGAGGTTACGGGCAACGCCGTCGGGCTTGACGATGGACAGAGTGCGCTCGAGCGCCATGCGAATGATTCCTTGTGGGGGTCGTAAAGGCGCGCGATTGTACCGGCTGGCAGCCTTGCCTGCGAGTAACCCGCTGAAATTTAACGCCGAAAGGAACTTTGGCGTCGAGCCCGCTGTTAGGCGCTAGACGTTGAACGACTCGCCACAACCACACTCGCCTTTGATGTTCGGATTGTGGAAGCGGAAGGCCTCATTGAGGCCCTGTTTGACGAAATCGACCGTGGTGCCATTGATGAGCGGCAGGCTCTCCGGATCGACGAACACCTTGACCCCCTGATCTTCGAACACCAGGTCGCGGGCCTGCGTGTCGTCGGCGTAATTCACGACATAGGCGAACCCCGAGCAGCCCGTCTTGCGCACGCCGAGGCGCAGGCCCAGCCCCTTGCCGCGCGAGGCGATGAAGGTTTTGACGCGTTCGGCAGCCGCCGGGGTGAGTGAAATAGCCATGATTCCTTACCTGGAGCGCGCTCAGCGACCAAACGCGGCACGCAATGCATCTTCGACGATCAGCAGCCGTCCGAGTTTCTCGGTCGGGACTACGAATTTCTCCGCCCAGTCGGCCGGCGATCCTGGCAGCCCGGCGTCGAGCCTTCGCCCTTCGACAACCTCACATAACCAGCCGGCCACCGCCAGAGTATGGGGGCAACCGTAGGCGCTGAAACGGGCGCTTTTCACAATACCGTCGGCAATCCGCAGCTCGAAGAACACCGCCGTGCCATCGGGCTGCCGCCCGGCCCGTCCGTGGCGCACGTCGGCTGGCGGGGGCCCTTGCGGGAATTCCGGAACGCGCGCCGCGGCCAGGAAATAGCGACGCGTGAGCGGGGTCAACGCTCGGACCAGCAAGCTGTCGCCGGCACCTGAAGTCCGCGCCGGGCCTGGCGAGCCGGAAGCGGCGCCGGCCAGTGTCTGCAGGCGGGCGACCTCATCGCGGATCAAGGTCGCTGCCTCGTCCACTTCCGCCGCCGTGCTGAATCGTCCGAGCGACAGTCGCAGCGAGCTTTGCGCAAGCTCAGTACTGCGGCCGAGCGAGCGCAATACGTAGCTCGGTTCGCGCGTGGCGGAGCTGCAGGCTGAGCCAGACGACACCGCGATTCCCGGCAGGCCGGTAATGAGACTCTCGCCTTCCACAGAGGCAAACGAGACGTTGATCAGTCCCGGAACCCGCAAGTCACGGTGGCCGTTGAATACGGCCCCGGGAACAGGTTCGATCTCGCGCCACAGACGCGCCGCGAGATCACGCGCGTGCGCGGCATCCGCCGTGCCCTGCTCGCGCGCGAAGGTCGCCGCGGCGCCCAGGCCGACGATCTGGTGGGTGGGCAGCGTGCCGGAACGCAGCCCGCGTTCGTGGCCGCCTCCGAACTGGATGGGGGCGATCTTGGCGCGCGCGCTTTCGCGCACGTACAACGCACCGATGCCCTTCGGTCCGTAGAACTTGTGCGCGGTCAACGACAGGAAATCGACGCCGAGTTTCTCGACGTCGACCGGCAGCTTGCCCACGGCCTGGGAAGCGTCGGTGTGCACCAGTACGCCACGCGACCGGGCGAGTTCGGCCACGGCGGCAATGTCGGTGAGCACGCCGATCTCGTTGTTGGCGAGCATCAACGACAACAGCAGCGTATCGGCGCGCAGCGCGACGCGGACCGCCTCGGGCAATACGCGCCCGGTGGCATCCGGCTCGATCAGCGTCAGTGCGAAACCCTCTTTTTCGAGCTGTTTGCAGGTATCGAGCACCGATTTGTGCTCGGTGCGGGAACTCACGATGTGGCCGCGGCCGGAGGCCCGGCGCGCCGCGTGAGCAACCCCCTGCAATGCAAGATTGTTAGCCTCGGTGGCGCCGGAAGTGAAGATGATTTCACCGGGACTCGCGCCGATGAGCATCGCGACCTGCGCGCGCGCGCCCTCGACCAGCTCGTGGGCCACGAACCCCGGCCCGTGGCTGGCCGACGCCGGGTTGCCCTGCGCGCCCGGATTGGTGAGGCATTCGCCCATGGCAGCGGCGACGCGCGGATCGACCGGCGTGGTCGCGGCGTAGTCGAAGTAGATAGTGCTCACGGCTTGCCCGCGTTGCGCCGTTTGCTCTGCACCGAGGTGAGCAGGCCGCGCAGGATGTTGACCTCGTTCTGGTCCATCTCGCAGCGCTGGAACAACCGGCGGATGCGCGTCATGAGATGGCCGCCTTGCTGCGTGCGATCGCGGAAGTCGACCTCGTCCATGACTTCCTGCAGGTGCGCGTAGAAACGCTCCAGGTCGGCCCCGGCAGCGAGCGGCACCGGCGATTCGGACAGCGGCCGCTCGCTCGCCGGACTGCCCGCGGCCAGGAACAGCTCGTAGCAGACCAGCTGCACCGCCATCGCCAGATTGAGCGATGGATAGTCGGGATTGGCGGGAATTCGAATGAGCAGATTCGCCAGCGCCAGCTCCTCGTTGGTGAGGCCGGTTCGTTCGGCACCAAACAACACTGCGGCAGGCCCGCGCGCGCTCATCTCGAAGATGCGCATTCCCGCCTCGTGCAGGTCGAGCGCGCGGAAATTCGTGTCCCGCGGCCGCGAGGTGGTGGCAGCGACGAAGCCGCAATCCGCCACTGCATCGGTCACCGACTCGACCACGCGCGCGCGGCTCAGCAGGTCGTCGGCACCCGAGGCGCGCGCGGTGGCCTCCGCGTGCGGAAATGCCTTCGGGCGCACCAGCACCAGATCCGCCAGCGACATGTTTTTCATGGCGCGCGCAACCGCCCCGATGTTTCCCGGATGTGAGGGCTCGACCAGCACGATGCGAATGGCGGATAGGGGCACGGCCTGTATCATAGCGGCCCTTTTGTAGCGGCCCTCCGGAGCCTCCCCCATCGTGCAGCCCCTACTCAATATCGCGGTGAAGGCCGCGCGCCGTGCCGGCGACATCATCGTTCGCGCCATTCCGCGTCTCGAAGCCATCCAGGTCGAGAGCAAGGGCCGCAACGACTACGTCACCGAGATCGACAAGGCTGCCGAAGCCGACATCATCCAGACCATCCGGCGGCTTTACCCGGATCACGCCATCCTGGCCGAGGAAAGCGGCGCTTCGGGTGACAACGAAGTGGTCTGGATCATCGATCCGCTCGATGGCACCACTAATTTCATGCACGGTTTTCCCACGTTCGCGGTGTCGATTGCCTGCCAGATCCGCGGCCGTCTCGAGCACGCCGTAGTGTTCGACCCCATGCGCCAGGAAATTTTCACGGCCTCGCGCGGCGACGGCGCGCAGGTCGATGGCCGCAAGATCCGTGTCAGCAAACAGGCCACGCTCGAAGGCTCGCTGATCGCCACGGGTTTTCCGTATCGCGCGGACGCGCCGTATCTCGATGAATACCTGGCCATGCTCAAGGCCATCATGCTCAAGGCCTCGGGCCTGCGACGTCCCGGCGCCGCGGCGCTCGACCTCGCCTATGTCGCCGCCGGGCGCGTCGATGGTTTTTGGGAAATCGGCCTAAAGCCCTGGGACACGGCAGCCGGCACGCTGCTCATCACCGAAGCCGGCGGCCGCGTGGGCTCCATCTTCGGCGACGACTACCAGCAGGGCGGCCACATCATCGCCGGCACCACCAAGGTCTATCTGGCGCTGGTGGCCGAGCTTTCGCCGCTCGCACCCCCGTCGCTGCGCCTGCCCTGATCGGGGGCGCTAGTTAGACGAACTTTCCGGCACGTGGGTAGTGCCGTTCGCCAGGTGGCTACGCTTGCGCGCGTACAGGAAGTACACCACCAAGCCGATGGCAGCCCAGCCGAAGAACAGCTTCACCGTCAACAGGCCGAGGCTGACGAACAGCAGGATGCACCCGGCGATGGCCAGCGGCCCCACCACCCCGAGCATCGGCGTCCTGAACGACCGCGGACGGTTTGGATCGGTCTTGCGCAGGATCATCACGCCGAGCGCCACCACCAGGAACGCGAACAGCGTTCCGGCGTTGGAGACGTCGGCCAGCCAGTCGACCGGGAAGCATGCGGCGAACCCCGCGACGAACAGACCCGTGATGATCGTCACGACGTGCGGCGTGTGGAATTTCGGATGCACGTTCGAGAACAACTTCGGCATCAGGCCGTCGCGCGACATCGTGAAAAGCACGCGCGTCTGGCCGAACATCATCATGAGGATGACGGACGGCAGCGCGATGACCGCCGCGTACGCGACCCAGTTGCCGACGTTGGGGAAGCCGAGCTCGCGCATCACGAATGCCAGCGGTTCCTTCGACTTCGACAGCACACCGCCCGGCTGCGCGCCCACCGCACCGATCGCCACGTACGCGACCAGTAGATAGAACACGGTGCAGATCACGAGCGAGGCGATCAGGCCGATCGGAATGTTCCGTTGCGGATTCTTGGTTTCCTCGGCGGCGGTCGACACGGCGTCAAATCCGACATAGGCAAAGAAGATCGAGGCGCCGGCGCCGAGTACGCCCACGCCCGAGAGCGGGGTGCCCCAGCCGTTCGGCAGCAACGGTTCGAAATTTGCGTGGTCCACCGACGAGAAGCCGAGGAACACGAACACGGTGAGCGCGATGATCTTGACGATGACGAGGATGGAGGTGAACTTCGCGCTGCGCGACGTGCCGATCACCAGCATGAAGGTGACGAACAGAGCGATGAGGCAGGCGAACAGGTTGAAGCCCCCGTGGGCCGTCGTACCGTCCGGCAGCGTAATCGTGTCGGCCGGCCCGGCCTGCAGGATGAGCGGCAGTGCCCAGCCTTTCACGTTCAGATAGCCGTTGACGTAACCCGCCCAGCCGACCGACACCGCGCCAGCGGCGATCGCGTATTCGAGGATGAGTGCCCAGCCGACGCACCACGCGACGATCTCGCCGAGCACGGCGTACGAATAGGTGTAGGCGGAACCCGAGACCGGCACCATCGCGGCGATCTCGGCGTAAATGAGCGCCGTGAGCACGCACACTGCGCCGGCGATGACGAACGAGATCATCATGCCGGGCCCTGCCTTGTTGGCGGCCACCGCGGTCAGCACGAAAATGCCGGTGCCGATGACGGCGCCGATGCCGAGCATCGTGAGTTCGAAGGCGCCCAATTGACGCTTCAGACCTTTCTTTTCAGCCGCTGCCAGAATCATGTCGAGCGGCTTGGTGCGTAGGTTCATCGCAACTCCCGAAGGTTTTGTTGGCGCGATCATGGTTGAGCTACGCGCAAAAGGCCAGCGAGGATGCGGCACGGCGCGGGTAAATCAGCCTCCTTCGCTCTCGTCCTTCTTGTTCCGGCGTTCGTCGATGAGGCGCCGCAGCCGGATATTCACCATTTCGACGCCCACCGAGAACGCCATGGCGAAGTACAGATAGCCCTTCGGCACTTCGAAGTGGAAGCTTTCGGCGATGAGCACCACGCCAACCAGAATGAGGAACGCCAGCGCCAGGATCTTGATCGTCGGATGACGCTCGATGAAGGCGCCGACGGTGCCCGAGACCCACATCATCACGCCGATGGCGACGACAATGGCCGCGATCATGATGGGCAGCTGTTCGGGCTTGGCGAGACCTACGGCGGTGAACACCGAGTCGAGCGAGAACACGATGTCGATGATGGCGATCTGCACGACGATGGTGGTGAAGTTGGCGAACACGCGCGTGTTGCGTCCTTCGCCCTCGCCCTCGAGCGTGCCGTGGATTTCAGTGACGCTCTTGGCCAGCAGGAACAGGCCGCCTAACAACAAAATGACGTCGCGCCCGGAGAACTCCTGACCGAGGATCGAGAACCACGGCTTGGTGAGACGCGTGAGCCAGACGATGGAGAACAGGAGCCCGATGCGCGTGAACATCGCCAGCGCGAGGCCGGTGATGCGCGCCGATTCGCGCCGCTCGGGCGGCAGCCGGCTGACCAGGATCGAGATGAAGATGATGTTGTCGATGCCGAGCACGATCTCGAGCGCCGACAGCGTCACGAACGCTATCCACGCATGCGGATCGGTCAGCATTTCCATCACGGTGCGGACGTCGCCTCAGGGCAGTTCGTCGATCGGGTCTTTGCGTACCGAGGGAAACACGTGCTCGGCTTTCAGGCCGAAGCTGAGCGCAATGGCGCTCGAGATGTAGATGGACGAATACGTACCGGCAATGATGCCGATGAGCAGCGCCTCGGAGAAACCGCGCAGCGTCTCACCGCCGAGCAGCAGCAGCGCCACCACGACGATGCAGGTCACGACCTTCGTCATGATGGTTCGCGACAGCGTCTGGTTGATCGCCTGGTCGAGCGTGACGTCGGAGGCCTGGCGGCGATTACGCTCGAAGGTCTCGCGGATGCGATCGAACACGATGACGGTATCGTTCAGCGAATAGCCGATGACGGCGAGAATGGCCGCGACCACCGCCAGGTCGAACTTGGTCTGCGTGATCGAAAACGCGCCGAGCACCAGCACCGGATCGTGCAACACCGCGAAGATGGCGCCGACCGACAGTCTCCAGGTGTGGAAGCGGATGAAGATGTAGACGCCGATCAGGAACAGCGTGACCGCGATCGACTGGATTGCGGAGGTGCGCAGCTCATCGCCGACCTGTGGCCCGACCACGTCGAGCTGCGTGATCTGCACCGCCGGATCGAGCTTGCCGAGCGCGGTCAGGAACAACGGGCGGATCTGTTCGGCCGTCTGGCCGGTGGCCTGCATGCTGATGTTCACGTTGCGCGAACTGCCGAGATAGCTCACCTGCGGTTCGTGGAAGCCGGCGGCGACAACGGCGTCGCGAACCGCATCGGTACGCACGTCTTTCGGGAAGGTGGCTTCGACGGCCACGCCGCCGGTGAAGTCGATGGCGAAGTTCAGCCCGCGAAAATAGAACGACGCGAACGACACCACCATGAGGATGGCCGAAAGCGTGTACCACACCTTGCGCGTGGCCATGAACTGAAAGCTGGTTTTCTTGTGAAAAAATTCCACGTGTTGTCTCCGTGAGCTCAGCCGATCGGCAGCGTTTTGACTTTGCGGTTCCCGCCGAACATGAGCGTGAGCAAAGCTCGCGAACCCATGAGCGACGTGAACATCGAGGTCAGGATGCCGAGCGACAGCACGATGGCGAAGCCCTTGATGGCACCGGTGCCGAACACGAACAGCACCACGCCGGCGATGAAGGTAGTGACGTTGGAGTCGGCGATGGCCGAGAACGCTTTCTCGAAGCCGGCCTTGATGGCCGCCTGCGGCGACACGCCATTGCGCAGTTCTTCACGTATGCGTTCGTAGATCAGCACGTTCGCGTCAACCGCCATGCCCACGGTGAGGATGATGCCGGCGATGCCGGGCAAGGTGAGCGCGGTTGGTACCACGGTAGATAGCAACGCGGTGAGCACCACCACGTTCGCGACCAGCACCAGGTCCGCCACCACCCCGAACAGGTGGTAGTAGATGATCATGAAGGCGAACAGCGCCGCCATGCCGATGATGAGCGCCGTGACGCCGTCCTTGATGTTCTTCTCGCCGAGCGTGGCCGTGACGGTGCGTTCATTGGCGATGGAGATGGGCGCCGTGAGGGCGCCGCCGCGAAGCAGCAGTGACAGCTCGCGAGCCTCGCTCATGCTCAAGCCGGTGGTCTGGAAGCGGTTGCCGAACACGCCCTGGATGGTCGCGGCGTTGATGACGCGCTCTTCCTTGATATCGTGCGTGACGCCATTGGCGTCGGTTTCGCGACGCTGCTCGATGAACACGACACCCATACGTTTGCCGACATTGGCGCGCGTCGTCTTGTACATCTCTTCGCCGCCGGCGCTGTCGAGCGTGATCTGGACTTCGGGGCCGTTCTGGCCGGTGGTCGCCGTGGCATTGGTGAGCTGGTTGCCCGTGACGATGATGTCGCGCTTCAACAGGATCGAGCCACGATTCACGCCACCTTCGATGTGCGGGTAAATCTTGGTACCGATAGGCGCGCGACCGTTGGGCGGCACCGGGCGCTCATCGACGAGGCGATATTCCAGCGTCGCCACCTTGCCGAGAATGTCCTTCACCTCGGCGGAGTTCTGCACGCCGGGCAATTGCACGACGATGCGATCGGCGCCCTGGCGCTGCACGATGGGCTCGGAGACGCCCAGCGTGTTCACGCGATTGCGCAATGTGACGATGTTCGAGGTGATGGCGAAATCGCGCCGCGCGCGCACCTGCTGCGGGGTCATCACGCAATCGACGGCCGCGCCATCGGCTACGACGCCGTCGCGGCAGGCGATATCCGGCTGAGCCTTCTTGAGAGAGTCACGTACCGCGCCGGTGTTCGCGCCCGCCGGCAGCGACACTCGCAGGCCGTTGGGAATGTTGGAGTCGTCGACCGTCAGCAGTCCGATGTCGACGAAGGCAATCTTGTCGTTGGTCAGTGCGCGGCGGAAATCCTGGTCGTAACTGTCGAGCAGCTTCGCGACCGCACCGTCGACGTCCACCTGGTAGAGAAGATAGAGGCCACCGCGCAGGTCGAGGCCGAGCGGCATGGCACGCAGGCCGAGGACCTGGAGCCAGCGTGGCGCACGCGAGGCGAACGACATGGCGTTGACGTAGGTCTTGGTCAGCCCGTTCCT
Organism: Pseudomonadota bacterium; assembly: GCA_039930985.1. Taxonomy (GTDB): domain Bacteria; phylum Pseudomonadota; class Gammaproteobacteria; order Steroidobacterales; family Steroidobacteraceae; genus CADEED01. Next base: position 33,416 of record JBDTSV010000023.1, read on the forward strand.
CTCGTCTTTCACCACATCGCGCGCCTTCAACTGCTCGGTGTCCGAGTCGAAGCGCAACATCATGTTGCCCTTGTCGAGGTAGACGCGGTTGTAGGTGACGCCATTGTCTTTGAGGACCTTTTGGATGGCGGCGAGTTGCTCCGTGGTGACGGGCTCGCGATCCTTGCGCGCGATCTGCAGCGCGCGGTCATCGCCAAAGACGTTGGGGAGCGCAAACAACAGCGCAAACACCAGCACCGAGGCGACGAGTATGTATTTCCAGCGCGCGTACTCGAGCATGTAAGGCCTCAGGCTCCCTTGAACGTGCCCTTCGGCACCAGCGAGGTCACCTGAAAGCGCTGCACCTTGATGCGCACGTTGTCGGCGATTTCAATCGTGAGGAAGTTGTCGCCGATTTCGGTGACGCGGCCGAGTATGCCGCCCGCAGTGACCACTTCGTCGCCGGCGGAAATCTTGCTGAGCATGGCCTGGTGCTCTTTCTGCTTCTTCTGCTGGGGGCGGATCAGCAGGAAATAAAAGATGACGACGAATACCGCCATCATGATCAACGGCGTCGCGCCGCTGCCGGCGGGGGCGCCACCGGCGGCTTGCGCCATGGCGTCGGGGATCAATGAATTCATGGTGTTAGCTCACACTTGGTATTGAAACTGCGCCCTTCCGGTGCGGCGCGGGCGCGTATTTTGGCCTAAACCTAAATTTATGCCACAGAGACTTGCGCCGGCTCGACCGCGACGCTCGCGTATGCCTGGATTACGGCGTCCAGCGACCCACTCTCGATGCCGGCGCGCAGCCGGCGCATCAGCTCGAGGTAGTAGTGCAGGTTGTGGATGGTGTTGAGCCTCGCGCCGAGGATTTCGTTGCACCGGTCGAGGTGGCGCAGATACGAACGCGAGAAGTTTCGGCACGTGTAGCAGGCGCAGGCGGGATCGAGTGGACCGGTGTCGGCCTGGTGCGCCGAGTTGCGGATGTTGACCACGCCCTGCGAGGTGAACAGATGGCCATTGCGCGCGTGACGCGTGGGCATCACGCAGTCGAACATGTCGATGCCGCGTACCACGGCCGCGATGATGTCCTGCGGCCGGCCCACGCCCATGAGATATCTCGGCCGGTCGGCCGGCAGATGCGGCACCAGTCCCTCCAGCACTCGCAGCCGATCCTCTTCGGGCTCGCCGACCGCCAGCCCACCTACCGCGAAACCCTTCCACGGCAGTTTCTGCAATGTCTCGAGCGAAGCTAAGCGCAGCGGCAAATGCATTCCGCCCTGCACGATGGCGAACAATTCGCCCGGAGGATGGTGGGCGTAGTAGTGAGCGTGGCTCCGCGCCGCCCAGCGCATCGACCGCTCCATCGAGTCGCGTGCCTGTTGTTCGGTGGCGGGATAGGGCGTGCAGTCATCGAGCGCCATGGCGATGTCGGAGCCGAGCGCGAGCTGCGTGTCCATCGAGTCTTCGGGAGTCAGCCGCACCGCGCTGCCATCGATCGGCGAACGGAACTGCACGCCCTCCTCCGTGATCTTGCGCAGGCTCTCGAGACTGAAAACCTGGAAGCCGCCGGAATCGGTGAGGATCGGCCGGCGCCAGTTCATGAAACCATGCAGGCCGCCATGCGCGCGCAGGACTTCGTTGCCGGGCCGCAGCATGAGATGGAAGGTGTTGCCGAGCACGATGTCGGCGCCGAGACCCACGAGCTCTTCGGGAGTCATCGCCTTGACGGTGCCGTAGGTCCCTACGGGCATGAATGCCGGCGTCTCGACCGTTCCGTGCGCGAGCTTCAAACGCCCGCGACGAGCGGCACCCGCCGTGGCTAACAATGTGAACTCGGCGGTCATGCCTGTGCGCCCGGCGCGGGGGTGATGAACATCGCGTCACCATAACTGAAAAAGCGGTATTGCCCGGCCACCGCGTACCGGTAAGCCGCGAGCACCGCTTCGCGCCCGGCGAATGCGCTCACCAGCATCAGCAACGTGGACTCGGGCAGATGAAAGTTGGTCACCATTGCGTCGACGATGCGGAAACGGAAACCCGGCACGATGAACAGCGACGAATCGCCGACGTAGGGCGCGAGCTCGCCGCCGCCCGCGGCGCTTTCGAGCGCGCGAACCACCGTGGTTCCAACGGCGATGACCCGGCCACCGCGCGCACGTGTCGCGGCGATGGCCTCGCAGGCCGCGGCGCTCACCTCGACGAATTCTGCGTGCATGACATGGGCGCCCACGGCATCCGTGCGCACCGGCTGGAAGGTTCCCGCGCCCACGTGCAGCGTGATGAAAGCGGTGTGCACGCCGCGGCGATCGAGCTCGCCGAGCAACGCCGTGTCGAAATGCAGGCTGGCGGTGGGCGCGGCAACGGCGCCGTGCTTGCGCGCGAACACACTCTGGTAGCGCGTGCTGTCGGATGCGTCGGGCTCGCGCCGGATGTAGGGCGGCAGTGGCATCTGGCCGAAACGCTCGAAAAATCCCAGCGCGGGCTCCGGTAGTTCGACCACCCAGAGGTCGGCGCGCTTTTCGACGGTACGGATGAGTCCACCGCGGCTCTGCAACGACATCGCCGGCCGCAACGGCTTGCTGGCGCGTGCGTGCACCAGCGCATTTTGCGCGTCGAGCGGGCGTTCGAGCAGCAGCTCGACCTTGCCGCCGGACTCCTTGAGCGCGAACAGGCGCGCCGGAATCACGCGCGTGTCGTTGAACACCAAAAGATCGCCGGGTGCGGTGAACTCCGGCAATTCGCGCATGTGCCGATCGGCGAGCGCGCCGGTGGCGCCATCGAGCACCAGCATGCGGCTCGCCGATCTCTCGGCGAGCGGTTGCTGGGCTATGAGTTCGTCAGGAAGTTCGTAACTGAAGTCGGTGCGGCGCACGGCGGCGAGTTTACCGCCATGGCCGCACTCTTCATTCGAAGATGCTCACTAGAGAGTGCCGGGTCCGCCCGGGACCCTAGGGGCACCGGGCGGCGGCGGCATCCCCGGCGCCGGCGGCATTGGTCCCTCGAAATGGAAATTGTCACCGCCGAACTCGGGGCGCTCCGGCATGGTGATGTCGAGCGTCACGGACTTGCGCTGGCGCAGCACCGTGAGGTTGAGCTTTTCGCCGGTTCCGTAGGAACGCAGGATGCGCATGGCGTGCGCACCATCATCGGGCTTGCGGCCGCCGATCGACTGGATGACGTCGCCGTCTTCGAGCTTGAATACATCGCTCTCCGGCGCCTTGACCACCAGCACGCCGTCGTTCACGCCGAAGTACGCACCGAGTTTCGGCGTGAGGCTCGCCAGTTCCATGCCGCCGAATTCACCGGCGAAGAATCCGCGGAACTGCTGGATCATCGGCATCGTGCTGAAGCTGCCGCCCACGGCGCTCACGCCGCCCATGGGGCCGGCCATGTCGGGCATCTGCACATTGAACATGCGGCTCTCAAACACCATCGGGCGCGCGACGACGACGAAGTCCTTGTTCTTGCCGGCGCGCACCACGCGCACCTTGAGCTTCTGCTCCGGTTTCACTCTGCGCATCTGATCGACCAGCCTGCGGCTCGCGTCGCCGTCGCCGGACATGGGCTGGCCATCGAGCGAGATGATGACGTCGCCATCGCGCAGCCCCGCTTCCTCGGCCGGGCCGCCGGGGCTCACGTGCAACACGCGCGCACCCTTGTGGTCGCTGTCGTTGTCGACCTGGACGCCGAGCACCCCACGGTGATCGTCGGCGTTGACGAAAAACACATCGCGCCGCGCATTGCGGCCCAACTGACCAGAAAGCTCGGCAACTTCGCGCGCCGCCTTGTCGAGACGTGCACGCGCCGCGTCGAGATTGGCGCGAGTTTTGGCTTCTTCGGCTTCGCGCTTGGCGACGTCGGGACGGCTCAGCTCCACGTCGGCGATCTCGGAGTTCTTGCCGGCGCGCTTCGGGTCGGGCTGAGTCGAGGTCTGCGCGAACGCCGCCGCGCTCATGGCTAACAAACAAACCAGCATCAATTGTTTCATGAACGGTCTCCGGAAAATCTTCAGAAATTGGCGCTCACCAGTTCGGCGTAGCGCACCTGTGCGTATGAATCGAGCAATTCGGCGCGCGTTCTTTCGAGGCGCGCGACCTCGGCCGGTCCATCGCGCAGCCGCGCGACATTAAGCGCATCGTCGAGACTGGCCAGGTGGTCCTCGAGTGCCGCCACCGCCAGATAGGTGTCGGCGCGCACGATGCGCGGTTGCGATACAGGCTCATCGAGTTCCGCCGCTACATTCGCGGTCGGCTGATGCTGTGCCGGCGGCTGGTCGAAACGCCAGACACTGGCGCTCACCAGCGCAATGACGAGCGCGCTCGCCGTGCCCTTTGCCACTGACAACCGACGCCGCGCGCGCGCCGTCTTCGCGACGTGGCGCTCGAGCAGAGAGTCGTAGCCGAACCCGGGCTGCGTCGCGGTGGCGCTCGCGTCGAGCTGACGGAGCCGCGCGACCAGTTCGGCATACGTGACGTCAGTTTCCATCGAACTCACTCCTCAACCGGATTCCGAGGCCAGACTGCTCCGGCACCAGCAAGGCATCGCGCAGGCGCGCGTGCCCGCGGGCCAGCTGCGACTTGGAAAAACTCAATGTGCGGTCGAATGCCTTGGCGATCTCTTCATGAGTCCAGCCCTCGACGTCGTACAGCCAGACAACCGCACGGGTCATCGGCGAGAGCCGCGCCAACGCGCGATCCAGGTCGATGAGATCGGACGTCCGGGCTTCCGCTTCGGCGGGCGCCGCCCAACTCTCTTCGGTCCAGGACTCGAGCGCGACGCGCGCCCGATGCCATGGCGAACGGAAGGCCATGAGACAGCGGCTCACCGCGATGCTGCGCACCCAGATGCCAAACGGCGCTTCGCCGCGATAGTCGTCGAGGTGCTCGAACATCGCGATCAGGGTGTCCTGCAAGAGGTCTTCGGCCATCGCTCGCTGGGCCACGAGCCGCCGGATGATTCCGAGCGTGGCCGGCGCCACGCGCTCGAAAAGCGCGCTGCGCGCCGCCACGTCGCCGGCCCGTGCCGCGCTGAGCTCGTCCGCCGAAATATGGATTTCCGCAAGTCTTTGCATTTGTTATGGCTTAGATGCCGGCTGGCGGAGAAAGGTCGCAAACTTCAGGGAAGCCTTGGCTATACTTCCCGCCCCGCGCCGGGATGGCGGAACTGGTAGACGCGGCGGACTCAAAATCCGTTGCCCTTATAAGGCGTGTGGGTTCGATTCCCTCTCCCGGCACCACCTAATCGATGAACTTCTGCAGCAACTGTGGCACCCGAGTCGTACTCAAAGTTCCGGAGGGCGACCTCCTGCCGCGGCACGTCTGCGAGAACTGCGGGACCATTCATTACGAGAATCCCAAGATCGTCGTCGGCAGCGTGCCCGAATTCCAGGGCCGGATCCTGATCTGCAAACGCGGCATCGAACCACGCCTGGGGTACTGGACCATTCCCGCCGGGTTTATGGAAAACGACGAGACGGTCGAGGCGGGAGCGGCGCGCGAAGCCCGCGAGGAAGCGCTGATCGACGTCGAAATCGGCAGCCTGCTACTGCTCGCCAATGTCACGCACGCCCGCCAGGTGCACGTGTTTTTCCGCTCGCGAATGCGAACCCCGCACTTCGGCGTCACCCATGAGAGCCTCGAAGTGAAGCTGGTGGACGAATCCGACATTCCCTGGAATGACCTGGCCTTCCCGAGCACCGAATACGCGCTGCGCCGTTTCGTCGAAGACCGCGCTGCGGGTGTCGAACGGCACCACGTCGCGGAGATGCAGCGGCGTTTCTAGGACAGCCGCTTCTAGTGCAGAATGGCGCCCCGCAAAAACCAGCTGGACAGAGGATTTGATCGATGGCGTTCGTGGTCACCGAATCGTGTATCAAGTGCAAGTACACCGACTGTGTCGAGGTGTGTCCGGTCGACTGTTTCCACGAAGGGCCTAACTTCCTGGTCATCGATCCGGAGGAGTGCATCGACTGCACGTTGTGCGAGCCGGAGTGCCCGGTCGAGGCGATCTTCTCCGAAGACGAGGTGCCCGCGGGGCAGGAAGAGTTCAAGAAGCTCAACGCGGAGCTGTCCAAGAAGTGGCCGGTGATCGCCGAGAAGAAGGCCGCTCCTCCCGATGCCAAGCAGTGGGAAGGCGTCGCGGAAAAAAAGAAGCTGCTGGAGACCTGAGCGCGCCCGCGCTCGCTCCTACATTTTTCCGGTCTTCAGATATTTCGCGAGCTGCCCGGGCGGCGCGTAGCCTGGCAGCATTTCACCGTTGGCGAGAAATATGGCTGGCGTGCCTTCGACCGACAGCTTGTGGCCGAGCTCGTAGTCGCGCTTGATGATGCTGTCGGCGGGGCAATTCGGAGCCTTGATCTCCTCACCGTTCTTGGCGCGTGTAAGTGCGTCGTTGCGATTGGTCGAGCACCACACAGCCTCGGCCTTGTGCCACGAATCCGTGTCGGGGCCGGAACGTGGGAAGAACAGGTAACGCACGCGGATTCCCAGCCGGTTGTATTCGGCGATCTGCGAGTGCAGACGGCGGCAGTAGCCGCAGTCGATGTCGGTGAACACTGTAATCGTGTATTTCGGATCCTTCGGCGAGAACACCAGCATCTCGGATTCGGGAACCGTCTCGATCATGCGCGCGCGAATGCCGCGACGGCGGTTTTCGGAAAGGTTGGCGTCGGAATCGAGGTCGATCAGGTCGCCGAGAATGGCGTAGTGGCCGTCGGCGGATAGATAGCTGATGTCCGAGCCGCGGGAAACCTCATACATGCCGGTGACCGGCGAGATGCGCACGTCTTCGAGCTTGATGCCGTCGATCTTCTTGACGATGACGGCGCGCGGATCGGCTTTGCCATTGGCGATCGCTGCCGCCGGCGTAGTCGCGGGATTCGCGGCAATGTCGGTTTGCGCGAGGACGGCGCCGCTGCACAGGCTCAGGGCCAACAGCGTGACGAACAGGCGGGCGAGATGGAGTTTCATGGGCGGCCTTGAGCTTCGAGCTACGGTCAGCAAATTCGACCGTGCCCGAGCATTGAAGTTCACGCCACAGTCGAGGCGGTCCATCTTAGCAAAGCGTCCGTCGGGCGGCGCCGGAAACGCGCCTGTTTGGGCTCACCCGCGAGGGTGGTGCGTGCCGTGCATCTCTTTCATGCGCTCGCGCGCCACGTGCGTGTAGATCTGCGTGGTCGAGAGGTCCGAATGACCGAGCAGCATCTGCACCACGCGCAGGTCCGCGCCATGATTGAGCAAGTGCGTTGCAAAGGCGTGACGCAGCGTGTGCGGCGACAGCTCTTTGTCGATGACGGCCTTGCGCGCGTAGCGCTTGATGATGTGCCAGAAGGCCTGGCGCGTCATGCGATCGCCGCGGCGCGTGGGGAACAGGTAGTCGGTGGTGCGGTCGAGCAGGATTTCGCTGCGCGGTGCGCGCACGAAGTCCGTCAGCCAGCGTACGGCTTCCTCGCCGAGCGGAATCAACCGCTCGCGATTGCCTTTGCCCATGATGCGGATGACACCCTGGTTGGTGTTGATCTGGTTGTACTTGAGGTTCACGAGCTCCGAAACGCGCAGGCCGGTGGCATACAGCACTTCGAGCATGGTGCGGTCACGATGACCCAGCGGATCGGCTATGGCCGGCGCGTTGAGCAGTGACTCGACCTCTTCTTCGGTGAGCGACTTCGGCAGCGATCGGCCGATTTTCGGCATCGCAATCTGAGCAGTCGGATCATCCTTGATGACTCCTTCGCGAACGAAGTAGCGGAAGAATCGGCGGAACGATGAAAGCTGGCGCGCGGTGGAACGCGGACGGGCACCGGCTTCGACGCGGAAGGCGATGAACCCGAGCAGATCCGCTCGGGTCGTCTTGATGATGGGCGTACCACGTTCGGCCAGCCAGCGCGCGAGCGCGGTCAGATCGGCGCGGTAGGCCGCGAGCGTATTGGCCGAAAGACCGCGTTCCATCCACACCGCATCGAGGAATTTCGAAACGGTGGAATCGGCGGTGTCGGTGGCGGGCGCTTCGTTCTGCGCTGTAGCTTGTTTGACCAAGACGTGATTGCCTTAATACGTATGCGGAATAACG
>JBDTSV010000024.1:0-12264 GCA_039930985.1 Pseudomonadota bacterium
TCGGCAACGGTGGCCTCGGCCGCCTGGCCGCCTGTTTCATCGACTCGCTGGCGACGCTCGAAGTGCCGGCGCTGGGTTACGGCATCCGCTACGAATTCGGCATTTTCCAGCAGGAGATCGTCGATGGCTGGCAGGTGGAAAAGACCGACAAGTGGTTGCGCTACGGCAATCCATGGGAGATCGCGCGGCCGGAGTGGTGCTGCGATGTGAAGTTCGGTGGCCACACCGAAGTCTGGTATGACGAGTTCGGGCGCAAGCGCACGCGCTGGGTGCCAGGCCACATTGTCAACGGCATTCCCTACGACACGCCGATTCTCGGCTATCACGTCAACACTGCGAACACGCTGCGCCTGTGGAAAGCCGAGGCGCCTGAATCGTTCGACTTCGGCACCTTCAATCGCGGCGACTACTACGGCGCGGTCAATCAGAAGGTGGCCAGCGAAAATCTCACCAAGGTTCTTTATCCGAACGACGAACAGGCACGCGGCAAGGAGCTGCGGCTCGAACAGCAATACTTCTTCGTCTCCTGCTCGCTGCAGGACATGCTGCGCATCTGCAAGGTTCAGAAGATCCCGCCGGAGCGCTTCCACGAGAAGTTCGCCATCCAGATGAACGACACGCATCCGTCCATCGCCGTGGCGGAACTCATGCGGCTGTTGGTCGACGAGATGAACGTCGAGTGGGATCGCGCCTGGGCCATCACGCGCCAGACCTGCTCGTACACCAATCACACGCTGCTGCCCGAGGCGCTGGAGCGCTGGCCACTGCCGATGTTCGGCCGCTTGCTGCCGCGCATCCTCGAAATCATTTACGAGATCAACGCGCGTCACCTCGACGAAGTGCGTATGGCCTTCTTCGGCGACGAGCAGCGGATTTCGCGGCTGTCGCTTATCGACGAAGCCGGTGAGCGCTACGTGCGCATGGCGCATCTGGCGAGCGTGGGCAGTCATGCCATCAACGGAGTCGCGGCGCTGCATTCGGAGCTTCTGAAGAGCGATGTGCTCAACGATTTCGCGGCGCTGTGGCCCAACAAATTTTCCAACAAGACCAACGGCGTGACGCCGCGGCGCTGGATGGTGCTGTCCAATCCGCGTCTCGCCCATTGCATCACGCAGCGCATCGGCGAAGAGTGGATCCGCGACCTCTACCAGCTGCGCAGACTCGAACCATTGGTCGACGATCCGGATTTCCGCGCCGAGTGGCGCCAGATCAAGCACGCCAACAAGACGGCGCTGGCCGGCCTCATCGAGCAACGCACCGGCGTCATCGTCGATCCGTCGGCGATCTTCGACGTGCAGGTCAAGCGCATCCATGAGTACAAGCGCCAGCATCTCAACATCCTGCACGTGATCGGGCTCTATCACCGGCTGAAGACCGACCCGAAGTTCACCATGGAGCCGCGCGTATTCGTGTTCGGTGGCAAGGCGGCGCCGGGATATTTTCTGGCCAAGCTCATCATTCGCCTGATCACCGCCGCGGCCGAGATCATCAATCGCGACCCCGGCGTGCGCGATCTCATCAAGGTCGTCTACCTGCCGAACTTCAACGTGACCAACGGACAGAAGATCTATCCGGCCGCGGATTTATCCGAGCAGATATCCACCGCCGGCAAGGAAGCATCCGGCACCGGCAACATGAAGTTCCAGATGAATGGCGCGCTGACGATCGGCACCGTGGATGGCGCCAACATCGAGATCTGCGAGGAAGTGGGCGTCGAGAATTTCTTCCTGTTCGGACTCGAAGCGCACGAGGTCGCCGCGCGCCGTGCCGCGGGGTATCACCCCATGGAGTTCGTCGAACAGAGCGAGGAGCTGCAGGCGATCATCCAGCTCGTTCGCGACGGTTTCTTCTCGCGTGGCAACAGCAGCCAGTTCCAGCCGCTCATCGATAACCTCGTGTATCACGATCCGTATTTCGTGTTCGCCGACTACCAGTCGTATGCCGATTGTCAGGCCCTCGTCGACCAGACCTATCGCGACAAGGAGGGCTGGACCCGGATGTCCATTCTCAATTCCGCGCGCTCCGGCAAGTTCTCGTCCGACCGCACCATTCGCGAGTATTGCAACGAGATCTGGAAGGCAAAGCCCGTACCCGTGCAGCTCCTGTCGCAGGAAGAGGTAAAGGCAGGGTTGCTGCAGTAGTGTTCTTGCACCACGGGCGCCGCCGCTTCGGCGGCGTTTTCCTTTGTGGCCGTCAGGCCTGACAAAGTAAAGGCAGGGTTGCTGCAATAGTCGAATCCACTCCCGGTGGTGGGGCATGGCAAGATAGCCGCGTTCACCAGGGGGCTAGTCATGCAAGCAATCGCCAGCAGCGCGGCTTTGTTAGCCGCGAGTTTGTTCGCCGTCGGCGCCGTGGCCAGGGACGAGGCGCCCGCCGCCGATCCGCAGGCCATCGAGGTGATTCACGAACTCGGCCTCGTCGAGTCCGCGACTGCGATGCGCGACATGCCGGGATGGAAACCACCGAAGAAATTCGTGCTTACGCTCATGGGGCCCATGGAAGCTCTCGAGGCGGCTGCACCCGGCGTGAAATTCGTCGTCGTGAACAATGCCGCCGAGATGGCGGCACAGGCGGCCGACGCCGACGGGCTGTTCAGCGGCGACAATGTCCTCTGCGATGACCGCGTGCTGGCGGCGGCGAAGAACGCGCGTTGGTTCGCGTCATATTCGGCGGGCGTCGAGGGCTGCCTCGGCAAATCGTTCTTCGACAAGCCCGGCGTCATCTTCACGAACGGGCGTGCACTGTCCGGGCCCGTGATGGCCGAACACACCATCGCTGTTACCTATGCATTGGCACGCAACCTCGACGTATTCATTCCACGTCAGGCGAAGGGCGGGCAGATAAGGAACGATCCGAAAGACGTGCAGTGGCAGTCAATGGGCGGCGGCACTTACGGCGTCAAGATTCAATCGATGACCGGCAAGACCATGCTCATCGCTGGGCTCGGTGGCATCGGGCTCGAAGTGGCCAAGCGCGCGCATGGGCTTGGCATGAAGGTGATCGCCACGCGCGCGAGCTCGCACGAAGGTCCGGACTACGTAGAGTACGTTGGGCTGTCCGATGAACTGCCCACGCTCATATCCCGCGCGGACGTGGTTGTTTCGGCATTGCCGTTGATTCCCGCCACCACGAAACTCTTCGACGCGAAGATGTTCGCGCGCATGAAGAAGACCGCGTTCTTCATCAACGTCGGCCGCGGCGGCAGCGTCGTGACCGACGACCTGGTGAAGGCGCTGCAGGACGGCGTCATCGCCGGCGCTTCGGTGGACGTGACCGAGCCCGAGCCGCTGCCACCCGATCACCCGCTGTGGAAGGCGCCGCACGTCATCATCACCCCGCATGTGTCTGGGCAATCAGAGCTCGGAGTCCGGTCGCGCGAGATCGTGCTGCGCGAGCAGGTGCGTCGCTACGCCGCTGGCGACAAGCTGCTGTCGGTCGTCGACTTGAAGAAGGGCTACTAGGCTCTATCTACCGGAGGCGTAGGCCTTGGCCAGCCGGTAGAGGAACTCGCGGCCTTCGATGAGCGTCTGCACGCGGATGCGCTCGTTGAGTCCGTGGGCGTTGTTGGTCGCGCCGTCACTGAGCATTCCCGACACGCCGTAGGTCGGAATGCCGGCCGGCGTGAGGAAGCGGCCGTCGGTGGCGCCTGAAGACATCACGGGAATTACAGCGACGCCCGGGTACATCTCGCGCGTGAGCGCTTCGATGGGTGCCAGCACTTCTTTTGAGAGCGCAGGCGGTGCACCCGGAGTTTCCGGAGCGTCCGCAAACTCGATCTTGACGGAAGGATCCGCCACCGCGGCCGCCAGGGCCGCGAGAATTTCCTTTTGATCGTGACCAGGGAAAATGCGGCAGTTCACGTTCGCCGTGACGTTCTGCGGCAGCGCATTCGGTGCGTGCCCGCCACTGATCTGCGTAGCCACGCAGGTAGTGTGCAGCGTGCCGTTGTACGAGGGATCACCGACCAGGCGCGCGACTGCCGCTGCGTCACCGGTCTTGCCAGCGGCGATCATGTCGGCGCCCCTGGGCCCGCCTTCAATCGCGCCGGAACGCTGGAAGTAGACACGCGTGGTGTCGCTGAACTCGATCGGGAAGCTGAACCCATCGATCTTGTCGAGCGCGCGCGCCATGCGGTAGATGGGATTCGCGGGAGTGGGGCGCGAGGAGTGCCCGCCCTGATCGGTCGCCGTGAGCTTGAAGTCCTGGTAAAGCTTTTCTCCGACCTGCACGGCCACGAAGCGATAGACGCCGGTCTTCTGATCGTAACGTCCGCCGCCGCCTTCATTGAGCGCGAAGGCCGCGTCGATGAGCTCGCGGCGGTTCTCGACCAGGTATTTCACGCCGTTGAAGTTGTTAGGCGTCTCCTCGCCGCAGGTGAGCGCGAGCTTGATGCCGCGCTTGGGCCGATATCCTTCCTTCTTGTAACGCACCATGGCGTCGGTGAAGACCGCGGCCATGGCCTTGTCGTCGGAGGCGCCGCGCGCGTAGAAAAATCCGTCGTCTTCGACCAGCTTGAACGGATCGCGCGTCCAGTCTTCGCGTCGGGCTTCCACCACGTCGATGTGCGCGAGCAGCAGCACGGGCTTGAGCTTCAGCTCGCTGCCGGGCAGGAGCGCGATGAGATTGCCGCCCTTGGGCTGGCCGGGTGGCGTCACGACAGTCAGCTGCGATTCCGGGTATCCAGCGGCACTCAGGTGCACCTTCATCGCCGTGACCGCCTCGGTGCACGAACCGACCGACAGCGTGGTGTTGATCTCGATGAGTTCGCGGTACAGGGCGCGGAATTCCGCTTCGCCGGCGCGAGCCGGTTTGGAAGCGGCGGTCGGCTGGCTCGCGGTGATGTCGGCGGCAAAGGCGCCCGACCCGACAAGCGCCGCACTCATCGACAGAACCTTCACGAGTCGCATGAACATGAAAAAACCTCGCCGCGAAGTGGTAATCGCCGACAATTTACTGCTGTTCGAGAAGTTTTTCCTTCTCGCGACGATTGACTCACGCGTTGGTCAGGATTTCCTGCTTCTCGACCTTGGCCGGGTCCAGCTCGATTCCGAAGCCCGGCTTTTCCGACAGCTGGACCAGGCCATTGCCCGTGACCGGCGGGTCCTTGATGAAGTGCAGTTTCTCCGGCACGTAGTTGATGAGGTATTCACCGAAAGGGCACACCGTCGGTGACTGGCTGGCGACGACATGCAGCGCCGCGTGGATGTTGTGACAGTGCGGCAGCAGCTTGACGCCGTGCACCGAGGCCAGATGCGCCACTTTCACGGTTTCGGAAAGACCACCGCACCATTCCGGATCCGCCTGGATGAACTGCACGGCATCGGCCTTGAAGAATTGCTCGGCCTCCCAGCGGCCGTACAGGTGTTCGCCGGTCGCAATCGGAATCGAAGTCGATCTGGAAAGACGAATGAAACTTTCGAGGTCCGACATCGGCACGGCTTCTTCGACGAAGTAGGGGCGGTACTGTTCGACCTTGTGGCACCACTCGAGCGCGTATTGCAGGTCCCACCCCTGGTATGCGTCGAACATGATCTGCACGTCGTCACCGAGCGCTTCGCGCAGCGACCTCACCAGTTGAACGTTGAGATCCATGCCGCGCGCGCCATCCCCAGGGCCATAACCCAGAAACCATTTCTGGCGGATGAAGCCGTCTTTCTTCAGCTGCTGCGCGCGTTTGGCCGCGAGCGGCGGATCGATGGCGAAGCCCAGGCAGCTGCCGTACACCGGCACCGGCAACTGTGTCGGTCCGCCTAACAAGCGGAACACCGGCACGCCGAACTGCCGACCGCGCAGATCCCACAACGCATTGTCGATGGTACTGATGGCCATCATGAAGTGGCTGGCACGCGAGTGTCGGTTCGACCGGTACATCTGGTCCCAGATGCGCTCGATCGCCAGCGCATGCTGCCCGATCACCAGCGGTCGCAGCGTGCCTAACAACACGGGCAGCACTTCCTTCTCGAAGGCGCCGTAGATGCCTTCCTGGCCGCCCTTGGTGCGAATGCGCACGTAGTAGTGCGTGAGCGGTCGCTGTTCGGGCTGGGTGCCCGCAGGCGGATCCCTGAACGGCTTCGGTCGCCGCTCTTCGTACACATGCAGCGGATTGACCTGGTATTGCCGGTTGAGCCCCGGTACCAGCGCGTGCGTGCCGGACAGCTTCAGGACCTCGACGTCGCTGATGATGAGGTCATCGAGAGAGGCCGCCGCCGCGAAGGCGTCGCGAGTGAAGGCGGGCAGGAAGGCGAACGCGGAAGCGCCGCCCATGGCTTGGAGGAAGTCTCTGCGTTTCATGGCCCGCCCATCCGCAAAAGGTGCGAAAGCTTCGCACGCCCGCGAGCGGCGTCAAACCAGCCTTTTGTAGTAGACGACGGTGGCGCAGCGCGCGCCATCGGGCATCAACGCGAACTCGGGAATTGTGCCGACGCGCCGCCAGCCGCCACGTTCATAGAGCCTTTCGGCGGCGTCACTGGCGGTATCGAGCACCAGCACGTTCCTGCCGGAAGCAAGCGCGGCGTCTTCCGCGGCTTGCAGCACCGCGGCCCCAACGCCGAGCCGGCGCGCGCACGGACGCACCAGCATCTTGGCGATGTCGGCACGATGGGGCTGGTTCTCCGCGACAGCCCAAATAGCCTGGGCGGTGCCGAGAATACGACCCTCGGAGTCTTCTGCGACGATGAGCGCACGTTCGCCGCGCGCGACGCTCTCGGCAACTCCGCGCCAGAAGAGCGCGGCCTTCGCCAGGGTCATGGGATGCATGAAACTCACCGACGCGCCGCCTTCGACGCATTCGATGAGCACCTCGCACAGTCCGCCGAATTCGCGCGAAGTCACCACGTCGAGTCGTCGGGCAGTGAAAGCGCTCATGAGCACAGCACCACGACGTAGTGCGCAGCCTTGCGGGTGCGATTGCGAAACGTGACTGGCGCGTCGAGTTGCATGGCCAGGCAGTCGTCCTTGGCCAGTTTGTGCGTGGTCTTGCCGACGGTGACTTCGATGACGCCGTCGCGGACCCAGATCTGCTGGGCGACCGTCGACTCGCGAGTCCCGCTCTCATAGGAAACCTTCGCGCCAGCCGGAAACGCCACCTCCACGATGCGAATGGGTGAGGGGAAGTTCGCCGGCGAGATGTTCCGGCGCGTGTACCCCGACTGCGGGTCTTTCCACAGGCTTCGATCCGCGGCATGCGAAACCGGACTCGCGCGCGCGCCGGCGTCGTCAAACAGGGCGGCGAGGGTAATTCCGAGCGCGGCCGAGATCTTTTCGAGCACCACGGCCGTGGGACTGGTTTCGCCACGCTCGACCAGCGACAACATCGAGCGACTCACGGCGCAGCGGCCGGCCAACGATTCGAGGCTCAACCCCGAATCGGCGCGCAATCCGCGCACTCGGTGGGCAATCCGGGCGTTGATATCCTGCATAGTGGACGAAACATCCATTAAACTGGATAACGCGTCAACCGAGTCAGGTCCGACGTCCGACCTTCGGTACGGGAAACCCCGCCGCGATCTGTGGTGCAAACGCGATTAGTGTCGAAGCTACAACGCGTGCACAAATTACCGGGCGCGCCCCCGCCGCAACGGGGGCGTCTGGTCGAATTCAAGGTGCGACGCAGGTCAAAATTGCCACCGAACCCGTTGGTGAAAGCGCTTGTTTCGTATAGTCTTGCCGCCTTATGACCGAAGCTGTTCAGACCCCTTCCAAGGCCGACGCTGGCCGCGCCGATGCCAAGCGCACCGTGCGAGTCGTCATGCAGGAGTACCTGCGCCGCGATTCAATTCTCCCGGTGCTGCGGCTGCTGCTCGATCTGGCATTTCTCGGTACCGCAATTGTCGGCGCCTGCGCATTCGACGCCTGGTGGGCCAAGGGGCTCATGATCATTCCGGCGTCCATCGCCATCGCGCGGTTGTTCGTCATCGGGCACGACGCCTGTCACGGCAGCTACACCCAACACGACTGGCTCAACAAGCTCATCGGCCGCATCGCGTTCCTGCCCTCGCTGACCCCGTTCTCGCTGTGGGACGTGGGCCACAACGTCGCGCACCACGGGTTTACCAATCTCAAGGGCCGCGACCAGGTCTGGGTTCCGCTGTCTGCCGAAGAGTGGCAGGCCGCTTCCAAGATCCGCCGCGGCCTCGAGCGCATCTATCGCTCGGGCTTTGGCCAGGGTCTCTACTATCTCATCGAGATGTGGTGGAAGAAGCTCATCCTGCCCACCAAGAAACATGTGGGCGTGCGCCGCGCCATCTTCATCTGGGACAACGTCCTGGTGTTAGGCGTGGGCGCCGCGTGGATCACCGCGCTGGTGCTATGGGCGGTCTATGACAATCACTCGGTCACCTGGACACTGCTGTGCGGCTTCGTAGTGCCGTTCCTGGCCTTCAACTGCATCATTGGCTGGGTCATCTACGTGCAGCACACGCACCCTGAAGTGGCCTGGTTCGACAAGCGCGAAGAGTGGCAGAAGCGTCTTGGCTTCATCACCACCACCATCAACGTGGTCGTGCCCAAAGCCCTCGGCCGCATCCTGCATGACATCCTCGAGCACGGCGCGCATCACGTGAATACGGGCGTGCCGCTGTATCGGCTTCGCGCGGCTCAAGCCGCGCTGAAGAATGCGGTGCCGCAGCTCGCGCGCGTCTACGTGCTCAACTGGAAGCGCTATTGGGCGACGGTGCGCACCTGCAAGCTGTACGACTACGCGAACCACCAGTGGCTCGACTTCAAGGGCCGCGTCACCGCGGCGCCGGTGTTTCCGGAGAGCATTCCGGCAACCTGAGCTGCGGCCGCGCTCTGCGTGCGGCCCGGTTGCGAGCCAAATTCGCGTGACTGGGACTGCTTTCCTAGTCGGGGCAAATCGTGCTCAACTTCGCGGCATGCCACGTAAGCCTCAAGCCCGCATCACCGCGCTGCTCGCGGCTTCACTCATCACCGCGGCCTCGGCCGCCAGCAAGCAGGAAACCTCGCCGCTCAGCGCCGACTTCGATGCGCACAATTGGGCGTCGGCGGGCCGCACCGCGGCTGAAACCCGCTACAGCCCGCTCACTGAAATCAATCGCGAGACCGTCGCGCGACTCAGGCTCGCCTGGACGCTCGATCTCGACGTCGGCAGCGCGCAGGCGACGCCGCTGGCGATCGAAGGCATTCTTTATATCGCCGCCGGGTATAGCGTCGTGCACGCCGTCGATGCGCGCACCGGGAAGCTGTTGTGGCGTTTCGATCCGCAGGCAGCGCAAGTCGCCGGCAAGAAGTTACGTTCTGGGTCCGGCACGCGTGGCCTCGCTTATTCCAACGGCCGGCTGTTCGTTGGAACGCACGATGGCCGCCTGATCGCGCTCGATGCCAAGAAGGGCACGCAGATCTGGAGCACACCGACGCTCGATCCCAACGACGGTAGCTTCATTTCGGGCACGCCGCGCGTCTTCAACGACAGGGTTGCGATCGGCTTCGGCGACTCGGGCGTGGTGCATGGTGCCGTGGGGGTGTACGCGGCCGACAGCGGCAAGCTGCTGTGGCGTTGGGAAACACAGGGTGCGGGCGGGACGATCTGGAACGCGATAGCTTTCGACCCCGATTCCAATCGGCTGTACGCCGGAACGGGAAACGCGCGCGGTCCTGACGCGGCCTCGAACCGGTTCGCCTGTTCCGTGGTCGCGCTGAATGCGGACAACGGGGCGCTTGTCTGGCAGCACGACGCGGCCGCCGACCACACGACGTGCGATGACTCGCTCGACATCACGCTCGCCACGATCAGCATCGACGGTCAGTCGCGCAACGTGCTCCTGCACGCGCCGAAGGACGGCTCGATGCAGGTGCTCGATCGCGCCACCGGCAAACTCATCTCGTCGAAGAAGTTAGGCGTTGGCGCACACAATCACTTCGCGCAGTCGTTCAGCCCCGCAACCGGCCTGGTCTATCTACCAACCACCGAGCTGCCGGCGGAGAATCCCGAAGGCGATGCGTCGGCGGATGCCGGCAAGAGCGCGCTACTCGCCTGGGACCCGGCGAAGCAACGTGCGGCATGGGCACAGCCCACGCCGGGCGCCTACAGCGGCGGCGTGTTGTCGACCGCCGGCGATCTGGTGTTTCAGGGCGAGGCCGATGGCCACATCACCGGATATTCCGCGGCCGAGGGCCGCCGTGTGTGGGCGTTCTACGCGGCGACCGCCGCGCTTGGCGCGCCGATCAGTTTCGCCGTTGGCAAGCGACAGTACATATCCATTCTCACCGGTCCGACGCAGGGGCAGCCGGCAAGTCTCGGCGTCATGTCGGCCCAATTCGGTTGGGACTCGCGCCTGCATCCACGACGCTTGCTGACCTTCGCGCTCGATGGCACCGGTACCTTGCCGCCGACTCCTGGTCCCACACCCGCCAAGCCTCTCGATGCTCCGGAGATCACCATCGATGCGGCCCTTGCGAAAGACGGTGCCGCGACGTTCGCGAAGTGCCAGTGGTGCCATGGCGCCGGCGCGATCGCGGGCGGCAGCGCTCCAGACCTGCGCGCATCACCGGCGCTGCTCAATGCCGCCTCGTTCGCGACGATCGTGCGCGGCGGACTCGAGGCTCGTGGCATGCCCAAGTTCGACGAACTCAACGATCGCGAGCTCGAGGGTTTGCGCAACTATGTCCGCGTCCGGGCGCGGCTCGCGACCCGACCCGATGGCGTCGCGCCAATAGTGCCCGTGGTGCCAGAGGCGACGCCTGCCGAAGAGGCGCCGGTCACGCCCAGGAAACCGCCTGGTTCGCTCGAGTCCGAGCCGCCTCCGCCGCGCTTGTAGGGTCCGTGCCGGCACGTTTCCCAGTCGACATATATAAGGATGCGGTCATCGAAGCATTTCGAACGAATTCCTTATTCGTCAATGGGTTAGGTAAGGGTGCGACCCAAGCCACCGATTCGGCCTACAGGAAACCGACTCGGCCGAGCGCGCCGACAATGATTCGCGTATCTTTGCGCCCCGTTTCTCACTCGTAAGTCATTGGCATGCCGGGTAAAGACAAGAGCGCACTCATCTGTGGATCCGTCGCGTATGACACCATCATGGTGTTCCCGGATCGTTTCCGTGCGCACATCCTTCCCGACAAGCTGCACATGCTCAATGTCGCCTTCCTGGTGCCACAAATGCGCCGCGAGTTCGGTGGCTGCGCCGGCAACATTGCCTACAACCTGAAGCTGCTCGGCGACGTGGGCTATCCGATGGGCGGCATCGGTCGTGACTTTCAGCCGTACGGCGATTGGATGAAGAAGGTCGGCATGTCCGAGAAGTATCTCGTGACGATTCCGGAAGAGCATTGCGCGCAGGCCTTCATCACCACCGATCTCGATTCCAACCAGATCACGGCCTTTCACCCGGGCGCCATGAATCATTCGCATCTCATCAAGGTGCCGGCGAATGACGGTATATCCATTGGTGTCATTGCTCCGGACAGCCGCGAAGGCATGCTGCAGCACGCTGAACAGTTCAAGGCCGCCCACATCCCGTTCATCTTCGACCCGGGCCAGGCAATGCCGCTGTTCGCCGGCGATGATTTCAAGCGTTTCATATCCATCTCGGATTGGCTGGCGTTGAACGACTATGAATGGGCACTTCTGCAGGAGCGCACCGGCTGGGGCGTCGCGGATGTCGTCAAGCACGTGAAAGCGCTTATCGTGACACGCGGCGGCGAAGGTTCGACCATTTACGCCAACGGCCACACCTACGAAATTCCCTGTGCCAAGGCGCGCGAAGTGCTGGATCCGACCGGATGCGGCGACGCCTATCGTGCCGGATTGATTCACGGCATTCTTCGCGGGCTCGATTGGGAAACCACGGGACGCATCGCTTCGCTCATGGGTGCCATCAAGATTGCCGTTCGCGGCACGCAGAACCACACATTCACCACGGCGGAGTTCGCGGACCAGTACCGCGCCGCTTTCGGCGCGCCGTTGCGCGCCGTCGGTCAGGAACTTAAGGAAAGAGGATCGTATGTCTAGCAGCTTTCATTTCACGTCAGAGTCGGTTTCAGAAGGTCATCCGGACAAGGTGTCGGACCAGATTTCCGACGCCGTGCTCGACGCACTTCTGGCCCAGGACAAGTTCTCGCGCGTCGGCGCCGAGACTCTCTGCAACACCGGCCTCGTGGTGCTCGCGGGCGAAATCACTTCCAGTGCGGTCGTCGACTTCCAGCAGGTCGCTCGCGACACCATCAAGAAGATCGGCTACGACAACACCGACTACGGCATCGACTACAAGGGTTGCGCCGTGCTGGTGGCCTACGACAAGCAGTCGC
>JBDTSV010000025.1:0-13294 GCA_039930985.1 Pseudomonadota bacterium
CCACAACATCTGCCGCGTGAGACGGGGCGCCGGTTTGCCGGACTCGATGCCGCTCACTTCAAGCCACCGGGTCCCGGCACCTGAAACGAAATTTTGCGGCGATTCATGCTCACGCACTCCCTGCTGACGATTCCTCGAACATGGCGATCAGATGATCGGCGACAACCCGCACTCGCGCCAGACGCGCGACCTCCGGGCGCATCAACAGCCACAGCTCGCGCGCCGGTGGCAATTCGTCGAACAGCACCGGCACCAGACCTTCACGCGCTCGCGCCAACAGACCCGGCAGCAAGGCGATGCCGGCCCCGCCGCGCGCCGCTGCCGCCTGCGCGCCCTGACTGTTGGCGCGCAAACGCACAGGCTTTCCAGCCAGGAAGCGCTTTGCCCACGCGGCTTCGGGCACGGACTCGCTGGCGTCGTCGAAAGCGATGAACGCCGCGGTTTCGCCGCAGGCGAGTCGGTTGGCGTATTCGGGCGCGGCGAAAAATCCGTACTCGAGCGTGGCAACGCGTCGCGCGACCAGCTCACCGGCCGCCGGCCGCGCGAGGCGCAGCGCGATCTCCGCCTCGCGTCGCGCGAGACTCAGGTTTCGTGACGTCGCAATCAGCTCCAGTTCGAGCGCGGGATACTGCTCGAGCAATGGTGCCAGTTGTTCGGCGAGAAAGCCGTCCGCGAACACGCGCGCGACCGTAACGCGCACCAGGCCTGACACCTGGCCGGCCGTGGCGCGTTTTTCGGTGAGCGCCGAGGCCGCCATTTCCATCTGGCCCGCTTCGGCCAGAGCCGCCGCGCCCGCCGCGTTCAGCGAGTAGCCCTGCGCGTGGCGCTTGAACAAGGGATGACCGAGCGTCAATTCGAGCCTGGCCAGGCGCCGCGACACGGTGGCGTGCGTCACCTTGAGTGAGCGCGCAGTCGCGGCCAGTGTGCCGACGCGCGCCAGTGCGGTGAAGAAGCGCACGTCCTCCCAGTCGAGCTGAGCTGTGCTTTTTTTATCGGTCATCGTGAATTTTTGGCGAATTCCCTGCGCGCGCATCGGACGCTAGTTTGAAGCGTGCCTCGCATCGTTTCCATTCACCGTTTCTATCCAATACTTAAGGAACTCGCATGTCACGCCTTCAAGCCCCGGAAACTCTGACGCGCCTGGCAGGTCTGTCGGAGGTACCCAGCGCTCCCCAGGATTCCGTTCTGCTCATGATCGACGGTCAACGCGAATACACCCACGGGCGTTTGCCGCTCGCTGGCATTGGGCTGCCGTGGAAGAGGGCGCGTGCCTGCTGGCATTCGCGCGTTCCGCCGGAATGCCGGTGTTTCATGCCATCCATCACAGCCGGCCGGGATCCGCGGTCTTCGATCCGCGGGGAGACGGCGCTCGTTTCATCGATGAGCTCGCCGCGGCTGCCGGCGAAACCGTGCTGGTCAAATCGCTGCCCAATGCATTCGCCAGCACCGAGCTCGCCCAGCGCATCCGTTCGGTCGCGTGCCGCGAGATCGTCATCGCCGGCTTTGCGACACACATGTGTGTCAGCGCCACGGTGCGCGCCGCGCTCGATCTGGGATTCCGCGCCACGGTGGTGGCGGCCGCCACGGCCACGCGCGACCTGCCGAATCCTCTCGGCGCGGGCGTCATCACTGCGCAATCCATTCAGCAGGGGACGCTCGCGGCATTGGCCGATCGATTTGCCATCGTGGTGCAGGACACTGCCGCGCTCGCCACCAGCAGCCGCCCGCCCACTTAAGTCGTAGGCTGCCTGCCCATGCAATTATTGCCTTGACAACTATTTCATGCACAACGAACCTTGCGCCCATGAACGCCGCCGCCCGCAAAATCCGCGACAACACCGACCCCGTGCCGCCGCCCGAAGACGACCTGCACCGCATGATCTGCCGCCAGGTCAAGCACCTGACGAATTCGCTGGTGCGGCGCGTGGACCTGCACATGCAGCCGCTCGAGCTCACCGGGATGCAGTGGGAACCGGTGCTCATGCTGTGGCTCAAACGCGCCGATACGGTCGCGGGTTTGGCCCGCGTGAGCCACATGGGCGTCGCCTCGATGACGCGCATGCTCGACCGGCTCGAGCAGAAAGAGCTGCTGCGTCGCGAACGCAGCGAGCTCGACCGGCGCGTGGTCAATCTGCATCTCACGCCGAAGGGCCGGAAGGCCGCCGCCAAGATCTGGCCCATCGTGGTCGAGGGCATGCATGTCCACCTCAAGGGATTCAAGAAAGAAGAACTGGCCCAGCTCAACGACCTGTTGGGCCGCATGTTGACGAATGGAGCTCGCGATGCTGAAGCGAATTAATGCCGCCACCGGGTTGTTAGTGGCTGTGGCCGTCCTCACGGCCTGTGCGAAGGACGCCAGCGGTCCGCCACCGCCACCCGAAGTGAGCGTCATCACGCTGGCACCGCGCGCCGTCGCCATCACCGACCAGCTGCCGGGGCGCACCACGGCGTTTCGCGTGGCGGAAGTCCGGCCCCAGGTCACGGGAATCGTGCAGCGTCGCCTGTTTGCCGAAGGCAGCGAAGTGAAGGCGGGCGAGCAGCTGTTCCAGATCGACGCCGGCAGCTACCGCGCCGCGTATCAATCCGCCGATGCCTCGCTCAAGCGCGCCGAGGCACAGGCAGTGACCGCCAAGCTTCTCGAAGAGCGCTATGCGCCGCTCATTGCCGCCAACGCCGTGTCGAAGCAGGAAAACGACGATGCCATCGCGGCGAACGCGCGCGCGGCCGCGGACGTCGCCGCGGCTCGCGCCCAAGTGGCGAACGCGCGCATCAACGTCGTGTACACGCAGGTGTTGTCGCCCATCAACGGGCGCATCGGCCGCGCGCTGGTCACCGAAGGCGCGCTGGTCACGTCCAACCAGCAAACTCCGCTCGCTACCGTGCAGCAGCTCGATCCCATCTACGTCGACATCGCGCAGTCCTCCATCGAGATGCTGCACCTGCAGCGTCAGATCGCGAACGGTGAGCTCGTGCAGAACGACAAGAACGAAGCCGAGGTCGGGCTCACGCTCGAAGACGGCACGGTTTACGCCGAGCGCGGCCGGCTCAAGGTGTCGGAAGCGTCGGTCGACCCCAGCACCGGCTCCGTGGTGTTGCGCGCCGTCTTCCCGAATCCGAAGCGCGAGCTGCTGCCCGGCATGTTCGTGCGCGCGCAGCTCACGCGCGGCACGCGTTCGGCCGCATTGCTGGTGCCGCAGCGTGGCGTGTCGCGCAATGCCAAGGGCGACGCCACGGTCATGGTGGTCGACCAGGACGACAAGGTGAACGAACGCGTGGTGACGGCCGATCGCGCCATCAACGGCGAGTGGCTCATCACCGCCGGCCTGAACGCCGGTGAACGTGTCGTGCTCGACGGCCTGCAGAAGATCAAGCCGGGAGCGCCGGTGAAAACCGTGCCCGCGGCCGAGCAGGCGAATGCGGCGATGCAGGCCGGTGCGCCCGCCGAAGTCGTGAAGCGCTAAGCAAGGATCCCGCATGCTGTCGCGCTTCTTCATCGACCGGCCCATCTTCGCGTGGGTCATCGCCATCATCGTCATGATCGCCGGTGCCGTCTCGGTGGTCAGCCTGCCGGTGCGCCAGTACCCGGCCATTGCGCCACCGTCGGTCGGCATCAACGTGAACTACCCGGGCGCCTCCGCGCAGACCGTGCAGGACACGGTGGTGCAGGTCATCGAGCAGGCGCTGAACGGCATCGACAACCTCACGTACATCACCTCCGAGGCCAACTCGGACGGGTCCGCGGCCATCACGTTGACGTTCGCGCAGGGCACCGTGCCCGACGTGGCGCAGGTGCAGGTCCAAAACAAGCTGCAAACCGCCATGCCCTTGCTGCCGCAAGAGGTCCAGCAGTCCGGCATCCGCGTGAACAAACCGGCGCGCAATTTCCTCGTGGTGATGGGTTTCATCTCCGCCGACGGCAGCATGAACAACGAGGATCTGACCGACTACGTCGCGACCAACATCCTCGATCCGCTCAACCGCACCTCGGGCGTCGGCGACGTCACGATGTTCGGCTCGCAATACGCGATGCGCATCTGGCTCGATCCGGCCAAGCTCAACAACTACGGCCTGACTACCGCCGACGTGGTGGCCGCGATCCGCGCGCAGAACGTGCAGGTCTCAGTGGGGTCGATCGGTGGCCTTCCGGCCTCCCCGGGCCAGGCGATCAGCGCGAGCATCATCGGGCCGACGCGCCTGTCCACGCCGGAGCAGTTCCGCGCCATCCTGCTGCGCGTCAACGCCGACGGGTCGCAGGTGCGCATCGGCGACGTGGCGCGCGTCGCGCTCAACTCGGAAAGTTATACACGCGACACGAAATACAACGGCAAGCCCGCGGCGGGCGTGGCGATCCGGCTCGCGGCGGGGCAGAACGCACTCGATACCGTCAACGCCATTCACGCCACGCTCGATCGCCTGGCGCCGTTTTTCCCGCGCGGGCTCGAGGTGGTCTATCCGCTCGACACGACGCCGTTCGTCAAGACGTCGATTCTCGAAGTGGTCAAGACGCTGGTCGAGGCGGTGCTGCTCGTCTTCCTGGTGATGTTCGTGTTCCTGCAGAACGCGCGCGCGACGATCATCCCGACCATCGCCGTGCCGGTGGTGTTGTTAGGCACGTTCGGCGTCCTCGCCGCGTTCGGCTTCTCCATCAACACGCTGACCATGTTCGGCATGGCGTTGTCGATCGGCCTGCTGGTTGACGACGCCATCGTGGTGGTCGAGAACGTCGAGCGCGTCATGGCCGAGGAGGGCCTTCCGCCACGCGAGGCCACCCGCAAGTCCATGGACCAGATCACCGGCGCGCTGGTGGCCATCGCTCTGGTGCTGGGCGCGGTGTTCGTCCCCATGGCGTTCTTCGGCGGCTCCATCGGCGTCATCTACCGCCAGTTCTCCATCACGCTGGTGTCGGCCATGAGCCTGTCGGTGCTCGTGGCGCTGGTCTTGACGCCCGCGCTGTGCGCCACGCTGCTGAAGCCGCTGCCGGCCTCCGGACACGTCGAACACAAGGGATTCTTTCGCTGGTTCAACCGCACATTCGATGCGGGTAGGGCGCATCACGAACGCGGCCTCGCCGGAATGCTGAAGCGTCCGCGTCGTTCGATGTTCGTGTATCTCGCCATCGTCGCCGTCATGGGCCTCCTGTTCACGCGCATCCCGGCGTCGTTCCTTCCAGCCGAGGATCCTGGCTTCGCCTACGGACAGGTGACGACACCACCGGGCGCTTCCAAGGAGCGCACCTGGGCGGTGCTCGACCAGGCGCAGAAGTACATGCTCGAGCAGGAGAAGGACGCGGTCGAGGGTGTGCTGACAGTCAACGGCTTCAACTTCGCCGGCCCTGGCCAGAACTCTGGACTGCTCTTCATCAAGCTGCGCGATTGGGACCAGCGCAAGAAGAGCAATCTCGCGGTGTCGGCGGTGCTCGGCCGCGCCAACCAGTATTTCGCCAGCATCAAGGACGCCAACGTCATCGCGGTGCCGCCGCCGGCGGTGCTCGAGCTCGGCAACACCGCCGGCTTCGATCTCATGTTGCAGAACCGCGGCGGCCTCAGTCGTGAGCAGTTCCTGGCGGCACGTAACCAGTTGTTAGGTGCCGCGTCCCAGGACAAGCGCCTCGCCGGCGTGCGTCCGAACGGCGTCGAAGACGCGCCGCAGTTCAAGCTCGACATCGATCGCGAGAAGGCGAGCGCGCTCGGCGTGTCGGTGGCCGACATCAACTCGACCCTGCAGACCGGCTGGGCGTCCACGTACGTGAACGACTTCATCGACCGCGGCCGCGTCAAGCGTGTCTACGTGCAGGGCGACCCCGATTCGCGCATGCAGCCTGACGACCTCAACCGCTGGTATGTGCGCAACAAGGAAGGCGGCATGGTGCCATTCTCGGCGTTCGGCCGCGGCGACTGGACCTACGGACCGCAGAAGCTCGTGCGCTTCAACGGCGTTCCGGCCTACCAGATCCAGGGTGGGCCCGCTCCCGGCAGGAGTTCAGGCGAAGCGATGCGGGCCATGGAGGAACTCGTCGCCAAACTACCGGCGGGCGTCGGTCTGGAATGGAATGGGCTGTCGTTCGAAGAAAAAGCGTCCGGGTCGCAGGCGCCGATGTTGTACGCGCTTTCGCTCGCGATCGTGTTCCTGTGCCTGGCGGCGCTGTACGAAAGCTGGTCGATCCCGAGCACCGTATTGCTGGTGGTGCCGCTCGGTGTGCTCGGCGCCGTCATCGCCACGCTGGCACGTGGACTCACCAACGACGCCTATTTCCAGGTCGGACTGCTCGTCACCATCGGTCTCGCCGCCAAGAGCGCCATTCTCATCGTGGAGTTCGCCAAGGAGAATTTCGACCACGGCATGGATCTGGTCGAGTCGGTCATGCACGCCACGAAGCAACGCGTTCGGCCGATCCTCATGACATCGCTCGCGTTCATGGCCGGTGTTTTTCCGCTCGCCATTTCCTCCGGCGCCGGCTCCGGCGCACAGCACGCCGTTGGCACGGGCGTCATCGGCGGCATGCTCGCGTCCACGTTCCTCGCGGTGTTCTTCGTGCCGGTGTTCTTCGTCGTGATCCTGCGCTATTTCAAGGTGCGGCCGGTGACGATGAAGGTGGACGAAACCCCGGCCGATGCGCCGTACGCGGGGAACGCATGAACGCCATGATCATTCGCGCAGGCTTGTTGGTTGCGTCCGCGACGCTCGGTGCCTGCACGATGGCGCCGCGCTATCAACAGCCGGCGCCGCCCGTGCCCGGCGTCTATGAAAACGCTGACGCGGTGGCCGCGGCCGAGCCGACCGCCCAATCGGCGAACGATATCGGCTGGAAACAATTCTTTCCCGATGCGGAGCTGCAGGCGCTCATTGGGCGCGCACTCACCAACAATCGCGACCTGCGCATTGCCACGCTCAACGTGGAGGCGGCCCGCGCGCAGTACCGCATTCAGCGCGCCGACCTCGTGCCGGCCATCGATGCGGCGGGTTCGTCCAACAACCAGCGCGTCCCCGCCAGTCTTTCCGCAACCGGCCAGAGCGAGCTCGACCGCAGCTATTCCGCCGGGCTCGGTGTCAGTGCGTTCGAGCTGGATCTGTTCGGCCGGGTGCGCAGCCTGCGCCGCGCCGCGCTCGAGGATTACTTCCGCCTCGAAGAGACGCGCACCGCCGCGCAGCTGCTGCTGGTGTCCGAAGTCGCCAACGCCTGGCTGACGCTGATCGCCGATCGCGAGCTGCTCACGCTCGCGCAGGGCACGCGCGACAGCCAGCGCAAATCCTTCGATCTGACCAAGCTGCGTTTCGATTCGGGAGTCTCGAGCGAGCTCGACCTGAATCGCTCCGAGACCGCGTGGCGTGAAGCCGAGGTGGACATCGCCGCGCAGACGCGCCGCGTGGCGCAGGACCGCAATGCGCTCGCGCTGCTGGTGGGTGAGGCGCTGCCGGCGCAGATCGCCGCCGGCGACCACGCCATTGACGCGCAGACATTCTCGAAAACTCTTCCCGCAGGTTTGCCGGCAGAGTTGTTGGTGCGCCGCCCCGACGTGCGCGCCGCCGAGCATGCGCTCAAGGCCGCCAATGCCGACATCGGTGCCGCGCGCGCGGCGTTCTTCCCGAGCATTTCGCTCACCGGTTTCTACGGCAACGCCAGCGACGATCTGTCGGCGTTGTTCCAGAGCGGCCACACCAGCTGGAGCTTCACGCCCGAGGTTCGCCTGCCCATCTTCGCGGGTGGAGCGAACCTTGCCTCGCTGAATCTTGCCAACGTGCGCAAGCGCATCGAGATCGCGCGCTACGAGCAATCGATCCAGGTCGCGTTCCGCGAGGTGGCCGACGCGCTGGCGGCGCGCACCAGCTTCCAGGAACAGGTGCGCGCACAGGAAGCGCTGACGCGTGCCAGCCAGAACAGCTACAAACTGGCCGACGTGCGCTATCGCGGCGGGGTCGACAGCTATCTCGGCGCGCTGATTGCGCAGCGCGACCTGTACACCGCGCAGCGGCAGCTCATCGTGACGCGACTCGCCGGCGCGGAAAACCTCGTGCAGCTCTACCAGGCGCTGGGTGGCGGCTGGAAAGAGTAGGGCTGGCTAGAGCTTCAGGTTTTTCCGAAGGAACGCGTCCGCCTTGCGCAGCATGTCGGCGCGCGCCGCGCCATCGCGCAGGCTGTGCTCGAGGTCCGGGTACACCACGAGTTCGCTCGACTTGCCGGCGCTGTGCAATTCCTTGTCCATGCGCCGCGACTGATCGATGTCCACGTTGAGGTCCATGGTGCCATGGAACATGAGCACGGGCGCCTTGAACGCCGCCGCGTTCTGCGCGGGTGAGCCCTCTTTGATGTGCGGGCCGCTGCCGATCTGTTCGGCCACCAGCTCGGAATTGGTGTACGCCAGCGCCTCGTTCTTCAGCAGTGCGAGATCGGTCACCGGCGCAACCGCCACCACGGCCTTGAAGAGATTGGCATCGAGCACGTTCGCCTGCAGCGCGGCATAGCCACCGTACGACCAGCCGAAGATTCCGAGCTTCGACGGATCGGCCATGCCCTGCGATACCAGCCAGCGGCCACCGTCGCAGATATCGCCGATGGAAACCTTCCAGCTCTTGAAACCATTTTGCAGGTACCACTGGTCGCCGTAGCCCGCCGAGCCACGGAAGTTAGGCTGCAGGACCACGAAGCCGCGCTGCGCGAAATATTGCGACAGCCAGTCGAAACCCCATACATCGCGTGACGCCGGGCCACCATGCGGCAGCACGATCGCCGGTAATCCCTTGGCGTCGGTTACGCCGGGCGGCAGGGTTAGATAGGCGGGGATCTGCGTACCATCCGCGGCCGGGAAGGTGATCGCCTGGCGGTGTGACAGCGTCTTGCCTTTGAGGCCCGCGCGCTGCGTGATGACCTCGACGAGCGACTTCTTGGTCCGATCGAACACGTACCAATGACCCGGATCGATATCGCTGCTGGCACCGACCAACAAGATCTGCTCGTCGGCGCTGGCGCTGACGAAGTCGATCAACGGCAGCTTCGGCAGCGCCTTGGCGAGCATGACGTGGATACTCTTGTAGGCCGGATCGAAGTACTCGATATGCGTGAGATCGGTCGTGTAACTGGCGCCGATGACTCGTCCACCACGGCCCACGGTCACGACGCCATTAACGTCCACCTCCTTGGACGCGAATACCATCTCACTTTTCAGCGTGCCATCGAGGGAGA
Organism: Pseudomonadota bacterium; assembly: GCA_039930985.1. Lineage (GTDB taxonomy): Bacteria > Pseudomonadota > Gammaproteobacteria > Steroidobacterales > Steroidobacteraceae > CADEED01. Next base: position 9,179 of record JBDTSV010000025.1, read on the forward strand.
TGCGATACAGCGCATCGCGACCGTCCAGCGTCTGCAGCACGTAGGCGGCATTGATAGCGGGGTCGACGGCCAGCGGCACCATTCCCGATCCATTGCCAGCGTCGTTGTATTTGCCCAGTTCGCGCCAGTTCTTGTCGTTGACGAGCCGGTAGAAATGCGTGTCGACGCCTCGCAGGGTGCCCGAGATGCTCACCGACGTCGTGGTCATGATCCGGATGTTGCCGAGGCCGTCGGAAATGTATCCGGTGGTGTCCGGCGCGGGCCGCTCGACCGGCGTCGCTTTGCCCGTGCGCGTGTCGATGCGCTCCACGCTCAGGCCTTGCCGATTGTGCGCAAGAATCTTGCCGGTCGACTGTTCTTCCAGGTTGGTGCGCGACATCAGAACCATGCCGTCGACCCCATTCATCCAATCCACGACCTCGCCGTCAGATTGACGAATGCCTATCTGGTCCAGCTTGTTTCCTTGCTGGCCGAGGAACATCTGTTTGCTGCCATCCGAGTTCATGGCCAGCGTGCGGCCCATCCCGATGATCGTTGTCTGGAAATGGCCCAGGCCCCAGAGCGAGCACACCAGCCGGTCCGCCGCGGTCCAGTCGCAGTCGGTCAGATTGGTCGGTTTGCCGTCTCCGCGCGCCACCTGCGTGGCACTGGGGTTGACCAGATCGACGACCACCGCGATGGTGCTCTTGCCATCGCCGTGGCCGACGAAGACCAGGCGTTTGCCGTCGGCCGACAACGAGGCCGAAATGGCTTTCTCCATCGCTCCGAACAGCGCGGCATCGTCGGCGATGGCAGCCGCGGGGACCGGCTCTTTTGCCATGGCCGCCGGGCCGATGGCTAGCAAACTCACGAGAGCGAGGAGCGCGGATGATTTCATGGACCAGACCCTGTTGAACTGATGAGCGGGAGTTTGCCCGAACAGGAGCCGGCAAAGAAGCTAGAAGGCGCGGCGCGCGGCTTCAATACCCGAGCGCGAGCCCGGTCGGTCTTCTCGGGTCGAGCGCGCCGAAGAAACGCAGGTTTCCTGCGGGTTTGGCATTCATGGCGGGCGCGCCGATCAGGATCGCGGCCACGTGGTTTTCCGGCTGCGGCGCCACCAGCTTGTGTCCCATGACGAGCAGCAGGGCGCGCGTGTCGGGGCTCAGCGCCCGCGCTTCGACATAAGTCTCTTCCGGCAGCCACTGCTGATGGATGCGCGGCGCGTCGACGGCCTCTTGAATATCCATGTCGTAGTCGATCACGTTCAACATTGTCAGCAACACGGCGGTGATGATGCGGCTTCCGCCGGGCGTTCCCAGGATCAGCCACGGCTTGCCCTCGCGCGTGACGATGGTCGGCGTCATCGAACTCAACGGCCGCTTGCCGGGCTCGATCTTGTTGGTCTCGCCCTGCACGAGTCCGTACATGTTGGGCACGCCGGCCTTGGCGGTGAAGTCATCCATTTCGTCATTGAGCAACACGCCGGTGCCGGCCGCGGTCACGCGCGCGCCGAACCAGTCATTGAGTGTGTAGGTCATGGCGACGGCGTTGCCGAAGCGGTCAGCGATGGAGTAGTGCGTGGTGTGAACGCCTTCGTTCGGCACCATACCGGGCTTCAGCGCGGCCGAGTTGCCGGCGCGCTGCGGGTCGATCTGCGAGCGCAGCTTTTCGGCATAGCGCTTGTCCAACAACTGTTCGAGCGGGTTGCGGATGAAATCCGGATCGCCGAGCAGGCTATTGCGATCGACATAGGCGTGCCGCATGGCCTCGATTTCGAAGTGCACGGCGCGCGCGGAGCCGTAACCGTAGTCGCTCAGGGGATAGCCTTCGAGAATGTTGAGCATCTCGCAGAGCACCACGCCACCGGAACTCGGCGGCGGCGCGGCGACGATGTGGAACCCGCGGTAGTCGCACTCCACGGGCGGAAGTTCGCGGCTCTGGTAACCGTCGAGGTCCGCCTGCGTGATGAGTCCGTTGCCAGACTTGCTCGCGGCAACCAGCGCGGCGCCGGTCGGTCCCTTGTAAAAGCCGTCGGCTCCGCGCGCGCGGATATTGCGCAGGGTTCGCGCGAGGTCCGGCTGCCGCAGCGTCGCGCCTGCTTCAAGCGGCAGGCCGCGATCGAGGAAGATGGCGGCGGTGGCCGCGTCCTTGCGGAAATCGTCGGTGCCCTCGTGGAGCATGTCCACGTCTCCCTGCGTGAGTACGAAGCCGCGTTCCGCCAGAACGATGGAAGGCGCGATCAGTTTTGCGCGCGGCAGCGTGCCGTACTTCGCGCGCGCGTATTCCAGTCCCGACACCGTGCCGGGAATCGCCACGGCCAGGTGGCCGCGCGTGCTCAGGTCAGGAATGACGTCGCCTTTTTCATCGAGATACATCGAAGCGGTGGCCGCGAGCGGCGCCTTCTCGCGAAAGTCGATGAAGGTCTTGCGCCCGTCGGCGAGTTGCAGCGTCATGAAGCCGCCGCCACCCAGATTGCCCGCGGCGGGATACACCACGGCGAGCGCGTATCCCACGGCCACGGCTGCATCGATGGCATTGCCGCCATTTATCAGGACATCGACGCCGACGCGCGTCGCGATCTGGTGCGCGGTGACGACCATGCCGTGTTCCGCGGCGACGGGTGCGGGTGACGCTGCGTGACTGGCACCGGTGGCAAACAGCAGCAGGGATATCATCAGGCGCGCGCGGACCGTGGGCATGCCGGCAGTGTAAGCCTATTGTTCCCCTAACAACTTGCTGAGCAGCGTCGGTTCCACCGGCTTGGTGAAGTGATGATCGAAGCCCGACGCGGCAGCGCGGTCCTTGTCGGCCTTCTGGCCCCAGCCTGTGACCGCGATGAGCATCACGGCTGGCTCGCCGCCCAGCATGCGAATGTGCTGCGCGACTTCATGGCCGGACATTCCCGGCATGCCGATGTCGAGGATGGCGACCTCGGGCCGAAGTTTCGTGAACATCTCGACCGCCTCGATTCCGTTCGTGGCCACATGGACCTCGTGGCCATCGAGCCGCAGCAGCATGGCGAGAGTCTCGCCGGCGTCACAATTGTCATCGGCCACGAGCACGCGGCGTTTACGAGGCAGATATGACGTGATGGCGGATTCGGTCTGCATGGTGCGCCGCATTAAGAATTCCCGCGAAATCGGTGACAAGAAGGCGCACGGGCAATCTTCCGACGGAAAATTCCTACATCGTCGGATTTGTGACGCGGTCGGCAACCATTTTCATGGTCGCACAGATGTTGGCGTCGCCCACTAGTGTGGTGACACCACCCGCGGCGAGTGTCTGGCGTAATTCATCGTGGATTCCGCATAACAACACCCGCACGCGCCGGCGTTGAAATCGCTGCACGATCTCCGCAAGGGCGCTGACGCCGGTGGCGTCCATGAACGGTACGCGGCCAAGCCGGATCACGATGGTCTCGACACCGAGTTGCACGCGCTCCAGCGTGCGCTCGAGTTTTTCGGCGGCGCCAAAGAAGAATGGCCCCTCGACGCGGTAGACCAGCACATTGGGCGGCAGCACGACGTCTTCGCCCGCGTCGTCATCGAACGCCTGCTGCTCCACGCGCACGGTTTCGGCCATGCGTCGCATGAAGATCAGCGCCGCGAGCACCACCCCCACGTTGACAGCCACCACCAGGTCGACGAACACCGTCAGGAAAAAGGTCATCAGCAACAGGAAACGGTCCGCGAGCGGCGCGGTGAGCAGCAAGCGCAACACGTGGGGTGCGTCGGCCATGTTCCAGGCGACCACGAAAAGAATGGCGGCGAGCGCGGCCAGGGGAATGTGCGCCGCCCACGGCGCGAGCAACAGAATCACCAGTAACAGCAGCACGCAGTGAACGATTCCGGCCACCGGGCTGGTCGCGCCGTTGCGGATATTGGTGGCGGTGCGCGCGATGGCGCCAGTGGCGGCGAAGCCGCCGAACAGCGGCGCGAGAATGTTGGCGGCGCCCTGGCCGATGAGTTCCTGGTTCGAGTCGTGCCGCGCGCCCGTCATTCCGTCCGCAACCACAGCCGTGAGCAGTGACTCGATCGCGCCTAACAAGGCGATGGCGAACGCCGGTCCGACCAGCTGCAGCAGGTCGGACAGCGCGATCGACGGTAAGGCGAACGCGGGCAACGAGCGCGGAATGCC
>JBDTSV010000026.1:0-12643 GCA_039930985.1 Pseudomonadota bacterium
GAAGGCTCGCGCGTGCTCGAAGCGGCCAACTACGAGCGCTACAAATCCCTGGTGCAGTTGGTCCGCTCTACCGACACGCAGCATCTGGTTGCGACCTACACTCGCTATTACCCGCTGTTCCAGGAAGCGTACGAAAGCCTCGGACATCCGCCGCAGTACTTCAACGATCGCCTGATCGAAGTCATCGATCATCTGCTCGCCACTCCCGACATCAAGGTCCCGATCGAGCTCGCGCAGCCGGGCGTGCTCTATGAATTTGCCGATCCGAAGCTCGAGACGCGGTCCGCGGGTCAGAAGGTGCTGATCCGCATGGGCAGCGAAAACGCCACCGCCGTCAAAGACAAGCTGCGCGAGCTGCGCGGTGAACTCGTCAAGAAGCAATCGGCAAATTGACGGGATAGCGGGCGCACTGCTGATTGTTAGACTGATCAATTCGCAACATCACTGCATGACTCGCCATGCCGCGATCCTGATGTGCCTTGCGCTGGTGGGCTGCGCTGCCGCGCGCACGCAGGAAACGTCGACGGTCGATCCCGGCGCCGAAGTTGCGCTCGCACCGGGAGCTTCAATCTCCGTGAAGAGTGGCGCGCTGCAGGTGCGTTTCGTTGCCGTGACGGAAGATTCACGCTGCCCGAATGACGTGACTTGCATCTGGGCGGGCGAGGTCAAGATTCAGATCGAGATTCGCGGGTCTTCGCAGGGTGCATCCCGGAGGGAAATCCGCGAGGGCGACAGTGCGTCCGCGGGTGCTTATCGCGTCACTGTCGTGCGCGTCGAACCGCGACGCACGAGTACCTCGAAGATCGCTGCGCAGGACTATCGCGCGACGTTGAAGATAGACGACGAGGCGACATTCATGAACGTCGTGCCCCAACGCTGCTCGACATGCGATTTTCCGCCAAAAGTATCGTCAGGACTGGTGTGGGTATGCGCGCCGAGCCACAGGTCGACATGCGCTGTGGCCATCGACAGCACATTTTCAAAAACGCCTGAGTCTGGCCTGCTGTCGACCCAATATAGGAAGGAGGCTCCTTGCGGCGTGCCCTGCGGAAAGTAGCCGTGATATCTCGCCCAGGTCGAGCGCGATGTCCCAATCGAAACCAGAGGGGCCTTCGGATTGTTCGATGGCCGCGGCCAGGCTTTCGCGTCCGCCTGCCTTGTCGCTGCCCACGTGCGCGTCCGCAAACACCCAGACCTTGAATGTCCCGGGCGCCTTGGCGTGGGCCTGGGTCGGCGCAAGGACGACACAGGCAATCGACAAAAACAGCTGCGAAAATGGTCGCATTGGCATTCAGTCCTTGAACTCACCACCGCCGCCGCATCGAGTCAGCGAACCGATGTACCGATCCACCAGCAGGGTTCTTTTCGGGCGAGGCGTCCGATTGCTTTTCGCCGTGCGGAAACTCGTGTTGTAAGCGCCGATCTGCTGAAACACGGCTGCGGCCTCCGCGTCCGACCAATCGCTCACTTCTTTCTTCATGCAGCCGCAGTACGCGGCCTCTGCGGTGCCGGTCTGGATATCGGTAGATTTGAATCCGTCGCAGGTCTCACCTTCGAACATCAAACGCATCTGCTCGCCCACACAAGGCTCGAGGATTCCGGGTCTGGCGACGTCCAGAAAGTCGTTCTCACTCTTGATTGGTGCGGACAACTTCGCGGCGGATAGCGACTTCAGCAGCCCGCGTATCTTTGCCGGCTGGCACACGCACATGGTCTGATGCACCTGCCCCGTGACGACGATCCCGCCGATATCCCCCATCGCCTTCGCTTGAGTGAACGCGGCGACGTATTTTGGGCAATTGTGCGCGAGCATCTCCGAGTAGCGAGTGAGCATTCCGTTGAGCGTGCCTTCGATCTTTTGCTGCGAATGACAGGCCATGCTCAAACACAATCCGAGCAATGCGATCGGGGTGCGGTGCGCTTTTTTCATTGAAGCGCAGCGTACACCCGAATGGACGACGCTAGCCGGCAATCAGGTCGAGGACAAGCACCGCGGTACACGCCGCCTCTCGGTCGCGGCGTTGGGGACCGCGGCGCATGTCCTCTATCTCCTAACGCTCAATCTTCCTGCGACCGGGTGCGACGCTCGTTTTGCTGATCGCCACGTTTGCGCCCCGCGCCCGGAGGGGCGTCGTCATCCGCATCTTCTCCACCTTCCAACTCGGCCTTGCGTGCCGCGAGCTGCTCGCCCAGTTTTTCGAGGTCCATGGCGGAATCGCGCGCCTCGGCGAACATGCCGCCTGGCTGTTCTTCCTCTTTCACGTGATGTTTGATCATCTCGGAAAGTACCTTGACCTTCGAATCGTAGTATTCATCGTCCGGCCCCGACGCTTCGATCTGCGCGATGAGGTTCTTCGCGCCGTCATGCTCGATCTGCGCCTCGTGATGCATGTCCTGGTCGTCCGTCGCGTCGAGGAACGCGGGATAGAAGATTTCCTCTTCTATCGTCGTGTGCACCTTCAGCGCATTGCAGATCTGCGTCGCAAGCTCCAACTTCCTGTCGTCGTTGCGCGCCTTTTCAAACTGTTCGAACCATTCCTCGACCTGGCGGTGATCCGCCTTGAGTAGCGCGATGGCATCGTTGCCATTCCCGCCGCGTGGTGAACCCTTTCCTTTCGATTTCGCATTTGCTCTCGCCATGACACTGACCTCCTGTAACTGCGCGCAATCCTCGGCGCGCCAACGCGCCGGGAAAATTGCCGAATCTGGTCAACTGGCGTCAGCTGCCACTCACAGCCGTTGAGAGCAATTCTCAAAGCGTAAAAAGTAGGGCGAAAACGTACGTTGGCGCGGGCACGCTGTCCGACAGCGCGCTCGCGTCCCGGGCGCTTCCGACCAGGCTGATCTGGTCCCAAAGGGGGTATCGCTCTTTCCAGCTATCATCGTGCGATGAGCACCAATCGCCGCGAATTCGTCATTGCCACCGGTGCCGCCCTGGCCGTCACGCCGTTGAGCGCATTCCCTGCGGCCAAGGACACCCGTGTCGCCGCCGAAAAATTGCTCGCGGAATTCACCGAAGAGCTGCTGGTCGACTATCCCGAGAGCGCCACGCTGCTCGGCATCGACAACGGCGCGCGCTCGGCATTGAAGTCGAAACTGTCGGACCGCTCGGCTGCTGGACAGAAGACCATCGGGCAGAGAGTGGCGAGGCGCATCGAACGCCTGAAGGCCATCGACACCGCCACGCTCGACGAAGCGGCGCGCATCGACGTGGATGTCATGCGCACCGCCCACGAGTTCGCGCTCGAGGGTTTTGCGTTTCCCTATGGCGATGTGGCTTTGCTCAACTCGCAATGGTCGTGGCGCAACGCGCCCTATGTCGTCGCGCAGAACACGGGAGCGTTTCTCGAGATTCCAGGCATGCTCGACGAGCAGCACACGGTGACCACGCGCGAGGAGGCCGACGCTTATCTGGCTCGCATGGAGGCCTACGCAGGCCAGCTCGACGGTGAAACCGGCCGGCTCGAGCGTGCGGCGGCACAGAAGGTGATCGCGCCAGACTTCCTGCTCGACAAGACGCTGAGCCAGCTGCGCATTGCACGCGGCGGCAACATCAAGGATTGGACTCTGGTCGCGTCGCTGGCGAAGCGCACGAAAGACCTGCCGGGGGACTTCGCTGCGCGGGCCGCGAAAATCGCGGCGGACAAGGTTGCCCCGGCGCTCGACCGGCAGATTGCCGAGCTCGAAGATCATCGCCGCCGCGCTACCGCGGACGCGGGCGTGTGGAAGCTGCCGCACGGTGATGAGTACTATGCGTGGACGCTGCGCGCCGGCACCACGACGCGCATGACGCCGGACGAAGTTCACGAGCGCGGCCAGCAAGAGTTGCGCGCGTTGCAGTCGGAGATGGATGCCATCCTGAAGAAGGAAGGCATGACGCAGGGAACCGTCGGCGAACGCATGACCGCGCTCGGCAAGCAGCAGCGTTTTCGTTTCCCCGAGAGCGATGCGGGTCGTGCGCAGATGATGAAGGTGATCAACGATCGCATCGCCGACATGCGCACGCGGTTGCCGCGCGCCTTCGCGACCTTGGTCCCGGGCAATTTCGAGGTCAAGCGCATGGCGCCCGAAGTGGAGCCGGGCGCGCCGGGCGCCTACGGCGGTCCGGGCACCATCGACGGCAAGGTGCCGGGAAAGTTCTGGATCAACCTGCACACGATGAGCATCTGGACTACCTACAACATCCCGACGCTCACCTATCACGAGTCCATTCCCGGGCATGTCTGGCAGGGCGAATACACCTTCAAACTGCCGCTGGCGCGCTCGCTGCTGGCATTCAATGCCTATTCGGAAGGCTGGGCGTTGTATGCAGAGCAGCTGGCCAACGAGCTCGGCGTGTACGACCACGACCCGTTCGGCCGACTGGGCTATCTACAGTCCATCGCGTTCCGCGCCTGCCGGCTGGTGGTGGATACGGGGTTACACGCCAAACGATGGACGCGCCAGCAGGCCATCGACTGGTTCGCCCGCACCAATGGCTCGAGCGTCGAGGAAGTGAGCGGCGAAGTCGATCGCTACTGCGCGTGGCCGGGCCAGGCTTGCGGCTACAAGGTAGGGCACAGCGAGATCAACCGTCTGCGAACCAAGGCGCAAGCCGCGTTGGGGAAGAAATTCGACCCGCGTCAGTTCAACGACAAGATCGTCATGGGTGGCGGCGTGCCGATGCTCACGCTGGCGCGTGTCGTCGACACATACGTCGCCGATCTCACGGTGCGGCGTCAGGTCGGATAGAGGAGACGTTCAGGATTGCCGCGGTGATTTCCGGCGCGAGGCCGCTGAAATGATGCCCATCGCCAATTTGCCGCACGACGACGCCCGATTCGGAAAGCTTCGGACACGAACTGTTCTTCTCACCCGAGCCCATCACGCACAGCATCGGGATCGTGGGCATGCGCAGGATCTCGGGCACGATGGGTTCGCCCTTGTCGTCGGCGCCCGGCAGCCATTCGCCGACCGTCACCTCGAAGGTCGCGGCCGGCCCCAGGCCCAACAGGCTCACCGATGCGATCCGTGAGCGCGTGCTCGCCGGCAGGCGGTTGAACACGAACGGCATCACGTCGGCGCCGAACGAATACCCGACCAGCAACACGCGCGTTTTGCGCCACCGCGCGGCGTATTGCTCGACGATCCGCGTGACGTCGGCGGCGGTCGAGTCGGCGGTGCGCGTGTGCCAGAAATATTTCAGCGAGTTGAGACCGACCACCGGCACACCATGCGAAGCGAGTTCGCCCGATACGCTTTGATCGAGACCGGCCCAGCCACCGTCGCCGGAAATCATCACCGCGAACGTGTCGTTCTCCTTGGCGGTGGCGGGAACTTCGGTCAACGGCAGATCGTCGAGCGAATGCGAATCGACGACCACGTTCGGCACCGCCGCACTGGCCGTGTCGGCGACCAGCATCACGCGGTAGTCGCGGCGCACTCGCGGCCACCATTCGTCGGTCGGTGTCAGGTCGTGCGTTGATTTCGGCAAGGCGATGAGCCTGGCGCCGGGAATTTTGGTGACGAAATTGCGCGTCTGCGCGGCGCTGCACACGGTGTCGCGATCGCCGTGGACGATGGTCCATGGAAATGCCAGTTTCGGATCCGGCTGCAGGGAAACTTCGCTGGACTTCGGGATAGGCGTGTAACGCAGTCCGGCGCCGGGGCACAGCGACGCGCCGGCGGTATCCATCTCCGAACAGAAGCTCAGGGAGACGCCGCCGGCAAACGTGCCGCGCGGCGATTGCGCGAGCGTGGTGTAGACGACCGATGCGCCCGCCGAATACCCGAACAGCACGGGGCGAAGATAGTTAGGCAGCTTCTGCGCCCACTGCAGGTGCTGGCTCAGGGCCTCGACATCGCCCGCCATGTAGACACAACGAGGCGCCGTCGGCGGATCGGCGGCCTTTGGCTTCGGGCGGGCGATAGATGCGATGTAAACCGTGTTGTCGACGCCGGCGACCAGGAAACCCTCACTGGCGAGCCGACGCGCATATTCGGCGACCCCCGCCCGCCAGCCGCCGTCGCCTGAGAACAGCAGCGCGACATTGGTGGGCGCGCCCACCGGACGGAATACGTGCACCACACCGAAGCGGCCACCGTCGAGCGTGGATTCCACGACGGGCAAAGGGGTTTCCGCTGCGCGCAGGGGCAGGCCCGCCATCATCGCGAGCACGGCACCGGCCGCCAGCAGTCGTGGTGAATTCATCGGCAACTCCTCATCGCATGAATACGCGGCGCGTTCCGCCGGCAATCAGGGCGGTAACTTCCATCAACACGCGCGGCAGTGCCAGTCCGCCAGGGCAGGCGAGATAGCGCGGGCGCCATTCAGGCTCGAACTTTTCCTTGTAGCGGCGCAGACCGTTGAAATTGTAGAAATGTTCGCCGTGGCGATAGAGAAACGCCGCCATGCGGTTCCACACGGGTGCGAATTCGCGATCTTGCATGCCCGACAGGGGCGCCATGCCGAGATTGAACCAGCGGTAACCCTGGGTCTTGCCCCACAGCAGCGTCTCGATGAATAGATAGTCCATGAGGTTGCGCGACACCGTGCTCGAATGGCGCATCAGGTCCACCGACAGCTCGGCCCCACTGCTCGTCGCCCACAAGTTGGCGAACGCGACGATGCGCCCGCCGATCAGCACCACGGCGCAGGAAAAGTTCGCAAGATATGCCGGGTCGAAGCGCCCCAGCGAAAAGCCTTTTTCGGAGATCGATTTCGCCGCCAGCCATTCATCCGAAATGGCGCGCAGCTCCTCCACGCGGGCGCGTACTTCCGGCGGCTGCAGTATCTGGAAGGAGCAGCCTTCGCGCTGCGCGCGCCGATGCGTCTGGCGCAGATCGGCGCGCCTTGGGCCATCGAGACCGAAATCGCCGAGATTGACGCGCGCTTCTTCGCCGAGCTTCGAGAGTGAAAAGCCGGTGTCGAGATACAAGGGAAGATTTTCGGCATTCACCTGGTAAAACACGGGCCACGCGGCGAAGCGATCGCAGGCGGCGCGGAATTCCCACACGAGCTGCTCGCGCACGGCCGGAGCACCGACCGGATCGCCCATGGCCACCCAGCATTTCCCGACAGGCTGGAACATGACGAATCCGGCATCCTCGTTCGCAAACAACAGTTTCTTGTCGCCGAGCAGCGCGAGGTTGGCATTCGTTTCGTCAGAGCGCGCAATAGCGGCGCGTGTGCGTTCGAGCATGGCATCGTCGGGCAGCGGCAATTCCGGCGGTGCGGGGCGGATCAGTTTCCAGGTGGCGAATGCGCCAGCCAGCACGATGACGAGCACGCTGGCCCGCAACACGCGCGGCGTGCTGGCGTGAAACGCGAATTGCCACCACAGCTCGTGCGAGTACTCGACATTGCGCGCCGAGAACGCTCCGAGCGCCACCGAGGCGGCCAGTGCCGCCGCGATGGCCACCATCCACGGCACGGAGAGTGTTTCCTCGAGCAATGCGGCGCGGCGCGTGAAGCGCCCCTTCGCGGCGCGCAGTGCCACGAGAATGGCGGTCAGCAGCAGCGCTTCCTCGTAGTCGAAGCCCTTGAACAGTGACGCCAGGATGCCGGCGATCAACAGCGCCACGGTGACATGCCAGGCTGCATCCATGCGCCGCTGCAGCCCGCGCGCCAGCAGCAGCAGCGCGACACCCGCGGCGCTGCCGATGAGATGCGACATTTCGAGCAGCGACAACGGCACGATGTGTCGAAGGATGTGCAGGCGCGCGTCGGCCGCGGGCGTCGCGCCGGAGAACAGCAGTACCACGCCGCACAGGAACACGCCCGCCGCCAGAGCCTGAGGTGTCACGGCGCGTAGCCATGCGCGCAGCCACGCCGTGGCGCGCATGAAGCCGGTGCGCCTCACCCATGCTTCTCGCGTCGCGATCAGCGCCAGGGCGATTGCGAAGGGCAGTAGATAGTAGATGACGCGGTAGGCGAGCAGTGCCGACAGCGCCTCGTGCGGCGGTATGGCCGGCAGCAGCAACAGCAACACCGACTCGAACACGCCGAGGCCGCCGGGCACGTTGCTCACGACGCCGGCCGCGAGCGCGATCAGGTACAGCCCGAGAAAGACGCCGAACGACGGCGCGGCGCCCGCGGGCAGCAGCACGTACAGCACCGCGGCGGTGATCGCCAGATCGATGCTTCCGATGACAATCTGGCCGAGCGCCAGTGGTGCGCCGGGCAACCTGAGCTGCCAACGCAGCAGGGGCAGGGGCGTACGCCGCAGCAGGTTGAGCAGGACCCAAGTGGCCGCGATGCCGGTTGCAACCACGCCCCAGGCGAAGACAGCGGATTCGCTCATGTGCAATACGGGCGCCGCGCGCGAGGCCTCGAGCAGCAGCGATCCGCCCAGCAACAGGCAGGTTCCGAACGCGAAGGTCAGCGTGCAGAACACGATGATTTGCGCGATCTGGCTGGTGCCGAGGCCCGCGCCCGCATACATCCGCAAGCGTATCGAGCCGCCGGACAACGCCGTCAGTCCGACGCTGTGCCCAACCGCATTGGCCGCGAACGAGGTGGCGGCCGTGGTCATCCAGGGCACGGTGGCGCCGACATACCGTAACGCCAGCACGTCATAGAAGATGAGCAGCCCATAGCTGCCGACGGTCAATGCCAGCGCGGCGATGATGGGCGCAAGCGCGATGGATCGCATGCTCGAGAGCACATCGTCCCAGGCGTAGGCACCCAGTACGCGCTGAATCAGCCAGATTGCCGCGACGAACAACGCCCCGCCGAATGCCACCGCCAGGCCGTGGCGCAACCGGCTGTTTGTCTGGGGGGGTGGGGCTTCGGGTGACATGCCGCAGCCTAACGCGATGATTCAGGCTGGCAAATTAAGGATGCGCAATCGAGTCCGCGGGGTTCCGGCTGCCAATCTACGACAAATGTAATAAAGTTGGCCACTGCTGTAGTAGAACCTCAGGTCGATGCACCTAACTGCCCTTGAATTTCATCCCGGCTGCAACCGATCCAGGGTCCGGGCCGTCTAAACCGGAGGGTCACGCCGGTCAGACGAATATGCGGTACTCATGAGACAGTCGCGAACATGATCAAGCTGCACGACATCCATAAATATTACCGCACCGGCGAGCAAACCCTTCACGTGCTCAAGGGCGTGGAACTGCACATCCGCGAAGGGGAGCTGGTGTCCATCATGGGTTCGTCCGGATCCGGCAAATCCACGTTGCTGAACATTCTGGGCATTCTCGATTCCTATGACCGGGGCAGCTACCTGCTGGCGGGTCAGCCGGTGAACAAACTGGGCGAAACCGAAGCCGCGCGCCTGCGTAACAAGATGCTCGGGTTTGTATTCCAGTCGTTCAACCTGCTGCCATTCAAGAATGCCGCGGAGAACGTGGCGCTGCCGCTGTACTACCAGGGTGTCGGCCGCAAAGAGCGCAACTATCGCGCCGAGCAATATCTGGACATGGTGGGGTTGTCGGATCGCAAGACCTTCATGCCCAATCAACTGTCGGGCGGGCAAAAACAGCGCGTGGCCATCGCGCGTGCGCTGGTGGGCAAGCCCAAGGTCATTCTGACCGACGAACCCACGGGCGCGCTCGATAGTGAGAACACGCGGGATATCATGGCGCTGCTGAAAGATATTCACCGGCGTGGCAATACCATCGTGATCGTCACTCACGAGCAGGACATCGCCGATCAGACGGAACGCCAAATCACCTTGAAGGACGGTCTCGTCACCTCGACGCAGAACTTCCATCACCAGCGCGACGCGGTTGCCTGAATGCTCGACGGCCTGCAGGAAATCTATTACACGCTGCGCCAGAACAAGCTGCGCACCTTGCTGACCGCCTTTGGCGTGTTCTGGGGCATCTTCATGCTGATCATGTTGTTAGGCTTCGGCCGCGGCATGCAGAACGGCGTCATGGAGGATTTTGGCTCCGACGTGCTCGACTTCATCATCGTGTGGTCCGGCGACACCAGCGTGGCGTTCCGCGGCATGGGACCTGGGCGCAAGATTCAGCTCAATCTCGCGGACATCGAGGCTGTGCGCCGGCAGATCCCCGGCATCCGCCTGATTTCCGCGGAACGATTCGCGGATAGCGGCACCATCAACTACGAGCGCAAGAGCAGCAACGGCCAGATCCTCGGCATTCCCGACGAATACTTCATGGTCAAGGAAGACGTGCCGTTCAATTTCGGGCGCAAGGTCAATCCACTCGATCTCGATGAAACCCGCAAGGTCGTCCTGATCGGCACCGCCGTGGCGGAGCGCCTGTTTGCCAAGGGCGAAGATCCGGTGGGCAAGCAGGTTCGCGTCAAGGACACGGTCATGAAGGTCGTGGGCGTCTTCTACGACAAGGGCGATCGCGGGCAAAACTCTGAGCGGGTGCTCATGCCGCTCACCACCATGCAGAAGATGTATGGCGAGGGAGCGATCACCAGCAACATCTGGGTGCGTCCCGAGAAAGGTGTCGACGGGTTCGAGCTCGAGAAGAAAGTACTCGAGGTGTTGAAGCGACGCCATGATGTCTCTCCGGAGGACCGGCGCGGCATCAACTCGTTCAACATGGCTGAGCCCATGAAGCGGGTGTCCGGCCTGTTCATCGGCATCAACGTGTTCATGTGGTTCGTCGGCCTTGGCACGCTGATGGCGGGCATCGTCGGTATCAGCAACATCATGATCATCACGGTCAAGGAGCGAACGCGCGAGATCGGCGTGCGCAAGGCGCTGGGCGCGACTCCCTTTTCCATCGTCAGCACGCTGTTGCTCGAATCCATGCTGGTCACCGGCGTCGCCGGCTATGTGGGCCTGGTGTTTGGCGTGGGTCTGCTCGAGCTGATCGCGTTCGCGCTGCGCAGTTCCGGTGCCAAGGCGCCGTACTTTCTGAATCCCGAAGTGAATTTTCAGGTGGCGATCACCGCCATTTTGTTGCTCATCGGTGTGGGTATCCTCGCCGGACTCATGCCGGCGCTGCGAGCCGCAAAAATCACGCCGATTGAAGCGATGCGCGCGGGGTAGGCATCCATGTTCATCGACATCGAAAAGTGGCGCGAGATTTTCAAGACGTTGAGCCAGCACAAGTTGCGCACGGCGCTCACCGCCTTCGGAGTTTTCTGGGGCATCTTCATGCTCACTGTGATGTTGGGCGCCGGCAAAGGTCTCGAGAACGGCGTCAACGAGGGTTTTCCTCGCGTCACCAATACCGTATTCATCTGGTCTCAGGGCCCCACGCAGGTGCCGTACGAGGGCATGCCGCTCGGCCGCCAGATCCAGCTGGAGCCCGCCGACGTCGAGGCGATTGCGAAAGACGTGCGCAGCGTCGGCGTAGTCAAGGGTCAGAACTCCGTCGGTCTCTACGGCGGCAGCGCGCCCTACACGGTGCACAAGTCGAAGAATGGCGCGTTCAGCGTGCAGGGCGGCTTCGCGGGAATCGAAGACATCAACTCCATGCGCATCGTGCAAGGCCGTTCGATCAACGCGCTCGATGAGCAACAACGGCGCAAGGTTGCGGTGATCGGTCAGCGCGTGCGCGACCAGCTGTTCGCCAAAGACGAAAACGCGGTGGGTGGTGACCTGACGATCAACGGCATCAGCTTCACGGTGATTGGTGTGTTCCATTCCACGCAGAATGGCAATCAGCAGCAGGAAGAAGAGAGGATTTATCTTCCGAACGACACCTTGCGGTATGCCTTCAACCAGGTAGGCCGGATCGGCAGCTTCGTCGTGATTCCGAAGGCGGGAATCGGCGCGCACACGGTTGAAGAAGACGTCAAGAATTTCCTCGCGCAACGCAAGAAGGTGAGCCCGAATGACAAAGGCGTCTTCGGCACCTTCAATCTCCAGGACGAGCACGACAAGGTGGTGGGCCTGTTCAACGGAATCAACGTATTCAGCTGGATAGTGGCCATCGGCACCATTTTCGCGGGCGCCGTCGGCGTGGGCAACATCATGCTGATCGTGGTGAAGGAGCGCACTCGCGAGATCGGCTTGCGCAAGGCGCTCGGCGCAACGCCCGCCTCCATCGTCGGCATGATCATGCAGGAATCGGTGTTCATCACGGCGGTCGCCGGCTACAGCGGGCTGGTGGTCGGCTCGCTGCTGATCGAATCCATCGCCAAGTTGCTCGACGCCAGCGGCGGCAAGGCGGGCTTTTTCGGCCATCCGGAAGTGGAGTTCAAGACGGCGATCATCGCGCTGGTGGTGCTGGTCGTCGCCGGAGTGCTGGCGTCGTTGATGCCGGCGGCCAAGGCGGCCGCGGTGAACCCGATCGTCGCGCTGCAAGACGAATAAAAGCTAACGAGAATGAAGCAGGAAACATGAAGCGAATAATCAAGTTTTTGGTATTGGGCGTCGTCGCGCTGGTGTTCGTCGGCACCCTGGTTTTCCTCTACAGGAAATCCCAGGTGGTCCCCGTCGTCTATCAACTGGATAGCCCGGCGAAGATGACCATCGTCAAGAAGACGGTGGCGACCGGCAAAGTGATCCCGCGCCGCGAAATCGAGGTGAAGTCGCAGGTATCCGGTGTGGTGGACAAGCTCTACGTGGTCGCCGGCCAGATCGTGAAGAAGGGCGCCATTCTCGCCCGCATCTCACTGCGTCCCAACATGCTCAACGTCAGCTCGGCCGAAGCGCAGGTGGCTGCCGCGCGGATCAGTCTGCGCAACCAGGCCGCCGACCTCGATCGTTACAAGAAGCTG
>JBDTSV010000027.1:0-8400 GCA_039930985.1 Pseudomonadota bacterium
TGATCGGCGCATCGTCTTCGCTCTCGAGCAGGTCGGCCTGTTCGGGCAGATCCTGCGCGAGATGCGCGAGATCGGTGGATTCTTCCACGCCTTCGGCGGCTTCCATCGCGTCGTTGCCGGCTTCGTATGCCTGGCGCAGCAGCGAATCGAACGTGGCCTCTTCCACTTGTTCCAGGCGCACCGGCACGCCGAGATAGCGGCGCGCTTCGGCTACCGCCAGGGGCGCGGCGCCCGGGCGATAGACGCATTCGGCGACGCCATCGTGAATGCGGCGCACGAGCAAGCCATGTCGCTTGGCGAACGCGAATCCAACGCGTTGCGGACGATGGACTTCGGGCGCGGCGAGGTCGTTCATGGCTTCGGTGCGGTGCTGTCCGGCTTCGGTGGTGGCGGGGCCACCGCCGCGCCGTCGGGGCCCGTGGTTCCGGCGGGAGGATAGGGCGCCGGCTGGCCCGACGGCAGTGGGACGGGCGGCAACAGCGGGTCCTTGTTGAACGGAATCAGCGGCAGGATCTCGCCGGCATTGCTGCCCGCCTTGCGCTGCAAATCGCGGATGAAGTTGTATTTGTCACCGGTTTCATAGGCGGTCGTCGCGTCGTCGCGCAGGATCTTGGGGCGGATGAAGACCATGAGGTTGGTCTTGTCGCGATTGCGGCTGCGCGTCTTGAACAGCTCGCCGATCAGGGGAATGCGCCCGAGGTAGGGCACGCGCTGCTCGCCGCGCAGTGCGCTGTCGCGGATCAGGCCGCCGAGCACCACGATGCCGCCATCCTCGATAAGCACGTTGGTGTTCACGGTGCGTTTGTTGGTGATCAAACTATTGGCGTCGCCCGAAGTGCCGGACAGCTCGGAGCTCTCCAGCTCGATCTTGAGCTGCACCAGTGCACCACTGACCTGCGGTGTGATCTTGAGGATCGTGCCCACTTCCTCGCGTTGCACCGTGGTGAACGGATTCACCTGGCCATTGTTGCCGGTGTTACCGGTGTTGGTGAACTGGCCGGTGATGAACGGAACTTCCTGGGCCACCTTGAGCTCGGCTTCCTGGTTGTCCATGGTGACCGCGGAAGGCGTGGAAATGACGTTGGTCGTCGAATCACCCTGCAAGGCGCGGATCATCGCCGCGAAATTGACGCCGCTCGCCGCGATGCGCCCGAGACCGAAGGTCGTGCCCGGGGGAATGCCGGCCGCGGCGGCTCCGCTCGGGTTGTCGACCGCGGAAGCCAGACCGATGAGATCCACCTGGCCGACCGGCTGGATGAATCCGCCCACGGGAATACGCGTGTCGCTGTCATTGGACCAAACCGCCCAGTTCACCCCGAGCTCGGCATTCTTCTTGACGCTGACGTCGACGATGATCGCTTCGACCAGGACCTGCATGCGGCGGATGTCCAGCTTGTCGACCACGCCCATGAGCGAGCGCATGACCTTGGCGGGCGCGGTGATGACCAGCGCATTGGTTTCGGGTTCCGCCCAGATGGTGGTGGACCGATCGGCGCTCGCGGCAACGCCGCCGCCGCCGCCCGCTGCTGGTGGACCGCCCGTGATGGCCACCGTGGCGCTGATCTGCTCCTTGAGTTTGGCGGCGATTTTCTCGGCGTCGGCGAACAGCAGGTAACGCACCTGGGTATCGCCACCGTTCTCGAGCGGTGTGTCGAGGTGGGCGACGAGCGCCGAGATGCGCAGGCGCAATGACTTGTCGCCGCCAATGAGCACGCTGTTCGAACGGTCGTCGGCGATTACGCGCGCCGGGGCACCGCCGCCTTCAGCCTGTCCCTGCTGCGCGAAAAATGTATTCACGACGCGCACCACCTCGCTGGCTGACGCGTGCTGCAGGTTGATGATGTCGACGTCGTTGTCACCCTGCTGGTCGATACGGCGAATGATGCGGATCACGCGGTTCACGTTCACCGCATGGTCGGAAATGATGAGGATGTTGCCGCCGGGGTATGCGGCGAGATGCGCCGATTGCGGCATGAGCGGGCGGAGCACCGGCACCAGCTGCGCGGCGTTCACGTTTTGCACGGCGATGACCTGAGTGATCAGTTCGTCGGAGCTGCCGCGAATGTGATCGGGCAGATCGATGTTGGGCATCTGCCGCGCGTTGGCATCCGGCAGGATCTTGATGATGCCGCCGGATTCGACGGCGACGAAGTTGTGCACCGACAGCAGCGCGAGAAACGCTTCGTAAAACGCGTCGGGCGTCATCGGCGTCTGCGAGAGCATGGTGACCTGCGCGCGAACTCGCGGGTCGGGAATGATGGTCTTGCCGGTCACCTGCGCGACCGCATCGATGACCTGGCCGATTTCCACTTCGCGGAAATTTGGCGTGATGCGCTGGCCGTTGATGTTGCCGACACTGTTGACCGGGTTTTGCGCGCCGACCATGCACGTCGCGGTGAACGCGAACAACAGGAAGAACAAGCTCGCACGGAAGGGAGATCTGGTCATTTAATTGAATACCTTCTTATTGTTCGTTTCCGGGAACCGGCTCGGCAAGCGGCGGGTCGACGAGGCTGTTGCCGTCGCTGCCATTGCCCAGCTGTTCGGCCTCTGCGGCGATCTGCGCGATATTGAGCACGAGATCCTGCTGCCGGCCGTTTCGCGTGATGGTGACGCGCGCATCGGTCGAGGAGGCGAGCGTGCCAAAAATTTCCTGGGCGCGGTCTTTGTCGTTGAGCGGAGTGCCATTGATGGCGGTCACCATGTCCCCAGCGCGCAGCCCCATGCGCGCGAAAGCCTGGCGGTTGGCGCCCGGATACACGCGGAACCCCTTCATTTGTCCACCGGCGAAAACCGGTTGCGGACGCATGACCTGGCCTATGAGGCCTGGGTCGTCCGCGACCAGCTTGCGCATGCGATCGACCATGGCTTCGTTGCTGTTCGACGCCACCGGCACCACCGGCGGCGGGGGCGGGCCTATCGCGCCACTACGGCGAGGCAGGAGCACCGACTCCAGGACCCCGCCGCGATCGATGATGACGCGGTCGTTGTACACCGAATTCAGCTGCGCGCCGCCCGGCACCTGCTGGCCGACCGAGACCACCTTGGCCGCCTGCGCACTTTCGCCAATGATGGCCATGCCCAGCTTCGGATCGGAAGTCGCAAGCACACCCGCGAGCACCAGCGGCATGCTGGATGGCGGCGCATTGGCGGCGTCGCCGCTCGCCTGGACCGCGGCATTGCCAAACAAATGTGCGTTTACCAGCCCGCCGATATCGAGCTGGGCCAAGGGCGCGGCCGCGGCCACCGGTGGCGGCGCGGTTTGCCGACTTCGGCCGGTCATGGCCACCAGAATGAAGGCAAGTTGTGCCGCGAGAGCCAGCGCGAGAACGAATGTGATCACCTGCGGTGCGCGCGACCGCGCGACCGAACGCCAGTCGCCACCGCCTGAGCTTGCATTCCAGAAGTTTGCCGTCATTTCCACGATGATACGTTTCGCTCCGCAGCAGCCTCAAGCGCTTGTTTTGTCTTGGCAAACAGACAGCGCTCCTAGCGCTCTTGTGTTGCCTATCGACGACCCCTATAAAGAGCGCCAATGCCCATTTCCGAATCCGAACGCCCTGACCACGGGGGCGCGGGCCTCGCAGTTGAAGAAGCCGAGCCCAAGACAAAGCAGCCGCCCTTATATCAGGTCGTTCTGCTCAACGATGACTACACCCCCATGGAGTTCGTCGTCGACGTCCTGGAAAAGTTCTTCCGGATGGACCGGACGACTGCGACGCGCGTCATGCTGGAGGTACATACCCAGGGCAAAGGCATCTGCGGTGTGTTCACATATGAAATAGCGGAAACCAAAGTGGCCCTGGTGACCTCCTACGCTCGTGACCATCATCACCCGCTGATGTGCACGCTCGAAGAGGCATAGATTCAACGGTCGAGGTGTTGCAAAGGTGTTATCGCAAGAACTCGAATTCTGTCTGAACGACGCCTTCGCCAAGGCGCGTGATGCCCGCCATGAATTTCTCACGGTCGAGCATCTTCTCGTGTCCATTCTCGACACCCCCAAGGTGCGCGAAATCCTGCGCGCCTGCGGCGCGGACCTCGCCCGGCTCAAGGATTCGCTCAACGAGCACCTCGATCGCACCACCCCGCGTCTGCCGAATGACGAAGATCGCGAGGTGCAGCCGACGCTCGGATTTCAACGCGTACTGCAGCGCGCGGTGTTTCACGTGCAGTCGTCCGGCAAGAAGGAAGTCGGCGTCGCCAACGTTCTCATCGCCATCTTCAGCGAGAAGCAGAGCCACGCGGTCCATCTACTGAATCGCGCCGAGGTCACGCGCCTCGACGTGGTCAATTTCGTCTCGCATGGTCTTTCGAAGATTGCCGAAGAGAAAACCGCCAAGGAAGAGGCGGGCGGCGAGGGCGTCGATCGCGATGGCGAGGGCGGCAGCGCCCTCGACAAGTACACCAGCAATCTCAACCAGCTCGCACAGGACGGCAAGATCGATCCTTTGATCGGCCGCACGCTCGAGGTGGAACGCACCATCGAGATCCTGTGCCGGCGCCGCAAGAACAATCCGCTGTACGTGGGCGAGGCGGGCGTAGGGAAGACGGCAATCGCCGAAGGATTGGCGCGCATGATCGTCGAAGGCAAAGTCCCCGACGTTTTGTCCGACTGCACTATCTACTCACTCGACATGGGCTCGCTGATCGCCGGTACCAAGTACCGCGGCGATTTCGAAAAACGCCTCAAGAGCGTCATCTCCGAGCTGAAGAAGCAGCCGGGCGCCATCCTGTTCATCGACGAGATCCACACGGTCATTGGCGCGGGCGCGGCCTCGGGCGGCGTCATGGACGCCTCCAACCTCATCAAGCCAGTGCTCACCAACGGCGAGCTGCGCTGCATCGGCTCGACCACCTACCAGGAATACCGGGGCATCTTCGAAAAGGACCACGCGCTGGCGCGCCGCTTCCAGAAAATCGACGTGGTCGAGCCTTCGGTGTCCGAAACCATCGACATTCTCATGGGGCTCAAGGCCCGGTTCGAGCAGCACCACGGCATCACCTATTCCAACGATGCGATCCGCGCCGCCGCGGAGCTGGCCGCGCGCCACATCAATGAGCGGCACATGCCCGACAAGGCCATCGATGTGGTCGATGAAGCCGGCGCGCGCCTTCGGCTGAAGCCCGTGGGCGAACGTGAGCCTCAGGTCGAGGTGAAGCACATCGAAGACGTGGTGGCGCGCATGGCGCGTATCCCGGCCAAGAGTGTCTCGACGACCGATAAAGAAGTGCTGCGTAACCTCGAGCGCAATCTCAAGCTGGTCATTTATGGCCAGGACAAGGCCGTGGAGTCACTCGGCGCCGCCATCAAGATGGCGCGCTCGGGACTTGGCGATCAGCGCAAGCCGGTCGGCAGCTTCCTGTTTGCCGGCCCCACGGGTGTCGGCAAGACCGAGGTGACCCGCCAGCTGGCCATCGCGCTCGGCATCGAGTTCATCCGCTTCGACATGTCCGAATACATGGAGCGGCACACGGTGTCGCGCCTGATCGGTGCTCCGCCCGGATATGTGGGCTTCGACCAGGGCGGTCTGCTCACCGAAGCCATCGCCAAACATCCGCACTGTGTGCTGTTGCTGGACGAGGTCGAGAAGGCGCATCCCGAAGTGTTCAACCTGCTGCTGCAGGTCATGGATCACGGCACGCTCACCGACAACAACGGGCGCAAGGCTGATTTCCGCCACGTGATCATCGTGATGACCACCAACGCCGGCGCGTTCGAGATGAACCGCGCCTCCATCGGCTTCGTGCAATCGGACCACACCTCCGACGGTGCCGAGGCCATCAAGCGTCTGTTCTCACCCGAGTTCCGCAATCGCATCGACGCAATCATCCAGTTCGCGCCGCTCGACATGCCGGTCATCGAACGGGTGGTCGACAAGCTCCTGCTCGAAATCGAGGCGCAGCTCGAGAAGAAGGGCGTGAGCATCATGCTCGACGATGCGGCACGCCGCTGGCTGGCGGAGAAGGGCTACGACCCGAAGATGGGCGCGCGTCCGATGGCGCGGCTGCTGCAGGATCAGATCAAGCGTCCGCTCGCCGAGGAGCTGCTGTTCGGCAAGCTCACGGAGGGTGGCACCGTGAAGATCGGCGTCAGTGCGGATGGCAAAGAATTGAAACTGGAGACGTTGCCGGTGGAAACACCGGCGCTCACGCTGCAGTAGTCAGTGCGCGTCGGCCCTGATGCCGACCAGCGTGAGCCTGCGCGATCCTGCGATTCGGGTGGTTAGGTCAGGGGCGCCACCGGTACGCAGATTTCGCAGGTGATGTGCCCGGTGGTGGCGTCGTAACTGCCATCGATGGGGTAGTGCTCGAAGAAGGGACGCGAGTCGAGCTGCAAGCCGCTCTTCGGCAGCCACTCGCCCAGCAGGTGATCCCACGCGGCGCCAATTTCCTTGGCCGGTCCGGCGAACTCCAGCACGGCATATTTTCCACCCGGAATTGTTTTTTCTTTGGCACTACCCGCGAGCGTTTCCTTTTCTGCGACTTCGACGCACGCGTCGTAACGGCATTGCGCAGGGGCGGTCACGTGCGGATCGTCCAGGCTGACGCCGTAACGGGCGCGGCCAAACAGGTTGTTGGTCGCCATCCACGGCGCAACCGTATCCAGCCAGAACTGCGTGATCCCCTGGCCGTACGGACCCGTGTGGCGAAGGTAGGCGACGTGCACCGGTGCGCGATTTATCAATTTCACTTTCATGGCGAACTCCCGTTGTGAGGAGGCGCCATTCTTTGCTCGCGCACCACGCGGATCCTGATCCAGCTTGCGCGTCACCTGATCGTACTTGCTCTTTCGCCATTGCGTCGGCGAACAGCCGAACCTCATGCGGAAGGCGCGGGTGAACGCTTCGGCGGATCCGAACCCGACAGCGAGCGCCATCTGCAGGACCGGCGCGAGCGGCTGGGCGCGAAGACGCATCGCCGCGACTTCGAGCCGGCGCCGGCGCACGTAGTCACCCAGTGGTTCGCCCATCCAGGCATGGAAGAGTCGGTGAAAATGGAACGCGGAAAAATGCGCGACCGCCGCGAGTGCGGCGAGCTCCAGATTTTGGTCGAGATGGCGATCGATGTGTTCGATCACCGCATGCATGCGCCGGTCGTATTCGATCTCGTTGCGACCTGAAGCGACCATTCGCGAAGAGGCTATCTGCCGCGATAGACGATGCGACCCTTGGACAGATCATAAGGGGTCATCTCAACAGTGACCTGATCGCCCGTGAGAATGCGGATGTAGTTCTTACGCATCTTTCCGGAAATGTGTGCGGTCACGACGTGACCGGTCTTCAGCTTCACGCGGAAAGTAGTGTTAGGCAAAGTCTCGACGACTTCGCCTTCCATCTGAATCGCATCTTCTTTCGACATCCGTTACCTGTGGCACCCGAGAAGGCGGCGAATTCTGCCAGAAAAGTGCCTTTGGCGAGCGGATTTCAGGTTGCCGAAAAGAGTGCTACGTCGCCCCCGCTGGTGTATTGAGCCACCAGCGCGCTGAATTCGGGACGGGGCATTGGCCTGCTGCCCAACGAACGCAGATGCGGTGTAGGTAGCTGGCAATCGATGAGTTGGAGGCCCGCAACAACGCCATGTTCAACCAGGTGGGCTAGCGCTGTTTTCGAGGCGTCCCGCTCCCGGCTGAACATCGATTCGCCGAAGAACACCCGGCCCAGCAGCACGCCGTACAAACCGCCCGCCAGCGCGCCATTCAGGCGGACTTCCACGCTGTGCGCGTGACCGCGCGAGTGCAGATCGCAATACGCGGCGCGCATTTCCGGCGTGATCCAGGTACCTGCCGAATGTTCGCGCCGCACCGCGCAGGCGTCGACGACCCCGGCGAAGTCGCGATCGAAAGTCACCTCAAAGCCCCGATTTCGCAGTGTTTTGCCCAGGCTTCGCGAGCACCGGAACTCGGCCGGGAGCAGCACTTCACGCGGGTTCGGCGACCACCACAGCACCGGCTGTCCGGCTGAGTACCAGGGAAATATGCCTCGCCGATATGCCGCCAGCAGCCTGGCCGGCGACAGGTCGCCGCCGGCCGCCAGCAGGCCTTCGGGCTCGTCCAACGCCTGATCGAGCGGCGGAAACCACTCGCGATCGCCCTCGGGAGCGAGCCAGGTGATGTTCTTGTTCATCGTTACTTGCTGCGCGCGTCCCGTCGCGCGTCCCGATAAGGCACGTGATGCTCTATTTCCCGCGCGTACTCGTCGACGTGGGCCCCCTCGCGCTCGAGGTAGTCGCCAATGGCGGCGCGAAAGCGCGAATCGACGATCCAGTGCATCGACCAGGTATTCACCGGCACGAAACCGCGGCTCACCTTGTGCTCGCCCTGGGTGCCAGGTTCGAACCTGGCGATGCCGCGCTCGATGCAGAACTCGATGCCCTGGTGGTAGCAGGTCTCGAAGTGCA
>JBDTSV010000028.1:0-6136 GCA_039930985.1 Pseudomonadota bacterium
TCTTCACGTCGCGCTGGCTGACGAAACGGTCGATCTTGCCGTCCGAATCGCAGGTGATGTCGGCCAGCACGCCGGTGCGCGTGGGCCGTTCATTGAGCCGGTGGATGGGCATGATCGGGAACAACTGGTCGATGGCCCAGCTATCGGGCAGCGACTGGAATACCGAAAAGTTGCAGAAGTAGATGTCCGAGAGGATGGATTCGATGTCCTCGAGTTCCTCGGGCACTTCGTCCAGCTTGCGCGTGAGGTCGCGCACCCGGGCACAGGTGGCCCAGTACAGCCGCTCGGCGAGGCCGCGCTGCTCGAGCGTCACCAGGCCGAGATTGAACATCTGCAGCACTTGATCGCGGGCAGTCTGTGCGTCGTGATAGCACTCGACCACGCGCCGCTCGGTGACCGTACGGTAGGCGTCGAGCAGATCGCGTACCGGCTGCGGCAGCGCCGCGCCGCTTTCCTGGTCTTCGCGCCCTGTGACCTTGAACTGATCGAGCGCCGAGGTGCCGAGCGTGTTGAAGACGAGCACGCTGTGGTGCGCGGCGATCGCGCGCCCCGACTCGCTGACAATCATCGGGTGCGGAATCTTGCGCGTGTTGCACACGTTGGCGATTCGATACACCACATCGTTCGCATATTCGTTGAGCGTGTAGTTCATCGACGAGGCGAAATTGGTGCCGCTGCCGTCGTAGTCGACTCCCAGACCGCCGCCCACGTCGATGTATTGCAGACCCGCGCCTAACAATCGCAGCTCTGCGTAGACATGCGCGAGCTCGTTGATGGCGTCCTTGACGCGGCGGATGTCCTGGAGCTGGCTGCCCGGATGGCAGTGCACGAGCTGCAGGCAATCGAGCATATTTTTTTCGCGCAGAATGGCGACTAGCTCGAGAATCTCGGTGATGAACAGGCCGAATTTGGATTTGTCGCCGGCCGAGTCGCGCCACTTGCCCGAGCCCTCGCTCGCGAGCT
The DNA here is from genome assembly GCA_039930985.1 of Pseudomonadota bacterium. Taxonomy (GTDB): domain Bacteria; phylum Pseudomonadota; class Gammaproteobacteria; order Steroidobacterales; family Steroidobacteraceae; genus CADEED01. Next base: position 964 of record JBDTSV010000028.1, read on the forward strand.
TGACGCGCACGCCGATGCGCGGCCGCACGTTGTATTTCTCGGCGTACTTGAGAATGGCCGGCAGCTCGCTGAAATTCTCGACCACCGGGATGATGGTGCGGCCGAGCTTGGTGGCGATGATCACCGCTTCGAGATAGCTGTCGTCCTTGAATCCGTTGCAGACGATGAGGCGCTCGGGAGAGTCCGCGGTCATGGTCATGACCGACAGGAGTTCGGGCTTGCTGCCGACCTCGAGTCCGAAGCCGAACGGCCGGCCGTAGCGATAGACCTCTTCGACCACCAGGCGCTGCTGGTTCACCTTGATGGGAAACACCGCGGTGTAGCGATTCTGATAGTCGTTCTCGGCGATCGCCTGCGCGAACGCGTCATGCAGGTGCTTGAGACGATGCGCCAGGATGTCGGAGAAACGCACGACCACCGGGGTAGTGAGCTCGCGCTCCTTCAGTCCCTGTACGACGTCGAACAGGTCGATCTCACGCTCCGCGCTCATGTCCGGGCGCACCACCAGGTGGCCTTCGGGATTCACGCAGAAGTAGCCCTTGCCCCAGGCGTTGACCTGGTAGAGCTCGGCGGAATCGTCGATCGACCAGGGAATGGGTCGTTCGGTGCGTCGCGCGAGCGCTTCGCTCGCGGAAGTTGGGTTTGGTTCGGCTGCCACGTTGGCGCGCACGATATCAAATCAGCGTGACTAGTACGTGCCTGTGGCGATGGGTCGGCGCGGATCGCGGATCCACTCGCTCCAGGATCCGGCATACAGGCGCGCACCCGTAAGGCCGGCGTGTTCGAGCGCCAGCAGGTTGTGGCAGGCGGTGACGCCGGAGCCGCACATCGATATGAGCGCGGCGGCGGGCACCGAGCCGAGCAGTGTCGCGAAACGCCGGCGCAACTCCTGCGGCGGCAGGAATCGTCCGTCGGAGCCGAGATTGCTGGCAAACGGACGATTGCGTGCGCCGGGCACATGGCCGGCGACCGGATCGATGGTCTCGTTCTGCCCGGCAAACCGCTCGGCGCTGCGCGCGTCGATGAGCAGGTTTCCCGGACGCCGCCGCAGATCGTCGACGGCTTCGCTGGTCAACCAGGCGTCGGCGTCCACCGACCACGAAAGTTGCCGGGCTTGCGGATTGCGCACACTGGCGACGAGCGGCAGTCCGGCGGCCCGCCACGCCGCCATGCCACCGTCGAGCACGGCGACGTAGCGTATGCCGATCCAGCGCGCCAGCCACCACAGGCGCGCGGCATGTGCGCCGTTGCCCTGGTCATAGGCGATGACCTGGGTGTCTGCGTCGACTCCGAGCTCGCCGAGCCGGCGGGCGAAGCTGGCCGGATCGGGCAAAGGATGGCGCCCGCTGCGCTCGGTGATAGGGCTCGAAAGATCGCGATCGAGATGAAGGTAGAGCGCGCCGGGCAGATGAGCGCTGGCGTACTCGGTTTCGCCCCAGGCCACTTTGCCGAGATCAAACCGGCAATCAAAGAGCGCCAGGTCGTCACGCGAAAGCTGTTCGGAGAGTGTGTTGGCGTCGATGAGCGTGGTGAAATGGCGCATGGCGCATTTTACAATCCGGATCACTCATGGCCATCGACGTTTACTGGGGTAGCGGCAGTCCATATTCGTGGCGCGTGCTGCTTGCACTCGAACACAAAGGACTCGAGTACCGCAGCCATCTGCTGCAAACCGCCATGCAGGAGCAGAAGTCCCCGCACATGCTGGCGCTGAATCCGCGCGGCCGCGTGCCGACGCTCAAGGACGGCGACTACGTGGTGTTCGAGTCGCTCGCCGTCATGTACTACCTCGATCGCAAGTATCCCGCGAAGCCGCTGTTCGGCGATTCGCCGGAAGAAGGTGCGGTCATCATGCGCGTGTGTTGCGAGTACCAGGCGTACATCGAGCCCTATGTCCTGCGCATCACGCGGGCACTGCTCAATCGCATCGGCGATCCGCACTCCGACGACAGCACTTACGCCATGCACATGATCGGCAGTGAAGCGCGCACCATCGAAGGCCGGCTCTCGAAGGGGCCGTGGATCGTCGGCGACAAGCCGGGCGCGTCGGATTACATGATCTATCCCGGAATCAAATTGTTGTTGCGAGCGCTGGCGCTGCCCGAAGCGCGCGAGTTGTCATCGCGCTTTCTGCCGGTGGAAGCGAATTACCCGGCGCTCGGCCGCTGGCTGCAACGCGTCGAATCGCTGCCCGGCTACGAACGCACGTTTCCGCCGAGCTGGCGCGACGTCAGTTCCTGACAATTCTCGATTTCAAAAAGCCCTGTTTCGAAAAAAAGTGTCGGGTGGCAACCCCTGTTGATGGTTGATACCCTCACGCCCTGATTTGTACGGGGTCAATTTTCATGTCCACGCCTAAGATTCACATCGAGTTTCCGGGACGCATCGTCTTCATCGGATTTGGCAGCATCGGTCAGGGCACGCTGCCGCTCGTGTTGCGCCACATTGGCATTCCGAAAGAGCGAATCACCATCGTCACGGGCGACGAGCGCGGCCGGAAAGTCGCGGAATCCTATGGCGTGAAGTTCGTGGTGTTGCCGCTGACGCGTGACAATTTCCGCCGCGAGCTCGACCCGTACATCGGCCGTGGTGACTTCGTGCTCAATGTGTCAGTCGACGTTTCGTCGATCGCGCTGATCAAGCTGTGCTGGTCGAAGGGCGCGATGTATCTCGACACTTGCATCGAGCCATGGCCGGGCGGCTACACCGACGCCACGATTCCGCACGCCAAGCGCACCAACTACGCGCTTCGCGAAGAAGCCCTTGGCCTTCGCGCGCAGGGCACGCGTCAACCCACGGCGGTGATGACTCACGGCGCGAACCCAGGCCTGGTGTCGCACTTCGTCAAGCAGGCCTTGCTCAACATCGCGGCTGACACCGGCGTCGAGGCCGGCGATCCCAAGACCCGCGACGATTGGGGCCAGCTCTCGCGCAAACTCGGGATCAAGGTCATCCACATCGCCGAGCGCGATACCCAGATCACCAACAAGCCGAAGCAGTTCAACGAGTTCGTCAACACCTGGTCGGTGGACGGTTTCGTGAGCGAAGGCCAGCAGCCGAGCGAGCTCGGCTGGGGCACGCACGAGAAAAACTTTCCGCGCGACGGCAAGCGTTACGACTTCGGCAGCGGCGCGTCTATCTACCTGATGCAGCCGGGCGCCGCCACGCGTGTGCGCACCTGGACGCCGAAGGCCGGGCATTTTTTCGGCTTCCTCATCACGCACGGCGAAGCCATCTCCATCGCCGACTACCTGTCGGTCCGGCAGAGTTCCGAGGTCGTGTACCGGCCGACGGTGCACTACGCCTACCACCCGTGCGATTCGGCCATCGTCTCGCTGCACGAATTCGCCGGCCGCAACTGGCACCTGCAGGATCGCCAGCGCATCCTGCTCGACGAAGTCATTGGCGGCGTCGACGAGCTCGGTGTGCTGCTCGCCGGACACAAGAAAAACGCGTACTGGTACGGCTCGCAGCTCTCGATCGAAGAAGCGCGCAAGCTCGCCCCTCACAACAACGCCACCAGTCTGCAGGTCACGGTGTCGTGTCTCGCCGGCATGGTCTGGGCCATGGAAAATCCCAACGCCGGCCTCGTCGAGCCCGACGAGATCGACTTCCGGCGCAATCTGGAGATTTGCCTGCCTTACCTCGGCACGATGACTGGCGCATACAGCGATTGGACGCCGCTGCACGATCGCGAGCGCCTGTTCCCTGAAGACCTCGACAAGACCGATCCCTGGCAGTTCAAGAACGTGCGCGTCTAGCGCACGGGCGGCGGTGACTACTGTTCCATGGCGCAAAAGCGCCCGCTTTGAAAAAACAAGACACCGAACACCGGGTGCGTGACGGTCATGGTGAAGCGGAACCAGCCGTGGCCGAGATCGATGTGTTCGACGTGCGTCGCGCCCGGTGAAAAGAAGCCGGGGAGCCGCAGCTTCAAACCGAATCCAAGGTCGAAGTAGTAGCCGCGGCTCACGAAGTGCAGCACCCCATCGCGCTCGTAGGTGTGCAGCGGCATGCACAGGCGCGCGGGAAGTTTTTCGATGAGCTCACCCTCGTCGGTCACGACCTTGGTGGACCGCACCAGGTCGCTGCCGCCGTCTGCCCAGCGATACTCACGCTCCCAGCCGACGCCGTGCGCGTTGGGGCACACGCGCACTAGTGCTTCGACGTTGAGCCCGGTACGCGGCGCCACCGGTGTGCCGAACATGGTCCCGAGCCAGCCGAACATCCTGCCGAGAGCGCTGGCCAGCACCACTTCGAATGCGCCGGCGTAGTGCGTTTCAGCCGCGGTATCCGCGAACCGCTCGCGCACCGCTTCGGGCAGGCGGCTCCAGGCCTCCGCTCCGAGCACCTCGCGCATACCATGACGCTGCGGCGTGGCCCGCTCGCGCGTGAGTGGCTGGCGCAGTGTAGTGGCTCGCGTCATGTGCGCCTCAGTCGCCGAGCACTTTTGCGATGCGCTCACCCATGCGCATCATCTTGAGCAGGGTCTTGCGCGGCAGGCGCTTCACGGAGTCGTACCAGCGCGTGACGGTCTCGAGGAATTCGAGCTGCGTGACGATCCGTGCGCGCACGCCGTCCGGGGTCTCCTTGTCGCTCTTGAGCTGCGCCGCGCATTCCCGCAGTGCAGCCAGCGTCGGATCGAGCTCGCGCCGCTTGCGGCCCTCGATGATCGCGCGGATCACTTCCCAGGTGTCGTGCTGGGCCGCGAAGAAGTCGCGCCGGTCGCCGAGCACGTGAGTGATCTGAACCAGTTCCCAGCCGGCGAGTTCCTTGAGACCGGTGCTCACGTTGGAACGCGCGATTCCGAGCGTCTCGCCGATCTCATCGGCGTTGAGCGGCTTCTCGGATAGATAAAGAAGGGCGTGAATCTGCGCCACGGAGCGGTTCATGCCCCACCGGCTGCCCATCTCTCCCCAATGGACGATGTAGCGCTGCATGGTGTCGGTGAGGTGCATAGGGACTGCCAGTAATTTCTGTATTGACAGAAATTACAGCTATTACCGACTGCCGACAAGCCCCGGATATCACTTATTCGTAGGAGATCTCCACCACGATGTAGCTGCGGTCACCATTGGGAAGCTGCACCTTCACTTCGTCGTCCAGGCCCTTGCGCATCAGCGCACGCGCGAGCGGCGCGTCCATGCTGATGTAACCATCCACCATGTCGAAT
>JBDTSV010000029.1:0-10958 GCA_039930985.1 Pseudomonadota bacterium
CCGCCGCCGCCCGGTGCTCGCTCGCTGGTGCGAACGTCGTCCGCGGGCCCGCAGTCGGCGCCGAGCCTGAGGCGGACGGTGACCGACGATCCGTGGTCCTGCGGGCGGTGGCTGAGATAGCGGCCGCTGCAGCGCAATTGCACGACAACGTTTACGTGACGCTCGCCATCACTGCTGTCGACGGCGTCGAGCAGGGGACCTGCGAATTGTGCGCTCGCCGGGCTGGCGCCCAGCACCATCAACAACGCGACGCGCAGCCGCAGTCGATTTTCAGTTGAAACTGGCATTGGTGACGCGGTGCTGCGGGCCATTGCGCGTTCGCGAAATCGTGGTCAGCGTCGCATCCGAGTAGACGTGGCACGCGCCCGAGCAATTGCGCAGATCCGAGACCGTGTACTTGGTGTTAGTCCCGTTGATCTTGGTGTGCGGATCGCTCTTGTATCGACTCGCGTGGCAACCCGCGCAGGAATTGGCGTATGCCGGCGTGCGCCACACCACCTGGTCGGTGTTGCTCGAGTGGCAGGAAGTGCAGGTCAGCGCTACGCGGTGGTCGCCCGGATAGTTAGGCGAGGTGTGGCGGAATATGAGCGGCGTCCACGCCGTGGTGGTGTGGCAGGTATTGCATTCGCGGGCCGTGGTCATGTGACCCGGGTCCTTGCCGGTGGCGTTCGTGCCGTTGTGGCAGTTCGAGCAGCCACCGGTCACGCCGGTATGCGAAAAACGCGCGGGAGTCCACGCGATGGTGGTGTGGCAACTGTCACACGACGCGGTCGTCGGAACGTGGTTGGTCGGTTTGCCGGTGGAGCGCACACCGTCGTGGCAGGTGGCGCAAGTGCCGGCGGCGACGCCGGCATGATCGAAGCGCGCCGGCCGCCAGGCCGTGGTCACGTGGCAGCTTTCGCAGGTGTTGTTGCTGGCGATGTGATTGGCGTTCTTTCCGGTCGCGATCGTGCCGTTATGGCAGGTAAAGCAGCTGCCGCTCACCTGGGTGTGATCGACCCGCGTGGCCGGCCGCCACGCCGTGGTCGAATGACAGCTCTCGCAGCTCACGGTGCTGCTGATATGCGTGCTGCTCTTGCCGCTGGCGATCGTGCCGTTGTGGCAGGTCGAGCAGCCACTCGTAATCCCGCTGTGCGAGAACGTGGCAGGAATCCACGTCGTCGTCGTGTGGCAGCTGTCGCAGGCAGCGGTGGTCGGCACGTGGTTCGCGGGCTTGCCGGTGGAGCGAACGCCGTCATGGCAGGTGGCGCAGCTGCCGGGCGCGACCCCGGCGTGATCGAAGCGCGCCGGGCGCCAACCCGAGGTGACATGGCAGGTTTCGCACGAATTGTCGCTGGCGATATGCGTGGCGTTCTTGCCGGTGGCCGTGGTGCCGTTGTGGCAGGAGAAGCAGGTGCCGGAGAGCTGCGTGTGATCGACGCGCGTCGCGGGTCTCCAGGCGGACGTGGAGTGGCAGGCTTCGCAGGTGCCGCTGGTGACGATGTGTGTGGCGTTCTTGCCGGTCGCGGTGGTGCCGTTGTGACACGACGAGCAATTGGAGGTGATGCCGATGTGCGAGAAGCGCGCCGGCGTCCACGCGACGGTTGTATGGCAGCTGTCGCAGGCGAGCGCGGTGACGATGTGATTGACCGGCTTGCCGGTCGAGCGCACACCGTCGTGACAAGTGGCGCAGGTGCCGGCGACGACACCCGAGTGGTTGAAACCCGCTGGTCGCCAGGCGGTGGTCATGTGGCAATTCTCGCAGGTGTTGTCGCTGGCGACGTGCGTCGGCGTCTTTCCAGTGGCCGTGGTGCCGTTGTGGCAGGAGAAGCAGTTGCCGGTCACCAGAGTGTGATCGACGCGAGTGGCGGGCCGCCACGTCGAAGTCGAATGGCAGCCTTCGCAGGCAGTCCCGCTGGCGATATGCCCGGCGCTCTTGCCGCTGGCGATCGTGCCGTTGTGGCAAGTGGCGCAACTACCGAGCACCTGCGTGTGATCGACGCGAGTCGCGGGCCGCCAGGCGTTCACCGTGTGGCAGCTGTCGCAGCGATCGCTGCTGGCGATGTGCGCGGCGTTCTTGCCGGTGGCGCGAGCACCGTTGTGGCAAGTGGCGCAGGCACCGACGACTTGCGTGTGGTCAACGCGCGTCGCGGGCTTCCAGATGGTGACGTTGTGGCAGCTCTCGCAAGTGTTGGTGCTGGCAATGTGCGCGGCGTTCTTGCCGGTGGCTTGCATGCCGTTGTGGCAGACGGCGCAATTGCCGGTGATCGTCGCGTGATCGAAAGTGGCCGGCGACCAGGCGCTGGTCCGATGGCAGGTCTCGCAGCCCGCGCTGGTCTGCAAGTGAGTGCGTGGTTTGCCCGCCGCCTGAACATTGTTGTGGCACGCGGCGCAACTTCCCAACGATTCCGCGTGATCGAAGTGCACGCTCGGGCTGAAGCTGGTGGCCGTATGGCACGAGCCACAACGTTCCGAACTCAGAATGTGGCTGGAGGGTTTGGGCAGCGCGTTGATGCGCGTGCCTTTCGCGTGGCAGGAGGAGCACTCGCGCGGTGTGCCTTTGAACACTGCGCTCACGTGACAGTTCTCGCATCCGGTGTCGCGATGTTTGCCGAGCAATTCGAAGCCGGTGGTGAGATGGTCGAACTGCTGCTGGCCGTTCTGCTGCGCGTGACCGATCAGCGGTACCAACCAGAGGAGCAGCAGCGCGAATCCCCGATTCGTCCGTGCGGTCTTCATTGGATGCGCGCTCCTTTAAAGGTGAGCGTGGTGTGGCAGCGTTGGCACTGCGCGCCGAATTGGCCGAGATGGATGTCGTTGTCGCGGTGGCATGAAGCGCAGTCGGCTGGCAACTTCACCTCCCCAGCGGGGCGACGATGACATTCGCCGCAGGTGAGCTGGGTGTGGCGGCCGGTCAGCGCGAAATCCGTCTGGGTGTTGTGATCGAAATCCCATACGCGCCAGCCGTTCGGCGAATGGCAGGCGGCGCAGTCTCGGCCCAGTCCGCCCTTGTGAACGTCGCTGCTGCGATGGCAGGAGACACACTCCCGCGGCGTACCGACAAAGGCCCGTGAGGCATGGCACTGGCCGCAACCTACGACCACGTGCATGCCTAACAACGGGAAGTCGCCGAGGTCGTGGTCGAAGTTGGCGACGGCACGCCAATTGTCGTTGTCGTGGCAGGTTTCGCAGGTGGCCTTCTGCGCGCCGCCGTGCACGTCGTCGCCGCGATGACACCCGGCGCAATCGGTGGCCAATTTCTGGGTCGCCGTGCGGCCGGTGTGGCAGGAGTGGCAGTCGAGTTTCGCGTGACTGCCGAGCAGCGCGAATTTCGTCTTAAAGGCGTGATCGAACGCGACCGGGCGCCAGGCGTCGTTGTCATGGCAGCTCGCGCAGTCTTCACCGAAGCGGCTGGCATGCGCGTCGGCACTGCGGTGGCAACCGATGCAGGTCTTCGGCAACTCGTCTTCGAATCGGCCGCTACGATGGCAACCGGCGCAGTCGAGCGAGCTGTGCCGGCCAAGCAGCGCGAAACCGGCTTCCTTAGCATGATCGAACTTGGTGGTTTTCCAGGCGGCTTCGCCGTGGCACTCGGCGCAGTTCTCACCGCGCGAGCCCCGATGAACGTCGTCGGGCGCGTGACACGCGCTGCAGCGTTGCGGCGTGTCCTTGTAATGTCCGGCGATGTGGCAGGCGGCGCAGGCGGTGTCTCGATGCGCGGCGTGCAGCGGAAATTTGGTCTTGTCGTGATCGAAGCGGGGGTTCGACCAGCTCAGAGTCGTGTGACATGAGCCGCACCCGCCGCCTAAGCCTCCACGATGCACGTCGACCGATTTGTGGCAGCTGCCGCAGGCGCTGTTCGCTTCACGGAACGGCTTGTCGGCGGCGTGGCAGGATTCACAGGGCAGTGCTCCGTGCGCGCCATCGAGGCGGAAATCCGTATTCCGATGGTCGAAGGCCGCCGCCACCAGCTTGACGATGTCGGCCTTGCGGCCGAGATGTTCGCTGTGACAGGCCTTGCACTCGCCACTGGCGATGTTGGGGAGCCGGCCGTGCATGCCCTTTTTGTCAGTCACGTCGGCGGCGACGTCCTTGTGGCATTCGAGGCACAGAGCCGTCTGCCGCGAACGGTCACTGCGATCATGGCAATTGGCGCAATTGTCTTCGAGTTTCGCGTGCGCGTTGCTCACTTCGCCCGGCATCAGCAATTTCTCGATGCCGGCCGCGCTTGCGATCCGTGAGCCGGTCGACGCCAGAGTCATGCATGCCGCGAATGTCATCAGAATGCGCCCCGTGCCCTTGGTCACACGTTCGTCGCTTCAGTAAACATGCACCGCGACGACGTGTACGACGCCCGCGATCAGCAACATGAAAAACAACGGCAGATGCAATACGTGCCACAGCGAGAACAGCTTTTCGTACGCTTCGAACTCGACCACCTGACGTGTCGCCTGCAGGCGGCGCGCGATGTAACGCCGCACGGCGCGTTCGAAATGCGCCTGTCGTTCCGCCAACACACGCGAGCGTGCGGCGGTGTTGTTCAGCTCACGAACCGCCTGGCGTGTGAGTCGGTACCGCTCGACCCACATTCGTGCGCTGACCGTGATCGGTCGCATGAGTACGCGCAGCGGCGCCTTGCTGCGTTCGGACAGACGGCGCTCGGCCACATCGAGCGCCGTCAGCAGATCAGGAACGAAGCTCGCGCCCGCCACCTTGGCGCGCAAGACTTCCGCCGAAGCCTGCAGTTCCGCGAGATTGGTGCGATGGCCGTACAGTCCGCAGTGGATGCGCGCGTAGAAATATCGGCCGACGATGCCGCTCGCCGACACGATCACCATGGCGAACAGCGCGGCGTTGCTGTTGGTCGCGCCCAGTGAAAAATTCGAGTGATAGAGAATGCACAAGGGACCGGCGACACCGAGCACCATGTGAAACTGGAACCAGCCCTTCACCGAACCGACGACGCGCAGCCACGGCAGGCGTTTGCGCGCCGGATAGACCAGCAGGAGGAGCATGGCGCTGCCACCGATGATGCCGAGCGCGTAGCCGAGGCCGCGCTCGGGTGAAAGCACGCGAGCCAGCGGAAGCTTGAATCCCAGGAAGATGAGCAGCGCGGCCAGGGCGAAGCCGATGCGCGCTGGTGTCGGTTGCCACCAGGCTGGTGCCGGCTGCGAATCGACACCAACCTTGTCAGGCATCGGCAGCGTCGCGGGCGCGGCTGCATGCGTCGCGGCGCGAATCGGCGCAATGTGTCGAGCTTGCTGCGACATGGGTCAGCTGCCCTTGATCGCGGGCGCGTCGCCGACTTCTTCGGCGATGGTCAGCTGCTGTGTCTGCGCGGCCCTGGGGTTCAGCACGCCGCTGACCGCCCGCAAGTCGCCGGGCTGCGGCGATGCATTGCCGCTGCGCGAAAGGCGCGCTTCGAGAATGACACGCGTGAAGTCGGACAGTTTTCGATCCGGCATCATTGCGTTGCTGTCATCGAGTTCGAATTGCAGCGGCCACGATCCCGCCGTGGTGCGCAGCACGGCGAGCGGCGGCCCGCGCTCATCGGCAGCGCGAGCGAACACGAACAACACGGTGCCGGTCGCGACGCGATCTTTCCAGCGCGGATCGAGCCGTACGCTGCCGCGCAGAACAACGCGGCTGGGTGCCGATGGAGCGCGTGCGCCGGCAGGTAGTTTGGCGCGCGCTTCGGCGAGATTCGCGGCGATGATGCCCGCGTCCGGCGAATCGACGGGAAGTATTGCGGCGAGCCGCTGCCAGGTGATCAGTGCCGCGGCGTAGTCCTGGCGCTGCGTTTGCCAGCTCGCGCGCAACCACAATGCCTTCGCATGATCCGGATCGATGCGCAGCGCGTTATCGATGCAGGCCGCCGCGTCGTCGTCCAGCTTGCCGCGAGCGCCGCCCAGTGCGTCCGCATAGTCCGCCCATTGGTCGGCACTCATGCTCCCGCGGCGCGCGAGTTCGGCGTAGGCCGCGACCGCCTGCGGAAACTGTCGTGCGTGGCGATGCTGCTCGGCGGTTTGCGCAAGCCGCGCCGAATCGGCGTCGGGCGCGGTTGCCGCAGAAGTAGCCGGCATGGCTGCGCCGCCGCCGGCGTGTTTGTTAGCTTCCGCGGCCTCCGCAGTGCGTCCCTGGAATTCGTAAGACTGGGCGAGAAGGCGCCAGCCGTCGGCGTCGTCGGGATTGCTGGCGAGCCGAAGGCGCAGTTTTTCGATTGCCGCATCGAGATCGCCGCCGGCTTCTCCACCCCCGCGCATTGCGGCCCGTGCGTGCATCAAAGCGACTTCGCTGGCGGGTGGCGGCGGCGCGACCGCGAGGTCCGGGCTACCGAAGAAGACGTAGAGCCCGAGCGCGATGAGGGGAACGGCAGCCGCGGTGAGCAGGGCAAATCGCCGGCGCGACGCCCGCGCCACGCCCGGCGCGGCGGCGATCTGCACGGTGCCGTGCGCGCGCCAGAACAATGGCACGACCAATACTGCGGTGGTCGCGATCACCATGAGTGTCGCGATCGACCAGAATCCGATTGCTCCCAAGAGCGTTCTCCCCGCGACGATCGCGAGCATTCACGTCGCGATTCAGCGACAGCAAGCTACTGAATTTGAGACCTTTTTCGCAGATTCATGGTGAACCGCAGGATGTTAGGTCACAAGTAGGAGAACTACCCATTACCGCCAAACAAATCACGACTTAGCCTGCTCATCACGCCAGCACAATGTCTATGTCAAATCTGTCGCCATACCTGGTCTATGTGTTGCCGCTGCTGGCGATCTGGACTATCTACTGGCTGCGGCGGCGGCGCGGTGAGGCGGTCAATGTCGCCACGCTCGAGGAAGCGCGCGAAGCCGGTCTGGTCGAGCCCGCGTCGCTGCATCCAGTCATCGACGCGAATCGCTGCCTTGGCTGCGGCGCCTGCGTCACCGCCTGTCCCGAACAGCCGCACCACCAAGTGCTCGGTCTCATTGCCGGCAAAGCGCAGCTCATCAGTCCCGCGGACTGCATAGGTCACGGCGCGTGCAAGGCGGCATGCCCGACCGACGCCATCACACTCGTTTTCGGCACGGAGACTCGCGGCATCACCATCCCGCTGCTGTCGCCGGAGTTCGAGACGTCAATGCCGGGGATCTTCATTGCCGGGGAGTTAGGCGGGATGGGCCTCATTCGCAACGCGTTGATGCAAGGCCGCCAGGCAGTCGAGGCAATCCACGCTCGCCGGCCGCGCGCGCGGAGTGGCTTGGACCTCGTCATCGTCGGCGCGGGCCCGGCGGGCTTCGGCGCGGCGCTCACCGCAAAATCGTTGGGGTTGAAGTTTGCCGTGCTCGAACAGGAGTCGCTGGGCGGCTGCGTTTATCAGTACCCGCGCGGAAAGATGGTGATGACCTCGCCGGCGGAGTTGCCTCTGGTCGGCAAGATCCGCTTCACGAACACGTCGAAAGAAGAGCTGTTGAAGTTCTGGCAGAACATCGAACGCCGCGAAGGCCTCGAGTTCAACTACCAGGAGCGCGTAGCGGCGATTGAAGCGCAACCCAGCGGCGGCTATCTGGTCCGCACGGCCAAGGGTCAATATTCGACCGTGAATGTGCTGCTGGCGATTGGCCGCCGGGGCACCCCCCGCAAGCTCGGAGTCCCCGGTGAGGAACTGCCCAAGGTCGTGTATCGATTGCTGGATCCCGAGCAATATCGCGAGCAACGCGTTCTGGTGGTTGGCGGCGGCGACAGTGCACTGGAGGCGGCCGCGAGCGTCGCCGAGGCGGGAGCCTCCGCGGTCACGCTGTCGTACCGCGGTGATGCATTCGCGCGCGCCAAGTCGCGCAATCGCGAGCGACTGGCACACGCGCAGGCCAGCGGCATTCTGACGGTCTTGCTCAATTCGCAGCCGCGACGAATCGATGCCGATGTCGTGACCTTGGAGCAACAGGGAAAACTGCTGCGGCTCGCCAACGATGCCGTGATCGTGAACGCCGGTGGTGTGCTGCCGGACGAGTTCCTGCGCACCATCGGCATCGCCCTCGAAACCAAGTACGGTACCGCATGAAATCTTTACTGGCCGCCCTCATGCTCGCCATGGCTCCGGCATTCGCTGCCGCGCCACCTCCTTACGCGGACCTCGAGACCGCACGCCTGGCTATCCGCACCAAGCAGTTCGAGCGGGCGGTGGAACTGTTGCGAGCGGAGGCGGGGCGCGGATCGCCCGATGCCCAATATTTGTTAGGGCTCGCCTGGTGGAACGGTATCGGCGTGAACGCGAACCGGGTGGCGGCGCGCGATTCGTTGCGTCGCGCCGCACAGGGCGGTCATGCACCCGCTGGCTACGCGCTCGCGGCGTTGCTCGCGGCCGGCCCGGCGACCGAACGCGCCGAAGCTTCCGCCTGGATCGAGCGTGCAGCCGCCGCAGGATATGCGCCTGCGATCGCGGCAAACGAAGCGCACCGCCTGCCGCTGGTGGATGCCCGCATGGCGGCCGGTCTTGCCGCGGACCTGCGATTCGAGATCGCGCGCGTGGCCACGCGCAGCGATGACTTGCCGATGCTGGAGGCAGTCGGCGCACCGGCGCTCGCGAATCGAAAAGATGACTTCGGGCGAACGCTCTTGTTCCAGGCCGCGGGGGATGATGCGCCCGGTGCGACGCAGATGCTTCTGCGCGCCGGTGCGGACGCAAATGCGGCCGATGATTTCGGCGTGACGCCGCTGATGCTCGCAGCCGAACATCCGGATGCGGATGTGACCCGCATCCTGCTCGCCGCAGGCGCGCGCGTGGACGCGGCTGACCGTGCCGGCCGCACCGCGCTGTTCCGCGCGGCCGCCGGCAACAGCGCCGAGCAGATCAGCGCACTGCGCGCCGCGCGCGCCGCGATCGATCACGCCGACCTGCGCGGCTGGACCGCATTCGATCTGGCCCTGCAGCGCAATGCGGCCGCGGCGCTCGATGCGCTGCGAGCCGCCGGTGGCCATGCAACGAATGTGGTCGCGCTGCAAAGTGCATCCGTCGGCATGGATGCAACTCGAACCGGAGTCCTCTATCAGGGATGGCCGCCGCTGTCGGTCGCGGTGGCGCGCGACGACGTCGCGGAAGTTCGTCGGCGCGTGGCCGCCGGGGCGAGCCTCGAGGCGCTGACGCCGCAGGGCGCGTCGCCGCTGCAAGTGGCCATCGAGTCGCATTCTCGCCAGGCGTTCGGCGCGCTGCTCGAGCTTGGCGCCGATCCGCGCCGCAAATCGCCGGATGGTTTGCGCACAATCGAACGCGTGGTGCGTGACGGAGACGTGTCGCTGTTCACCGCGCTCACCGCGGCGGGCATGGCGATCGATCCACGCGACGGCGCGCCGCTGTTGTCGGTGGCCGTCCGGCGCGGTGACGCGGCGATGACCAGGGCTTTGCTGGCCGCCGGAATTCCCGCATCCGCGGCCGACGCCGCGCGCCGCACTCCACTCATGCAGGCCGCGCGGATCGCCAACCCCGACATGGTCAAACTACTTCTGGATCGCGGCGCCGCGGTCGACGGCACCGATGCGGGAGGGCGCACGGCCTTGTGGTACGCGTCGGCTGCCGGCAGCGCCGCGGTGGTTGAAGTTCTGCTCGCCGTTCGCGCGGATCCGAACGGCGCCAATCGCGATGCCGACTCGCCGCTGCTGGCGGCCGTTCGCGCGGGCTCGCAGCTGGTCGTTGCGCGGCTGCTCGCCGCGGGTGCGGACGTCGACGATCGCGGTACCCATGCGAAGCCGCCACTTCGCATGGCGGCGGAAGCCGGCCAGGCGCAGATCGTGGCGCTGCTGCTCGATCGCAAACCGCAGGTGGACGCGACCGATGAATACGGCGATACGGCGCTGATGGCGGCGGCACGCACCGGCAATGCGGCGATCTGCACCAGGTTGCTCGCGGCCGGCGCGAATCCGCGGTTGCGCAATCGTGAACGCGCCACCGCGGCCGAGCTTGCCGAGGCACGGGGGTTCGCGAGTCTGGCGGACCGCCTGCGCGGCTAGGCTTGCTTGCTCATTGGCGCAGCACCCAGTGTCGCGCGCCTTCCGACTCCAGGAACTGCTCCGCGCCAGCACCGCGCAGCATCGCAAGCGTGCTCAGCATGCCGGCATTAGTACAGTTGGGTGCGGCGACCGTGACCGAACGCGGGGCGCCGCGCACGGGCATGCCATCGCGCGGATCGAGGATATGCGGCAGACGTTGGCCATTCAATTCGACATACCGGTACGTGTCACCGCTGGTGGTGATCGCCCCAGTGGTGAGATCCACGAGCCTTGCTGCACGAGTTGCGCCGGCGACGATTCCCTCGATGCCAATGCGCCACGGCCGCCCGCCGTCGCGGGCGCGCGTGACCGCCAGGTCGCCGCCAAAATTGACGAGCACCGCGGCGCGGCTCATGGCGCTGATGGCCTGCGTCGCCTGGTCGACGGCGTATTCCTTGCCAATGCCGCCGAAGTCGATCTGCATGCCGGGTAGTAGCGTGATTCGCGGCCGATCCCAACAAACTTTTGACCAGCCGATCAGCGGCAAAAGGTTGTCGATGTCGCCGCGTGTTGGAGTTCTATCGCCGCCGTCAAACGTCCACGCGCGCCGCAAGACGCCGGATGTGATGTCGAACATTCCGTCCGATAGTTGGTGCATGAGCGCCGCGAAGTCGAGCAGGTTCGCGGTTTCATCGTCGACTTCGACGGGCGTGCCAGCCGAGCCGTTGATGCGCGCGACGATGTTGTCGTTGCGATAGCGGCTGAACCTGGCTTCGATGCGCCACGCGCATGCGGCGGCGGCGGCGGCAATTGAGCGTGCGTCAGACTCGTCGGCGATTTCAACCAACACCTCGCACGGTCCACCCATGGCGTGAAATTGTCCACGCCACAGGCCGTCACCTTGTGACAGCTCTACAGCTTGAAGTGGTAACCGAATTGCAGGATCACTGCGCTGAAGTCCGGCATCTGCGCGTTGCCGATCTGGCTCCCGATCAACTGTTCGGTCGGTGCCTTGGCGG
>JBDTSV010000030.1:0-44823 GCA_039930985.1 Pseudomonadota bacterium
AAAAATAATGGTCGGGGTGAAAGGATTTGAACCTTCGACTCCTACGTCCCGAACGTAGTGCTCTACCAGGCTGAGCTACACCCCGAATGCCTTGAACGGCGACCCGCTGTTCGAGCGGGGCGCGCAGTCTACTGAAGCGTCCGGGCAGGTTCAATTCCGCTACGTCGCGCCACCGTAAACCTGCATAAATCGGCCAATCCGACGCCGCCAACAGGCCAAATCGCCGTGCCGAGGCTCCTGATCCACTCGACTCTTATATATAGACTTCAAATGGGCAGTCGGAGGGTACCGGGATGAAAAACGCATGGCTCGTGGTGTTACCGGGACGCCAAGGTAAATACGCCGTATCCAAACCGTCGACTGGCGGTCTGTTCGGGATCCAGTGACCGAACCCGCCCCCGTCAGTGCCGCCGAGCGCGTCGAGGTCATGGACGTACTACGCGGCGTCGCGTTGTTCGGCGTGTTCCTGGTCAACTTCACGGGGTTTGCGGGCGCATCGATCATGGCGACGGAGCAGCAATTGCTCTCGCTGCCGAGCGCGCCGATCGACTTTGCGCTGCGCAACGTGCTCGAGTGGTTGTTCGTCGACAAGGCCAACACGCTGTTCGCATTTCTGTTCGGACTCGGGTTCTACCTGCAGATGCAAAGGCTGGAGCGGCGCGGCATCGACTTCGAGGCGCTGTACCGGCGCAGGCTCTTCGTGCTGCTGATCATCGGCTCGGCACACTTCTTCTTCCTGTGGACCTGGGACATTCTTCATCTGTACGCGCTCGCTGGATTTCTGCTGTTGCCACTACGACGCCTGAGTTCGCGAGCGATGGTGATCAGCGGTCTGCTGTTCGCGATGTTCGGACGCACGCTGCAAAAAGGGCTGGCCGAATTCGGCAGCGCCGGAAGCTGGACGGGTCTGCCCGGCGGATACGCCGACTCCGACGTGCTGTTGCGCCAGCAACTGTCGGAGCGCGGTGACTACTTCGGGATCGTGGGAAATTTCTTCGAGTGGGTATTCGTCGACTACATCGCCAGCGGCCTCATCCTCGGATGGCTGTGTTACGCGCTCGGCAGATTCCTGCTCGGCGCCTGGGTGGGCCGGAAAGAGTGGATAGCCCGCCCGGTGGACTTCCTGCCGGGCTGGCGCCGGCTGCTGCGCTCGGCGCTACCCGCCGGGCTGATCCTCGAAGGCCTGGCTACCTTGTTGGGCGGATCGCCACTCATCGCGGATTTCGAGCGCCGCGAATTCCTCGCCAATTCGTTTCATTTGCTGGCGGTGCCGGTGCTGGCCGCGGGTTACGTGGCTGCCATTGTCGTTGCGTTCCAGGGTGGGCGCGGCCGCAGTTTGCTGCTGCCGTTCGCGGCCGTCGGCCGCATGGCTCTCACTAACTACATGACCCAGAGCCTGGTGTTTGGCCTGGTGCTGTTCGGGGTCGGTCCGGGCCTGGCGCTGGCCGGCAAGATCGGGACCACGGCGATCGCGGGAATAGTGCTGGTATTCTTCACGCTGCAGGTGCTGTTCAGCCGCTGGTGGTTGACGCGCTACGCATACGGACCGGCGGAGTGGGCGTGGCGGGCGCTGACTTACGGCACGATGCCGCCAATGCGGCAGGCGGTTTGAGTCAGCTCGTGCGTTCCTGCGCGAACCGCGCCAGTGACGCCAGCGCGCGCGAGTACGGCGTGTCGGGAAGAGCTTCGAGTGCGGCCAGCGCCTGCGCGGTTTCGCGCTGCGCGAAACTCGCCGCGTAGTCGAGGCCGCCAGTGGACTCGATGGCTTCGACAATGGGCCCGAGCTGCGCAAGCCCGCCTTGTTCGATCGCGAGCCGGATGAGCGCGCGCTGCTCGTCGTTGCCATGGCGCAGCGCGTGCAACAGCGGCAGCGTGGGCTTGCCCTCGGCCAGGTCGTCGCCGAGATTCTTGCCGCGGGTGGCCGGGTCCGACTTGTAGTCGAGCACGTCGTCCACGAGTTGATAGGCGGTGCCGAGATGTTTGCCGTAGCTGGCAAGCGCCGCCTGTCGCGCGGCGGGCGCGCCAGCCAGAACCGCGGCCACTTCCGCGCCGGCTTCGAACAGGCGCCCGGTCTTGCGGTAGATGACTTCGAGATAGCGCTGTTCGGTGGTGTCGGGATCGTGCGCATTCATGAGCTGCAGCACTTCGCCTTCGGCGATCACATTGGTGGCGTCGGCCATGATTTCCATGACTCGTTGCGAACCCACGGTCGCCATCATCTGGAAGGCGCGCGAGTAGACGAAGTCGCCGACCAGCACGCTCGCCTGGTTGCCGAAGATGTTGTTAGCCGTGGCGCGGCCGCGGCGCTTCTGCGATCCGTCCACCACGTCGTCGTGCAACAAAGTCGCGGTGTGCACGAACTCGATGAACGCGGCCGCTTCGACGTGTTTTTCCGTTTCGATGCCGCAGGCGCGGCCCGCAAGCACACACAACAGGGGGCGCAGTCGTTTGCCGCCACCGCCGATGATGTGTTCGGCGACCTGATCCACCAGCGGCACCGCGCTCTTCAACCGCGCGCGAATCATGGTGTCGACCGAGGCAAGATCGGTTCTCACCAGGCCGCGAATCTCCTCCAGAGGCATGACGGGAGCGTCGACGGCGCGTGGCGCGGCACGGGATGTGGGCAGAGGGGTGACCTTGGAGCTCATTCAGGGCATTGATTCTAGTGCCTAATTTACGGTTTGCCGGTCTGTTTGACCGATGGAGGGGGCATACGTAGAATGCGCCTCCCTTCGAAATGGCACAGGGCTTAAGGCTTTGGTTTCGAACGGGTTTCCGGAGTTATCACGATGTACGCGGTCATCGCCACGGGCGGCAAACAGTATCGGGTCGAGAACGGCACCGTCCTTCAGGTGGAGAAGCTCGATGGCGAGCCTGGCACCACGATTGAGTTCGGCGAAGTCCTGCTCGTCGGAGACGGAGACACCATCAAGGTCGGCGCGCCGCTGCTCAAGGGCGGAAAAGTTTCTGCCACCATCGAAAAGCATGGCAAGGGCGAGAAGAAAGTCATCGTCAAGTTCCGTCGCCGCAAGCACTACCTGCGCCAGGGCACGCATCGCCAGCAATACACGCAGGTCAAGATCACCGGCATCGTCGCCTGACGCGCCCCGATCTTTAAGCAGATACTCACTAGATAGTTGGAGCCAAGCTCTCATGGCACATAAAAAGGCAGGCGGCAGTACTCGTAACGGCCGCGAATCACACAGCAAACGCCTCGGCGTGAAGAAGTTCGGCGGTGAAGCCGTGCTCGCCGGCAACATCCTGGTCCGTCAGCGCGGCACCACGATGCGGGCCGGAAGCAATGTCGGCATTGGCACCGATCACACTTTGTTCGCGCTCAAGCCGGGCCGCGTGAAGTTCTTCAAGAAGGGCGCCGAGCAGCACACCTTCGTGAGCGTCGACGCCGAATAAAGGCCGTCGGGGACTGTCCCCAAAGCGGACTGTCCCCCAACCAACGCGACGCTCAAAACCCGGCCACAAGCCGGGTTTTTTGTTTCCGCAGGAACCCTCCATGAAATTTGTCGACGAAGCGCGCGTCAAGGTCCAAGCCGGCAACGGCGGCCGCGGCTGCGTCAGTTTCCGGCGCGAGAAGTCCGTACCGTTCGGCGGACCCGACGGCGGCGATGGCGGGCGCGGCGGCAACGTCACGTTCCGGGCGCGTGAAGGCATCAACACGCTGGTGGACTTCCGCGTGGAACGCACGTTCCGCGCCGCCAATGGTGAGCCGGGCGGCGGCCGCGACATGACCGGCCGTGGTGGCGAGGACGCGCTGGTGATGGTCCCCGTAGGCACCATCGTTCGCGACTCTGATACCGGCGAAGTCCTGGGTGACATGGCCGTGGCCGACATGGAACTGCTGGTGGCGCGTGGCGGCAAGGGCGGTTGGGGAAATCAGCGCTTCAAGACCAGCAAGAACCGGTCGCCGCGCCAGTACGGTCCGGGCCTTCCGGGCGAGCAGCGCTCGCTCGAGCTCGAGCTCAAGGTGATCGCGGACGTGGGTTTGTTAGGCTTGCCCAACGCCGGCAAGTCGACCTTGATCTCCGCGGTCTCGGCGGCGCGACTATCCATTCACCACTTTGTATCCGAATCTCGGCGTCATCTCCTGTGGAGACCAGCGCAGCTTCGTGATGGCCGACATCCCCGGTCTCATCGAAGGCGCCGCCGACGGCGCGGGCCTGGGGATTCGCTTCCTCAAGCACCTGCAGCGCACGCGGGTGTTGTTGCATCTCGTGGACATCGCGCCCACCGATCCGTCCGCCGATCCGGTGCGCGATGCCATTTCCATCGTCGGTGAGCTCGGCAAATTCAGTGAAGACCTGCTCGCCAAGCCGCGCTGGCTGGTGCTCAACAAGCGCGACCTGTTGCCCGACGACGAGGCGGTGAAACTCGCCGTGTCGATCGCCGTGGCGCTGAGGAATCCCGGCCCCGCGTTCCTGATCTCGGGCGTCACTCATGCGGGTACCTCCGAGCTGACCCAGGCCGTGATGCGCTTTCTCGAAACAGGGGAAGCGCCAGTGCAGGGCAACCTGGAACTACCGGTCATTCGCAAACTGAAGGTCGTGGCGAAGAAGCGCGTCGCGACGCCGAAGAAAAAAGCCGCGCCTCGCAAGAAGCCAGCCGCGAAAAAGCGGACGCTCAAGAAGGCGGCGCCGAAGCGCAAGGCAGCCAGACACGCGGCCGCCAACAAGAAGCACAAACAAAAAAGCCGGCGTTAGCCGGCTTTTTCGTGCTCCGCGTCGCGAGACGCCGAAGTCTTGATCGGTCTTACTTCATCGCCTTGATGCGGGCCGACAAGTTGCTCTTGTGACGCGCGGCCTTGTTGCGATGTATGACGTTCTTGTTGACCAGCGAGTCGATGACGGGCTGGGCTTCCTTGAGGGCGGTGGAGGCGTCGGCCTTGTTGCCGGCGGTCACGGCGTCGCTGACCTTGCGCAGGGCCGAGCGCATGCGCGAACGAAGCGCCACGTTGCGGGTGCGGTTGGTTTCAGCTCGACGGGCGGCTTTTTCAGCCGACTTGGTATTCGCCACGAAGGAATCTCCAGAAACCAGGGTCGTTTTGAGGCCGCGTAGTGTGCTGACCGACCCCTACCTTGTCAACGCTTGATCCCGATAAGAGGGAGGAGTCCGGTATAGTGCGCGCCGTGTTGCTGTTTTCCTTTATTTTTCGGGGCCTTGCAGGGTGAGCGGAGCAATCTTCAAGAGCACGACAGTGGTCGGAATCACGACCCTGATCTCGCGCATCACGGGCCTGGCCCGGGACATGGTCTATTCGCAGGCCTTCGGCTCCAGTGCGTTCATGGACGCCTTCCTGGTGGCGTTCAAGATCCCGAACTTCCTGCGCCGGCTGTTCGCCGAAGGGTCGTTCAGCCAGGCGTTCGTCCCGGTGATCAGCGAGTACAAGGTGCAGCGCTCCGAAGCGGAAGTGCGCGACCTGGTCGAGGGCGTCGCCGGCACTTTCGCGGTGGTGTTGTTCGTCGTCACCTTGTTAGGCGTGATCGCGGCGCCGCTCATCATCCTGGCGTTCGCCCCCGGATGGCACGACCACCACGACAAATTCCAGCTGGCCACGGAGATGCTGCGCTGGACTTTCCCGTATCTGTTCTTCGTCTCATTGACCGCGCTGTTTTCGGGCGTGTTGAACAGCTATGGCCGATTCGCCATACCGGCGTTCACGCAAGTCATCATGAACGTGGTGATGATCGTGTTCGCGCTGTGGATCGCCGGGCGCACCGCGAACCCCGGCGTCACCCTGGCCATGGGCGTATTCGTGAGCGGCCTTCTGCAGGTCGGGTTCCAGGTGCCGGCGGTCATGAAGTTAGGCCTGTTCCGCATGCCGCGCTGGCGTCCGGCGGCCGAAGGCGTACGGCGCATCGGCCGGCTCATGCTGCCGGGCATTTTCGGTTCATCGATGGCGCAGGTGAGCCTGCTGTTGGATACCCAGATCGCCTCTTTCCTGATCACCGGCAGCATCGCCTGGCTGTACTACGCCGATCGCCTCATGGAGTTTCCGCTCGGGGTATTCAGCATCGCGCTGGCTACCGTGATCCTGCCCGGCCTGTCGCGTCACCATGCCGAAGACTCGCCGGAGCGCTTCACGGCCACGCTCGATTGGGCGTTGCGGCTCGTCATCGTTCTGGTGTCGCCCGCGGCTGTGGCGATGCTGGCGTTCGCCGGCCCGATGACCGCGACCATGTTCGGCTACGGCAAGTTCGGCAGCCACGACGTCGACATGGCCAGCTACGCACTCATGGCGTACTCATGGGGTCTGCTCGGGTTCAGCCTGGTCAAGGTGCTGGCGCCAGGCTACTTCGCGCGGCAGGACACGCGGACTCCGGTGCGCGTCGGCCTGATTGCGCTCGCCACCAACATGGCACTCAACGTGGCCGTCGTGCTGCCGGCGAAACATTTCGGATTTCCATATCCGCACATCCTGCTGGCCACCTCCACGTGCATTTCCGCCGCGGTCAACACCACGTTGTTGTGGCGCGGGCTGGTGAAGAAGGGCGTCTACAAACCGCGGCCGGGCTGGGGCGTGCTGGTATCGCGAGTCCTGCTCGCCAACGCGGTGATGGGCGCGCTGCTGGTGTGGCTCGGGGGCGATCTACTGTCGTGGATCGACGCGCCGCCATTGCAGCGGGCATTGCGCCTGGCGGGCTGTGTCCTCGTAGCCGGGGCCGCGTATTTCGCCACGCTCTACCTGTCCGGCATGCGGCTGGCACAGATGCGCGGCGGAAACACATAATCGCCATGGAATTCATCCGTGGAATTCAGGGCCTGACGCCCATACATCGAGGTGCGGCCATCACCGTGGGCAGCTTCGATGGCATCCATCTCGGGCACGGCGCGCTGATCGCGCGCACCTGTGCGCTGGCCGCGCAGGCCGGCAAGCCGGCCATGATGCTGACTTTCGAGCCTCTGCCGCGTGAGTACCTGGCAGGCCAGGCAACGCCTGCCCAGGATCCGCCGGCCCGCCTCACCGATCTGCGCGAGCGGTGGCGCGTGCTCGAACGTTCGGACCTGGCCTATCTGTGCGTGCTGCGGTTCGATGAAAAGTTGCGGCAGCTGTCCGGCGAGCAGTTCGTGAACCTGCTGGCCGAGCGTTTTGGCGCGACGGCGGTGGTGGTCGGACAGGATTTTCGTTTTGGACGCGGCGGTGCGGGTAGTGTCGCGCTGCTGCAGGCGGCGGCAGATGCCGGGCGGTTTGCGCTCGAGCTGGTGCCGTCGGTATGCGTGGACGATGCCCGGGTGAGTTCGAGCGGCGTGCGTGCGGCGTTGGTCACGGGCGACTTCCACGCGGCGCGAGATTTGTTAGGCCGTCCGTATTCGATGCGCGGCCGCGTGGTCACTGGCGAGAAGCTTGGCCGCCGCCTGGGGTTTCCGACCGCGAACATCCGCATGCGGCGCGACAAGCTGCCGTTCACCGGGGTGTACGCGGTGCGCGTGCGCGGCATAGACGGTAACCTCGCGCGTGACGCGGTGGCGAGCCTGGGGTTCCGGCCGACAGTAGCGGGCACAAATCCGCTGCTCGAAGTGCATGTTTTCGATTTCTCCGGCTGGTTGTACGGCCGCGAGCTGGAAGTGGAATTCGTCGCCAAGATCCGCGATGAAGAGAAGTTCGACAGCCTCGATACCCTGGTGCAGCACATGCGCCAGGACTCCATCGCGGCACGCAAGCTGTTGGCTCATGTCTAGGGCGCATGGTTAGTTAGAGGAAAGTTACTCAAGTGGCAGACTACAAGAGCACCATCAATCTTCCCGAGACCGGTTTTCCGATGAAGGCCGACCTCGCGCAGCGTGAGCCGAAGCAGCTCGCGAAATGGGAGGAGACCGATCTCTATGGCAAGCTGCGCGCCGTTGCGCGCGGCCGTCCGCGCTTCGTGCTGCATGATGGTCCGCCCTACGCGAACGGCGCGCTGCACCTGGGCCACGCCTTGAACAAGGTGCTCAAGGACATCGTGGTGAAGTCGCATTCGCTCGACGGTTACGACTCGCCGTACATTCCGGGCTGGGACTGCCACGGTCTGCCGATCGAGCACGCGGTCGAAAAGAAAGTCGGTCGAGTGGGCGCCAAGATCTCCGCCAAGGATTTCCGCGCCGCTTGCCGCAAGTTCGCCACCGAGCAGGTTGACCTGCAGCGCAGCGAGTTCAAGCGTTTCGGCGTGTTGGGCGACTGGAATCGCCCGTACATGACCATGGACCCGCGCTTCGAGGCGCAGCAGATCCGCGCGCTCGGTCGGATCATCAGGAACGGACACTTATATAAGGGTGCCAAGCCAGTCCATTGGTGTCTGGATTGCCGCTCGGCCCTGGCCGAGGCGGAAGTGGAGTACGAGGACAAGACCTCCTCGGCGGTCGACGTGGAATTCCGTGTGGTCGACAACGGCGAGTTGGCGAAACGCGTCGGCGTGAACCCCGATGTGCTCGGCGCCTTTCCGGTGTCGATCCCGATCTGGACCACCACGCCCTGGACGTTGCCCGCCAACGAGGCAGTGAGTCTCGGGCCCAAGATCGAATACGTATTGCTCTGGGTGTCGCGCCGAGGGCAGTCGGAGTTGTTAGTTCTGGCCAACGAACTGCTGGACGCCTGTCTCAAGCGTTATGGCCTCGGCAAAGGCCAGGTGCTGGTGCAGTTCACGGGCGATGTACTCGAACATCTGTTGCTGGCGCACCCGTTCCTGCCCAAGCACGTGCCCGTCATCGTCGGGGATCACGTGACGCTCGAAGCCGGCACCGGTGCCGTGCATACGGCGCCCGCGCATGGTCAGGACGACTTCATCGTCGGTACAAAATACAGCCTGCCGGTCGACAACCCGGTCATGGGCGACGGTCGCTTCCGCGAGGGCACGCCGTTCGTGGCGGGCCTGAAAGTGGACGAGGGCGGCGAGTTGCTCATCAAGGAACTCGAGGCTCGCGGCCGGTTGCTCAAGCACGAACAGATCACGCACAGCTATCCGCATTGCTGGCGGCACCATACGCCGGTGATCTTTCGCGCGACTCCGCAATGGTTCGTCAGCATGGATCAGAAAGGCCTGCGCGCCAACGCATTGCGCGACATCAAGAAGGTGCAGTGGACTCCGGCCTGGGGCGAACAGCGCCTCGCCGGCATGATCGAAAAGCGCCCGGACTGGTGTCTGTCGCGCCAACGCACCTGGGGCGTGCCAATCGCGTTGTTCGTGCACAAGGAAACGCAGGCGTTGCATCCGCGTACCGCCGAGCTGCTGGACCAGGTCGCCGCGCGCGTGGAGAAGGAGGGCATCGAAGCCTGGTTCGAACTCGACGCGCGTGAGTTGTTAGGTGCGGATGCCGACAACTACGAGAAGGTCACCGACGTCATGGACGTCTGGGCCGACGCGGGCCTGTCGCACGAGTGCGTGCACTACACCCATCCGGACGACGTCAAACCGCCCGTGGATCTCTATCTCGAAGGGTCGGACCAGCATCGCGGCTGGTTCCATTCGTCGCTGCTGATGTCGGAAGCCCTGTATGAGCGCGCGCCCTACAAGGGGGTGTTGACGCATGGGTTCACCGTCGACGACAAGGGACGCAAGATGTCCAAGTCGTTGGGCAATGTCATCGCGCCGCAGAAGATCATGTCGACGCTCGGCGCGGACATCATGCGCCTGTGGGTCGCGGCGACCGACTACGCCAACGAGATGAGTCTGTCCGAGGAAATCCTCAAGCGCGTCGCCGATTCGTACCGCCGCATGCGCAACACCGTGCGCTTCCTGTTAGGCAACCTCGCCGGCTTCGACCCGGCGAACGACCTGTTGCCGGTGGAGCAGATGGTGGCCATCGACCGGTGGGCACTGGCGCGCGCGGCCGCGCTGCACGAAGAGATCGTCGAGGCGTACCGCAAGTACGAGTACCACCTCATCTACCAGAAGGTTCACAACTTCTGCATCGTGGATCTCGGCGGCTTCTATCTCGACATTCTCAAGGACCGTCTCTACACCACGCCGAAGAAGAGCGTGGCGCGCCGTTCCGCGCAGACCGCGCTGTTTCACATCGCCGAGAGCATGGTGCGCTGGCTCGCGCCCATTCTGTCGTTCACCGCGGATGAGATCTGGGGCTTCATGCCGGGCAAGCGCGGCGAGTCGGTGTTCCTCGAAACCTGGCATCCGTTGCCGGCGGCGCCGGCCACCCCGGAGACGATCGA
The DNA here is from genome assembly GCA_039930985.1 of Pseudomonadota bacterium. Lineage (GTDB taxonomy): Bacteria > Pseudomonadota > Gammaproteobacteria > Steroidobacterales > Steroidobacteraceae > CADEED01. Next base: position 10,157 of record JBDTSV010000030.1, read on the forward strand.
CTGGAACGCGCTCATCGCGCTCAAGACCGCCGTCGGTCAGGAACTCGAGAAGCTGCGCGTGGCCGGCACCATTGGTTCGCCGCTCGACGCTGAAGTCGAAGTGTTCTGCAAAGACGAGTTTCTCGAGCGATTCAAGGCGCTCGGCGAGGAGCTGCGCTTCCTGCTCATCGTTTCGAACGCGCAGGTGAAGCGCGTGAGCAATGCCGCCGGTCCGCCGGTGGGCGCCATCAAGGTCGCGGAAGTCGCGAAGGAAGGCGGACTGTGGATCCGGGTGCAGGCAACTCCGGCACCCAAGTGCGAACGTTGCTGGCATCACCGGCCGGAAGTGGGCTCGATCGCCGAGCACCCGACCATCTGCGCGCGTTGCGTGGACAATGTCACCGGGCCGGGCGAGACCCGTACCTTCGTATGAGCAGCGAGGCGAAAACCGCGATCAGCGGTCCGGTGAGCGCGAGCGCTATTCGCTGGCTGTGGATCTCTTTGCTGGTGATCATCGCCGATCAGCTGAGCAAGCTCTGGATCGAACGCAACATGGTCCTCGGCGACACCTTCGCCGTGCTGCCGGTGCTCGATATCGTGCGCGCACACAACAGTGGCGCAGCGTTCAGCTTCCTGGCCGATGCGGGCGGCTGGCAACGGTGGGTGTTCTCGGCGCTGGCCGTGGGGGTGTCGATCGGGCTGGTGTTCTGGCTGCGCCGGCTGGTGCTGGTAACGCACCGGCTGCTGGCCTTGGGGCTCACGCTGATTCTCGGCGGGGCCATCGGCAATGTCATCGATCGCATCGAACACGGCTACGTGGTGGACTTCGTGCATGCGCACTGGGGCGCGGCCTATTTCGCGGCCTTCAACGTCGCCGACGCGGCCATCAGCGTCGGTGCGGCGCTGGTGATTCTCGACGCGATATTCGAGGGAAGACGCAAACAAGCCGCATGAAAATCCTGCTCGCCAATCCGCGCGGATTCTGCGCCGGCGTTGACCGCGCCATCGACATCGTCGAGCGCGCCATCGCCATGTTCGGTGCACCTATCTACGTGCGCCACGAGGTGGTGCACAACGTGCATGTCGTCGACCGGCTTCGCAACCTTGGCGCGGTGTTCGTTGACGAGCTCGACCAGGTGCCTGACGGCGCCACCGTCATTTTCTCCGCGCACGGCGTACCCGCGACGGTGGAAAACGAAGCGGCACGCCGGGGCCTCAACGTATTCGATGCCACCTGTCCGCTCGTGACCAAGGTACACATGGAAGTGGCGCGCTACGCGCGCGAGGGGCGCGACGTGGTGCTCATCGGCCATGCCGGCCATCCCGAGGTCGAGGGCACCATGGGCCGGTTCGAAAATGCCAACGGCGGGCGCATGCATCTCATCGAAAACGTCGAGCAGGCCGCCAAGCTCAGCGTGCGCGACCCGGCGAAGCTGGCGTTCGTCACGCAGACCACGCTGTCGGTGGACGACACCGCGGCCATCGTCAACGCGCTTCGCGTGCGCTTCCCGTCGCTCGCCAGCCCGCGCCGCGAGGACATCTGCTATGCCACGCAGAATCGCCAGGATGCGGTGAAAGAGCTCATCGCCAATTGCGACGTTCTCATCGTCGTCGGCTCGATCACCAGCTCCAATTCCAATCGGCTGCGCGAGCTGGCCGAACGCGCGGGCAGGCCCGGCTATCTCATCGACGACGCGTCGTTCATGAAGCGCGAGTGGTTCGAGGGCAAGAATGCGGTCGGCGTCACCGCCGGCGCGTCAGCTCCCGAAGAGCTGGTGCAGCAGGTGGTGGCGCGATTGCGGGAGTGGGGCGGTACCACCGCCACCGAGCTTGCGGGCCGGGAGGAACACGTGGTGTTCTCGTTGCCGCGCTCGCTGCGCGGTCCACAGCCGCGTAGTTAGTTGACGTTCCAGCAGTCGGCGCTTCGATCGATTCCTTCGGAATCGACCGCGAACCGCCGGCCATTCTGGTCGATGCGCAATTCAACGCAGCGCGTGTCGGCGTTGTCACGATCGGTCTGCCGCGCGCGCGCGGTGGCCCAATAGGCCAGGCTGTCCGGGCTGTTGCGCAGCGTGATCTGGTAGAAGCCGCGCCTGGAGTTGGAAGCAAGGCCAAGGCCGGCGGGTTTGCCCGCGTCGAGCAACGCCGGGTCCGCGTAACGCGCATGTTTGCCGAAGAACTGGTCCTGCGCGGCCTGCACTGCCAGCAGCGCCTCGACCGCGTCATTGCGCTGCGTGCGCAGTGCATGCGTGCGCCACATCGTGATGGCGACCGCGGCCACCACGACGATCGCGACGATGGCCGTGAGGATCTCGCTGACCGTGAATCCCGGATGGCGCCGCATGCGTCGACTACCGCGGCAACCGCTGCCACGACAGGCGCACCAGCTCGCCCGCGAGGTGGCAGGGAACCCCGACGGCTGCCGGTGCGCACTCGGGTGTGGTGACGATGTTCGTGGCGGGAACCACCAGCATGACTCGCGCGCGCTGGCGGTCGACGGTGCGTTGTGACCAGCCGGTGCTGGTGATTTCAAAGTGCGCCGCGGCCAGATGCGCGCCGGTCTGCTGTGGCAGCGATTCCTCGTGGCCGACGAAACGCGTGACGGTTTCGAAACGCTCGGATACTCCGGGCAAGGTGGCGCTGGCATTCGTGCTCACGGATTGCGGCTCTCTGCTGGTCACAATGGCGCTGATGGCGTACTCGATGCCGGCACTGGCGGCGGACGCGGCATTCTCGCGAAACTGATCGTTCTGCGCCAGCCGCTGTTCGAGCTGCGCGCTGGCGGCTCCCGCGAGTCCTAACAGCGTGACCACCGCGAGCAACATCATGCCGACGACGAGCGTGGTGCCGCGCTGCCGATGCGGGCTCATGGCAGCCGCGCGTTGCGCAGCGTGACGGTGCGCTCGATGAGCAACCGTCGCTGGCGTGATTCAGCCGCTGACGGAATGAAATTCACGTTCGCGTAGCTCAGTGCGCGATCATCATTGAAGCCGGGCTCTGTGGCATCGGCGCGAATACGCAACCAGAGCCGCACGGCGACGATTGGCCCGTCACGCGCTCGTGGCGCATCGGGTGCGACGAAATACGTTCGCAGTTCGCCGCTATCGGTGCGACTGGCGACGCCCAGCTCCACTTGCAGGTCTTCGACGCCCGGCAATACTTCTTCGTCGCGGAACTGCGCTGCTCCGCCGGACTCGGTCAGCGCCTTGACGCGCAGCGCTGGCCATTCGGGTCGTTCCACCGAACTGGTGGCGATGTAGTAAAGGCGGACTTCGAGGTCGCGCACTTCATGATCGATGTTCACAGGTCCCGGAGCGCGTCCGTCAGCGAACAACAGCAGTGGACCGGCGGATGCGAGGCTCTGCGAATACAGCTGCAGCCGCCCGGCATGCGGCGCTGTCGTGCTGCGCGATGCGTGCCGCAACGTGAGTGTGTCCGAGCCGGCGCGCGCCCCGTGGGCCGAGGCGGAAGGCGCGCAATCGCGCGCGTCTTCCCCGGCGCGAAAGATGTTGTCGGATCCTTGTGCGGCGAGCGCGAGCGCAGTCGCGAAATTGGTGCCGCAAGCTTGAATGCCCGACGGGAGCGCGGTGACGAGGCGCGACACGGGCTGGTTCGTGAATCCGAAGAACCCCGCGAGCTCGATGTCGGGCACCACCACCGAGAGCGCATGCCGTGCGGAATCCTGCAGCCGCGCGAAGCTTTCGTTGGCCGCGAAAGCGGTACGGCAGCGTTGCAGCACGACGAGAAAGGCGGCTAACAAGGTCAGCCCGATGGCGAGCGCGATGATGAGCTCCAGCAGACTGAAGCCGCGTGCGCGGCGCACGCCCACCGCTAGCCCGCCACCGGCGACTGCGCCAGCACCTGCAGCGCCACCGAGATGTCGCCTGCTGCGTCACCGGCATTGCGCCAGCGCAGTGTGATGACGTATCGATTGGGTGCGGCGGGGCCGATGGCGGGCTCATATTCAACGCTGGCAGCGACCAGCTCTCGGGCAAACAACGCGCGTGCGGTCGCCTCGAAGCGCACGCGATCGGCGGCGGCCAGTTGAGCGATGTCACAGCCCGCAGGTTCAATGCAGCTCTCGCCGCCGGAGGCGCCCGCGGCGTAGTGCGCGGCGCCGCCCGGGTTGGCACGAATGCGATCGGCCATGTCGGCGAGCAGCCGTGTGGCGCCCAGCCGTTGCAACGCCGCGGCATGCACATGCAGGCTGTCGAGCAGCATGGCGGCGGCGCCCAGCAGGCCCACCGACAAGACCACGAGCGAGACCATGGCCTCGACCAGCGTGAACCCGCGCGCGCGTGTGGTCAGGAGCATGCCGATTCCGCCGCGGTGGCGACCCGCGCCCGGCCACTCTTGCTCAAAACGATGGCGCGCGGCGCTGCGAGACCCTGCACGTCGCAGATAGTTAGGGTGCCGGTGCTGGCGGCGAGCGAATCGGGCCAGAACCTGAGCGGCGAGCGCGACGCGCGCACTACGACACCGGCCGGCAGCGCATGAGAGTCGTGCGGAGCAGGGCCGTCGGCGGAGTCGAGCGAGGTGCTCCAGTACTCCGCCGGCGCGCCCGGAGGCAGGCAATTGCCGGCTACATCGCTAGGGCAGAGTGTTCCAGGCTGCGATTCCACGATGGAATTGGTGCGGGTCTGATGGAGGCTGCCCAGCAGCTCGTAGGTGCCGGTGCGCAGCGCGGCGGCCCGCAGACTCGAGCGAAAGCCAGGCGCGGCCAGGCCCGCGACCACCGCCACGAGGGCCATTCCGACACACAGCTCGATGAGGGTGACTCCCTGGTACTGGCGCGAACTCATGGGCAGATTCTGTGGCGCGCGGACACGGGTGACCGACTCGCAAAACCGCTGTGTTTGCGGCCTTACGCATTGCTGGCACCTTTTCGGCGCGTATACTCGCGCCCATGTCAATGTCGGACCTCGATCCGGGCCTTGTCGAGAACCTGAACCAGAAGCTTCTGGGTCATGGCGTCAGACCTACCGCTCAGCGGTTACGCATCGCGTCGTTGCTGCTCGGCCGCCCGCAGCACCTTTCCGCCGAACAGGTCCTGGCTGGCTTGCGCAGCGCGGGGTTGCGCGTTTCCAAGGCCACGATCTACAACACGCTCAACCTGTTCGCCGCTTCCGGCCTCATCCGCCAGCTGTCGGTGGGCAGCGATCGCTGCTGGTTCGATTCGAACACTGATGCGCACTACCATTTCCACGACCTCGATTCGGGCGCGCTCATGGACGTCAGCGTGCGGGACGTGGAGTTCCAGCGTCTGCCTGAGCCCCCGCCGGGCATGCAGGTCGACGGAATCGACTTGGTGATTCGACTGCGTCGCCGAACCGCCGAACCGAAGCCTGACCCCCATTCCACGGAAGAAACGACGCGGTTTTGAGGGGTTCCATGCCGGCTTTCCGGAGCTTCCCTAGCTCACTCTCGGCAATTAGAATGCGCGCCCTCGTGGGGGCATTGGTTCGCCCCCCGATTGTTTCGCCCTCTTAGCTCAGCTGGTAGAGCACTTCATTCGTAATGAAGGGGTCATCTGTTCGAATCAGATAGAGGGCACCAGTTTCCGCAACCAGAAGGTCACCTGCAAAGGTGGCTTTTTTTTTGACGCTTCGGTTTAGGATCGCACCGGTGAGTCAGAGTGAGCCGCAACCTTCCAATTCCGTTCGCAACGCGCGGACCCGCGGTTCGAGTCCACTGCCTGGCGCCAGTTGTTCGCCGTGGATCCGCGTGTTCTCGCGCATCCCGCTCGCCGTCTGGTATCCCATCTCGAGTTTCATGGCCTGGTGTGCCTGGCGGGTTTTCCCGTATCGCCGGCACGTGGTCGAGGCCAACCTCAGAGCCTCGTTTCCGGATTGGGATGACGCCACGCGCGAGCGCGTGATCCGCGACTACTACCGCGGCTTTGCCGACGTGCTGGTCGAGGTCATGCGTTCCTTGCGCCTGACGCCCGCGGAACTTGCGCGCCGCGTCACGCTGGCAAATCCCGAACTCGTGCGCGCGCAAGTTGCCAGCGGCAAACCTGTGCTGCTCGTCGCCGCGCACCAGGCCAACTGGGAGTGGATGCTGCTCGGCCTGTCCACGCAGCTCGGCGTGCCCGTGGACGCGGCGTACAAACCGCTGGTGGACAACTGGGCGGAGCGCGAGATGCGCAAGTTGCGCTCGCGCTTCGGCGCGCGGCTCATTCCGGCGCAAGAATTGTTAGGCGACATCCTCCAGCAGCGGGGAAATCCGCGCGCCATCGCCATGGTCGCCGACCAGGAGCCGGTGTCGAGCGAGCGAAAACAGTGGATCCGGTTCCTCAACCGCGACACGGCATTTTTCCTCGGGCCCGAAGAGATCACCCGCACCACGCGTTACGCGGCGTTCTTCCTGCGCCTGAAACGGGTCTCGCGCGGCCATTACGAAATGGAATTCGTATCGCTCGCCGCCGCCGGCGAACAGCTGCCGCCCGGTGAACTCACCACGCGTTACGCACGGATGGTGGAAGAGCAGATCCGCGCCGCGCCAGCAGACTGGCCCTGGTCGCACAAACGCTGGAAGCTGAAAAAGCCCCTGTACGGCGCCTGATCTGAAGATTCTTTCAAGTCCGGCCCCTTTTGCCAGGAAATGGGGAGTGTCCCCATTCTTCTATTTGACCTAACACACCGCGGGGGTGGTTAGTCGCCCGAACCTCACGTCGCTTTGCTGCGACGAAGGACTCGCGTCCGCGCAGCCCTAATCTTGAGGTCACATGACGCAACACACGACATCCCATGAAACTCCAGCTTCGCTGCTCGCGCCGCTGGCGCGTGGTCTCCTGCGCCGCCAGCCTGAAATTCTCTCCCTGTCGATCCACGACAGCACAGGTCTCGCGCTCTGGACGAGTGGTGATTTCCTGTTGCCGGAGGATCACGCGCTGATCGCCGAGGTTGCCGAAGATCCGCATGACGTGCGCGGGCAAAACTGCGGCCTGTGGTGGGAGAGCGCAGATACCGCCCGCGCACGTTGTGCCCTGCCGGTTTTCGAGGGCGGGGAATTCCGCGGCGTCGTGCTGATCGCATTTTCGGGCCTCACCACCAGTGAGGAAGACCGCGCCATGAGAGTGCTCGAGCTCACGCCGGTATTGCCGGTGCTGGCGAGGGCCATGCATTCGCCACCGGGCGTCGCCTCTGCGGCGCGGAGGGCGAGCGTGCAAGCGGTCCACTCTCACAAATCGGAACCCGACGGCGCCGTCATCGCGGCGCTGCGTTTCGTCGGCGATGCGCCGGACGACGGACTCGTCTGCGACATCGAGGCACTGGGCCGCGAACAGCATCTGCTGGGCCTGATCGACGCCGCGCTGCGCGACGATGAATTCGCGCTGCACCTGCAACCCATCGTTTCGCTGCGTGATGACAATTCCCAGCTCATCGTCGAGGTGCTGATTCGCCTGCCGACGCAGGAGTTCGGTGTCCTGGCCTCGCACGAGTTTCTCGATACGGCCGAGCGCAACGGGCGCATGCCGGCGATCGATCGCTGGGTGGTCCGCGCGTTGCTGGTATGGATGCAGCGCAATCGCGATCGTTGGGCGGATGCGAATGCGGTGTTCTCGGTGAATCTGTCCGGCAGGTCGGTGGTGCGTCCGGACTTCCGCGACTATCTCGAACACTGCCTCGACAAGTCGGGGTTGCCGCTCGACGCGCTGCGCTTCGAAGTGGCGGAGCTCGACGCCGGCCTCGCGCCGCAGGAGTTCACTGCTCTGGCGCGTTCGCTCATCGAGCGCGGCTGCGAAGTGTCGGTGGACAACGCCGGCATGGGCACCGGCCGTTTCGATTTCCTGCGCGAAGTGAATGCCGACATCCTCAAGATCGACGGCTCGCTGGTGAAGGGGGTGGCGGACGACATCGTCTCGCGCGCGCTCATCAACGGCATGGTGCACATGGCCGACACGCTCGGCATGCGCACGGTGGCGAGCCAGGTGGACTCCACCGTCAAGCTGCGCGCGATCACGCAGTTGGGCGTGGACTTTGCGCAAGGCTATCGGCTGCAGGAACCCGAACACATCGACACCTTTGATTTCGTCGACTGCGGTCTTCAGCGGCCGCTGGATGCGGGCGCGCGCGTCTAATCGCGCGTTCTCGGCATTCAAAAGCTGATGCTTGCCGAGAGCAGCCAGTTGCTCGAGATCCCTTCGTGAATGACAGGTTCGATTAGCGCCTGCGAGACGAGGCTGCCCACGTCGATCGAAAGCCTCCAGGGCCGGTAGGTGAAGTCGAGTCCGACCGTGACTGACGGATCGCCGAACGGCGCGGCGCCGCCAGTTGCGCTCATGTCGCCGCGCAGGTCATATCCGGCACCTGCGATGTGACCGACGACACCCCGGCGCGGCAGTGGCAAGACCGCTTGGACATGCGGCGTGAAATTCCAGTTTCCATATTCGCGCGGCCAGGCGATTCCGGCGAACGGAGCGACGAACGAATACGTCGTGCTGTAGTCGACCACGCCGGTCGCGCCTGAATTCTCGCCTTCGAGGATGCGGAAGTCGAACCGGTAGTCACGCAAGTCGAGCCGATGCCACAAGACACCCGCGGTCCACTCGAACGAATGCAGGAACCAGAATTGGCCGGCATGGCGGATTGCGACGCCGGCACCGATGCCGCGTGCGGAGCCGGAAAGCCCGGTGAACTCCGCGGCGGCCGGCAACGCAAGCGGTACGCCGGCGGCGAACAGCACCGCTAGCGGCCGGTGGTCCACGCCGCTCGAGAGACTGAGCTCGTCGAGGAAGGCGAAGGCGGTCAGCCGCCAGGCTTCGGAAATATGTTTGGTGGCGCCGAACGAGATCATCGGTCCGTCGATGCTGAGCGCGCCCGTTTGGGTCCGCGCATACGCGGCCTGGGCGGTGAGATTCCAGCCGCTCGCGGATGGGTTATTCGGCGTCGCCCACAGCGGCAGGCCGGCGTATCTATTGTCCATGGCGATTTCCGCCAGGTGCTCGGCGACGAACTCGACGCTCTCGGTTGCGGCCACGGATCGTGGCTGAAACGCGCAGGCGAGCACGCCAACGTGCAAAAGGAGCGAGGCGAGGCCGCGTCGAAACATCATGACGTCCGAAGCGTAATTAGTTAGTCGGCGCGGTCAGCAGCGGTGCATGCCGCCTGTAGTTCGCATAGAGCGCGAGCTGCACGAACCAGACGATTCCGGCGCTCGCCAGGTCATGCGACAAAAAGTGCGCGCCGCGCGCTTCCTGACCGATTGAGAACGCGACGCCGATGGCCAGACCGGCGGCGAGGGCCCAGCGCGCTGCGCGCACGGACCGTTCGCGCAGCAGGAAGTAGAAGCACACCAGCGCAAAGCCCGAAGAGGAATGCGCTCCCGGAAAACATTTGGCGTGGGGAAGGGCGTCGGGCCGGTCGGCGAACAGTGCGACGTACGGGTTGTGGCCACCGAACCCGAGCAGGTCCCAGGGACAATCAACATTCGTTATGGCCTTGAGCCCGCCGACGATGCTGGTGGACAGCAACATCGCCAGCAGCACGAATCCAGCCGGGCGCCGCCAGGACCGGATCCGACTCGTGAACGAGAGCACCCAAACCAGGATTGCCGAGGCGCCCACGGCGCGGATAAGCCAGCCGCCACCCGTATGCAGGAGCCGGTGCGCCCACCAGTCGCCGGCACCGGTGCCCGACCAATGCCCGGTACGCACGTTGAAATACCAGTCTTCGGCCAGCACGCGGTCGAGCGAAAACGCTTGCATCGCTCCAAAGACCAGGACGAAAGCGAGCAGGGGCCACCAGGCGTGCTTGCGCCAGAACGCGCGGCCGGAATCGACGCGTAGCCCGGTATCGAGGGTTGGCAGGCCCAATGGGCCAGGGGTGTCGACAGAGGAACTATGGTCCATTTGAACTTAGACGTAGTCTCTGGTGCGGCCCCGTCGCCGACGGGATGCGCGGGGAGCTGACGTCTAACGTGGCGAGGTGATGAGTGTTCGATGAGCAAGACCTCGTTGACAGGATGCGTCGTGGAGAACAGAGAGCTTTCGACCAGTTTTTCGACGCCTACGCAGCGCGCCTCGGTGCGTTCGCCGCGCGGCGCAGCGCCCTCGATGCCGCGGCGCTCGAAGACGTGGTGCAAGTCACCATGATCAATGCCATGCGCGGCCTCGCAACCTTTCGCGGCGGCTCGGCGTTGTTCACCTGGCTGTGCCAGATTTGCCGCAATCACCTGGCGGACTTGCGACGCAAGTCGGAACGTCAGCCCAAGGTGCAGAGTCTCGACGAGCTCGAGGCGGTCAAGCCCGCGGGGATCGTGGTGGAGTTGACCGACTTTCGCGATCCACTCGATGAATGCGCCGACGACTCGACGCGCGGTGAGGTGCGACGCGCGGTCAACCGGCTGCCCGCAAGCTACGCGCGCATTCTCGAGCTGCGTTACGGAGATGACCTTACAGTGCCGGAAATCGCGCGGCTCCTCGAGATCTCGGAGAGCGCCGCCGAGTCGCGCCTGGTGCGCGCACGGCAGGCCTTCCGCGAGGGATGGACTGTCGGCGCGAGCGGCATAGAGAAAACGCATGAGTGATTCCACCAACAACGGAAGCGAAGACGCAGCGGTTCGCGCATTGCGCGAGGGCCTGCGCACGCCGGCGTTGTCGGCGGAAGCTTGGCAGCGCATCCGCAAGGCCACGCAGCAGGAGTGGCGGGCGGCACAGCAGCCGGTGGCTCCAGTGCGCCGGCGCTGGCTGCCGGTCGCGGCAGCCGCAACCGTCGCGGCACTCGCCGTTTCGATCGGCTGGAATGTGTTCATGGCGAACGCGCCGCGGAGCGGCGTGGTGTTAGGGAGCCTCGCGCGCTTCGATGCGCCCGGCATTGTCGAGGCGCGGCCCCTGAGATCCGACGTCGCGTTGACTTCGGGCGCGCCGTTGCGTGCCGGGCAAAATCTTGATGTGCGTGGCGATTCGCTGGTGGCCCTCGCTGGTGGCGGCAATCTGCGCGTGGCGCGCGCCTCGGCTATCGAGGTGATGGGCGCGAATGCGGTGCGGCTCGACCGCGGTGAAATCTACGTCGATATTCCTCCGGGCTCGCGCGGCAGCGACAAATTCATCGTGATCACGCCAGCCGGGGAATTCCGCCATGTCGGCACGCAGTTCGCCGTGGCCCTGGTCAATGGACTCACGCGCCTGCGGGTGCGCGAGGGCAGCGTGTTATGGCACGCGAACGAGGGTGATTCCACGGTCAACGCGGGCACCGAAGTGACGATCGACCGCAATCGAACCGTGACGCGCAGTCCGATCCCCACCGCCGGGCGCGACTGGTCGTGGGCTGAATCGATGGCTCCGGAAATCGAAATCGAAAACCGGCCGCTGCAGGAATTCCTGGTGTGGTTCTCGCGCGAGACGGGCCGCAAACTCGTTCTGGCCGACGACGCGGTCCGCAAGCAGGCGGCCACGATCCGCATGCACGGCAGCGTGCATGGATTGACGGCGATGGAAGCCCTGACGGCCGTGATGGCGGCAACCACGCTGCGTTTCGAATTACCCGAAGGGCTGATCCGGGTAAGCTCCGCGCGTGAGTCCACCCCGCCGTCCAGGTAGAGCCTTAGCCCCCTTACTCTGCTTCGTCCTTTTGTGCGGCTTCACCGCCGCCGCTCAAACTACTTCGCCCGCGGCGACGGTCGACTCCCTGCTGCAGGAGTTGCGCCGCAGCGGCGTGGATGTGATCTACAGCTCGGAGCTGGTGCCGGCCGACATGACCGCGCCCCAGCCGCGACCGGGTGGCACAGCCTTGCAACGTGTCACCGACGCGCTCGCCGCGAACGGGCTCGAGCTGCATGCGATAAGTGGCCGGACCTACGTCATCAGGCGCGCCGTCGCGCCGGCGATCGTCATGCCCGAACCCGGCGAACCGCTCGACGAAGTCTCGGTGTATGCCAGCCGCTATTCGATTGACGCAGGCTTGGCCGAGCCGCGCGATCTATCACCGACCGACATCGAACGTGTACCCGGCAGCCACGACGATGCCCTGCGCGCGCTGCACTCGCTGCCCGGAATCGCCACCAACGCCTCGGCGCGGCCGTACATCCGTGGATCGTTGAGCGAGGACGTGCTGGTTCGCTATGACGGCATTGCGCTGCTCGATCCGTTTCATCTCAAGAACTTCCAGAGTCTCATCAGCGCCATCGATCCGGCCGGAATCGAGCGCATCGAAGTCTTCAGCGGCGGCTTTCCGGTGCGCTATGGCACCCGCTCGGGTGGCGTCATCGACATCAGCGCGCCGTCCGCCGATGGCGGCCGTGAATATCGCGCCAGTGCCAGCCTGATCTCCGCGGGCGTGTCTTCGATCGGCAAGAGCGAACGCTTCCCGATCGAGTGGCTGGGCGCTCTGCGACACAGCACGATCGACCTGGTGGACCCGGTCGAAGACAGCCTCGGCAAGCCGCAGTTCAGCGACTCGCTCGGGCGTGTGCGCTGGACGACGGCGCGCGGCGCGTGGACCGCCGGCTGGCTGCTGCTCGACGATCGGCTGGAGTTGGGCGAGGTCGACGATGAAGAGCGCGCGACCGCGCGCTATCGCGACGAATACGTCTGGCTGGCGCGCGATCACAAGTTCAGCGACGCGCTCAAGAGTCGCGCGAGCGTAGTCATCACCTCGGCCGAACGCGGACGTGAAGGCGAGCTGCGAAATCCAGGCGTGGCAACCGGGCAGCTCGATGAGTCGCGCAGTTTCAATGGATTGGAGTTTGCCAACGACTGGATCTTCACCCGCACCGATCGATCGACGTACACATTTGGTGGCGCGTTTTCCGCGACCAGCACGAACTACCGGTACACGCGGCATTCCCAATTCTCGCCCGAGGTTGCGGCCGCATTCGGGCGCGCGGCAACCGAAGACCTCGTTCTGACGATCAGGCCGGAGGTCGTGACTTACGCGCTGTATGCAGCGAACCGGCGCAAATGGTCGCGATTCGAGGCGGAGCTCGGCGTGCGGCTCGACGCACAGCAGTACGAGCAAAGCGGCAACCACACGCAGGTGAGTCCGCGCCTCAACTTGCGCTATGACTTGAGCGATGCCCTGCGCCTCTATGCATCCGCGGGCCGGTTCACGCAGGCACAGCATGTCGAGGAGTGGCGCGCGGAAGAAGGGCAGCAGTATGCCGACGCCGCGCAAGTGTCTATCCACTCGATCCTGGGGCTCGAATACGCCACGGATTCCGGAACCCGTCTCGGCCTCGAGGCGTATAGCAAGCGCTGGACGACCGTGGCGCCATATTTCGACAATCGCCTCGATCCATTTTCCCTGCTCCCCGACCTCGCTCCCGACCGCGTCCGGATCGCGCCGCATGCCTCGGAAGCCACCGGACTCGAACTGAGCGCGCGCCATCCATTTTCCGATGCGGTGACCGCTTGGGGAACATTCACCTGGGCGCGCGTGGCCGACGATTTCGCGCAGCGCGACATACTGCGCAGCTGGGACCAGCCACTGTCGCTCAATCTCGGGCTGGCATGGAAAGGCTCGAGCGCGAGCGTTTCAGCACTGGGTGGATGGCACCGCGGCTGGCCACGAACGCCGTTCGATCAAGGACCGCTCATGCTCGGCCCGAGGAATTCGCAGCGGTGGCTCGATTTCTACACGCTCGATCTGCGTGCCAGCTGGACCTGGTCGTTTACCAGCGGCGAATTGTCCGCGGTCCTCGATCTGACGAACGCCACCAACCGCAGGAACGAGTGCTGCGCGGTGCTCGAAATGGATGCGGATTCGACGCTTGGTTCGGAAGTGGACCACTGGCTGCCGGCCATCATCAATCTCGGTTTTACCTATCGCTGGCGCGGCCGGTAACGACGGGGCGCGTGTGCTCATGACGTCTAACGGGGCATGGCGGAATTCAGGCGGCGCGGGCGGGCGCATCTCATCGGAGTTGCACTAGGGAGCGCCCTGGCAGGACTGTGCGCCGTGCATGTCGCCCAGGCGCGCATCCTGCCCAGCGTGCACGCGCGCGCACCAAAACCGGAGACGCAGCGCGCCGCGAATCTTCCCACCGATGCCGAGCTCGAGGCCGCCGGCGCGCACATCGGCGCGATCCTCTTCGATGCCCGCCAGCTCTTCGATGCCGAGGCGCAGGACGAAGACACCGCGCTCGGCAGGCTGGCGAATCGCCTGCACATCCAGACGCGCGACTCCACCATCGAAGACCAGTTGCTGTTCAAGACCGGCGATCTGTACCGGCCAGGCTTGCTCGAAGAATCCGCGCGCATCCTGCGCGACACGCGCTATCTGCGCGACGCGTGGATCCGGCCGGTGGCGTTTCACGATGGTGTCGTCGATCTCGAAGTCACCACGCAGGACGTCTGGACTTTCAACCCGGGCATTTCTTTCGGCCGCAAGGGCGGCCGGAACTCATCGGGCTTCGAGCTCGAAGAGCTGAATTTTCTGGGCACCGGCACGCAGCTCGGCATTGGATTCAAGTCCGAAGTCGATCGCGATTCGAAGTTCATCCACTATCGCGATCGTCAGCTCGGCTCGTCGTGGTGGGACCTGTCCACTACCTACTCGGACAACAGCGATGGGCGGCTGGCGGAGTTCTCGCTCGAACAACCGTTTTACGCGCTCGACAGCCGCTGGGCCGGCGGCGTCGCTCTGCTCGACGACCAGCGCACCGACTCGCGCTACGATCTCGGCAAGATCGTCGACCAGTTCGCTACGCATGAAAAACGCGCGACTATCTACTGGGGCAGATCGAGCGGGCTCAGCGAAGGCTGGGCGCGGCGCCTCTCGGTCGGGCTGACTTACGAGGATCATGCGTTCGGTCCCACGCCGGGTGCGGTCTCCGCAGCGCTGCTGCCCGCCGACCGCAAGCTGGTCTACCCGTGGATTGGCGCGGAGTGGGTCGAGGATGCATTCCGCACGGCGCGTAATCGCGACCAGATCGAGAAGACCGAAGACTATTCGCTGGGCTGGCGCGCGACCGCGCGACTGGGGTACGCGGGCACATCGTCTGGTTCGGATCGCGATGCGCTGATGTTCGCCGGCGCGGTGTCGAAAGGATTGGCGCTCTCGGAGCGGCAATCGCTGTTCTTCGGCATCGACGCCGGCGGTCGGCTCGAGAGCGGAGCGCTGGCGGGTTCCGTGCTTTCGGTGGACGCGCGCTACTACTTCCGCCAATCGCCGCGCCGCGTGTTGTTCCTGAACCTGTCGGCGGCCGCGGGCTCGAATCTCGACGCGGACCGGCAAATCCTGTTGGGCGGAGACAATGGCCTGCGTGGCTATCCACTGCGTTATCAGTCCGGTGAGGGACGCTGGCTGTTCACGGCCGAGCAACGCCTGTTCAGCAACTGGTATCCCTTTCAGATGTTCAACGTCGGCGGCGCGGTGTTCTACGACATGGGAGCAACCTGGGGCCGCGATGTCCTTCGTGACTATTCGCTGGGCACGCCCTCGCAAGGCCTGCTGAAAGATGTCGGCTTCGGCCTGCGTTTCGGCAACAGCCGCTCCGCACTTGGGAATGTCCTGCACGTCGATGTGGCGTACCCTCTCGATGGAGTCAAGTCGACGCGAAAGATGCAGTTCCTGATCGAAACCAAGAAGAGCTTCTGATGTTGGGCATGAGTGCACGCAAGCGGCCAATGCTGCGGGTCGAAACGGTGGTGCTGGTCACGATTGCCTGGCTGGTCGCGACGTTGAACGGCGCATGGTGGAGCGGCGCGGGCGCCGGGCGCGTATGGACCGACCCGGCGAACTGGCTATTCGTCGCCGCGTGTTTCGTGGCGCTCGTCGCCTTGCACTTCGTGCTGCTCGCGCCGGTGACAAATCGCTGGACCGTGCGTCCGCTGCTGACACTCGTGGTCATCGGCAGCGCCGCGACGGCATATTTCATGCGCACCTACTCGGTGATGCTGGATCCAACCATGATCCAGAACATCATCGAGACCGATTTCCACGAAGCCCGGGAGCTCATCTCCTGGTCTCTGCTCGGATCAATCGTTCTCTGGTCGGCCTTGCCGCTGGCATTCATCTGGTGGGTCAGGATCGAACACGGCCCCTGGCTGCGCTCGATCGGGATTCGCGTCGGTACCATGGTGGGGGCGCTTCTCATCGCCTTCCTGTCGATCATGCTGATCTCGCGTGACATCACTTCGCTGATGCGCAATCAGCGCGAGCTGCGCTACCTGATCACGCCCGGCAACTATCTGTACGGCCTGACCGCAAGCGCGGTGAGCGGCATGCGTGATGCGCGCACCGTGCGCGAGCCGGTGGGCACCGATGCGCGCCTGATACGCCTGGCGGAGGCGCCGCAGAAGCCGCGCGTGTTCGTGCTGGTGGTGGGCGAGACCGCACGCGCGGCCAACTTCTCGCTGCTGGGTTACGCGCGTCTGACCAATCCGGAGCTTGCGAAGCTCGACGTCGTGCCATTCAACAATGTCTCCTCGTGCGGCACGTCCACCGAAGTGTCCGTGCCCTGCATGTTTTCGCAGTTTGGCCGCGCGGACTACGACGAGCGCCGCATCCGCAATTCCGAAGGGCTGCTCAACGTACTGGCGCGTGCCGGTTACGTGGTGAAGTGGCTCGACAACCAATCCGGTTGCAAACGTGTCTGTGAGGGCGCCGGGATCGAATACGAGAAGATCGATCCGGGTGCAAGCGCGGACCTATGCACCGGCAATGAATGTTTCGATGGCGTGCTGGTCCGCCGCCTCGAGGCGGAGCTGACCGGTGTGCGCAAGAACACGGTGATCGTGCTGCATATGATGGGCAACCACGGGCCTGCCTACTACCGGCGCTATCCGCCCGAGTTTCGCCGCTTCCTGCCCGACTGTGCGACCGAGGAGCTGCGGGAGTGTTCGCGCGAGCAGGTGGTCAACGCCTACGACAATGCCATCCTCTACACGGATCACGTGCTCGCGGGAATCGTGCATGCATTGGCCAGCACGCCAGCGCTCGACACGGCGATGCTCTATGTCTCCGACCATGGCGAGTCGCTCGGCGAAAGCGGCCTCTATCTGCACGGTATTCCGTATTCGATCGCGCCTGAGGCACAGACTCACGTGCCGATGGTTGCCTGGCTGTCGCGCGGATTTTTGGCCGACAACTTCGTGGATGCGTCCTGCCTGCGCGACAAGGCCGGTGACAAGCTGTCGCACGACAACCTGTTTCACTCGGTGCTAGGCGTCCTCGACGTGCAGACGCGGGTGTACAAGCCCGAGCGCGACATCTTTGCGAACTGTCGCAGTGCCGCGAAATCCTCGCTGGCGAAAAGCGGGTAGTGGAGTCCGGTCAGCGCGCGGCGGGCTCGGCGGCGCGGCGCACGCGCGCTTCATAGTTGCGCATGAGGTCGGTGGCGAACTCGGCGAACACGCGCACCTTGGCCAGGTGCTGGGTGGCACGCTGATAGATCACGCTGAGCGGCGGCCCTTCGCAGGAGTATTCGCGCAGCACTTCCACCAGCCGACCTTCGCTGAGATAGCTGCTCACCAACAAGTCGAGCTGCTGCACCATCCCCAGGCCTTCGAGAGCCGACACCGTCAACGCGTCCACCGTATTGAAAGACAAAGCCATCGGCAGCTTGAGCGAGCGCGTGCCGGTGCCGTGTTTGAACTGCCACTCCGCCGGGCGCGTGCCATCGCCGCGCAGGTGGCCGATGAGCCGGTGCTTGCGCAGATCCTCCGGCGTTCGCGGCATACCGGCCTGCGCGAGGTACTTCGGCGACGCGCAGGTCAGCAGGCGTGAGGCCGCGATGCGTTTGGCGATCATGTCCGGCGAGGTCACCTTGCCGACGCGAACCGCGACATCGACACGCTCGTCGGCCATGTCGACGTACCGGTCGTTGAAGCGCACCTCCAGCGCGATATCCGGATAGCGCTGCGTGAACAACGGGATCGCCGGCAACAGCAGGTGCTTGCCGAATGCCACCGGCACATCGACGCGCAGCTTGCCCTGTGGGCGGTTACGGGCCAGGCGCAGCTGGTCATCGGCCGCCTCGATCTCGGCGAGGATGCGTTTGCAGTGCTCCAGATAGACAGCACCTTGCGGTGACACCGAGACCTTGCGAGTGGTGCGGTGGAGCAGGCGGGTGCCGAGATGTCGTTCGAGCTGGGCGACGTAGCTCGAGGCCATGGCGCGCGACAGGTCGAGCGTATTGGCGGCGCGCGCGAACGAGCCCAGTTCCGCGACCCGGGTGAAAACTCGCATGCCCTGCAGTTGGTCCATGGGCCAGAAGCTTAAATTCGATTGTTCGGCAGGACAAGACAATGAATTCGTTTTTGTCTGGTTTTTCGAACGGGTTTCGTCGGGTAAGTTTCCAGCCCAAGGAGCCCAGAACCATGTTTGTCTTCAACCGCCCAGCTTTCGCCGTCCTCTTGCCGCTGGCACTGCTGGTGGCGGTGGTGATGTTCAGCAATCATGCGGGGCCGGCGCCGCAGGCGCAGACCAACTCCGCGTCCACCGATCAGACCGTGGCGGCCAACTTGCCTTCGAGGTGACGCGACAGCTCGGCGATGGTCGGGAAGTCGAACAGCTCCGTAAGGTCGATCAGCCCCGGATAGATGCGATCGATCTGCTCGTGGATTTCAATGAGCTTCAATGAGCTCGCGCCGATTTCAAACAGGTTGTCGTTGACGTCGATGTTGCGCGCCAGCGCCGCGTCGCAGATGTCCTTGATCTGTCGCTCGATCTCGCCGCTGGTCATCTTGACTCCGCCGGCTGCTTCGGCCGCCGCGCGCAGTGCGGCCAACTCGGCGAGTTCCGCCGCATACACGCCATTTACGTAGTCGTCTTCGAGCAGGTGGCGCTGAATCTTGCCGCTGGTGGTTTTCGGCACGCGTTTGACCGGAACCACGTGGGCCACTTCCAGGCCGGTGTGCTCGTTGACGAGCCGCGTGACCTGCGCCGCGAGCGGCATGAACTCCTTCATATCCATGCGATGCAGCACGAAGAGGATGAGATCGTCGGTGCTGGCGCCCTTCGGCCGCACGCCCGCCGCCACGACCTTGCCGAGCTCGAGGCCCTCGGCGCGGATGGCGATGCTCTCGATGTCGTGCGGGTAGTAGTTCTGCCCGTTGACGAAGATGATTTCCTTGGCGCGGCCGGTGATGAAGAGTTTGCCGCCCTTCAACATGCCGAGGTCGCCGGTGCGCAACCAGCGATCGCCGTTGGAATCCGCGGCAGTGAAGCCCTTGGCGTTCGCTTCCGGATTTTCGAAGTAACCCTTGGTGACGTTGTCGCCGGCGATGAGGATGTGGCCGATGTGGTTCTCGGGCAGCTCCTGGTCGGCGTCGTCCGCGATGCGAACCTTGCTATAGGGAATGGGTTGGCCCACGGCCATGACGGACAACGCGTCG
This sequence comes from Pseudomonadota bacterium, assembly GCA_039930985.1. Classification (GTDB taxonomy): domain Bacteria; phylum Pseudomonadota; class Gammaproteobacteria; order Steroidobacterales; family Steroidobacteraceae; genus CADEED01. The sequence continues at coordinate 29,415 of JBDTSV010000030.1, forward strand.
GGATGCTCCTTCGGCAGCAACGCCGGCGGTTTGCCCACGTTGAGCTCGTGACGATTCACTGCCACGTATTCGTACATCTCGCCCGGCGGCTGCGGGAAGCTGACCACCAGCGTGGCTTCCGCGAGCCCATATACCGGATACATCGCCGTACGCTTGAGCTTCGCCGGCGCGAGACGGGTCATGAACTCCTCGGCGAGTTCCACGGAGATGGGCTCCGCGCCGTTATAGATGAGGCGCAGCGAAGAGAGGTCGAGATCGCCCAGCTCGCGGTCGCCGAGGACTTTCAGATAGTGGCGGAAGCCAAAGTTGGGCGAACTGGTCACCGTCGCACGCTTCCGTTGCGCAAACGTCATCCACAGCAGCGGGCGGCGAATGAACAATTCGGTGGGCATGACGTTGAGCTGCATGCGGCGCGCGAACATCATGATGTGCATGCCGATCAGGCCCATGTCGTGGGTGAGCGGCATCCAGGTGAGATTCACGTCGTCTTCGGTCCACAGCGACGCGTCGCCCGCGCCGCGCGCGTTGGCGAGAATGTTCCGGTGCGTTAGCACGATGCCCTTGGGCTCGCTGGTGGAGCCCGAAGAAAACTGGATGAACGCCGTGTCGTCCGGTTTGACGTCGTGGATCTTGCCAGGCCTGGAGATATCATCGACCTGTTCGGCGAAGAACGCGCGCGCATTCAGGCGGTCGAAAGTTTCCTGTTCGCCGGCGGGACCGGCGAACGCACCGATGCGATCGAGAGTCTTGCGATCGGTGTAGATGAACGGCTGGCCCAGCTTCTTCGCGATGCGCAGCAGTTTGTTCTTGTGCTCGTCACTGATGCCGAGCGCCACCGGCACCGGCACGATGCCGCCGAGCATGCCGGCCCAGAAGGCATCCAGGAACTGTTCGTTGTTGGCGAGATAGATGATGAGCTTGTCGCCCGGGCGCGCGCCGAGCTTCTGCAGATGAAAGAGAATGCCGATGGCGCGGTCATAGAGTTCGCCGTAACTCACCACCCGTTCGCTGCTCTCGGTTTCGAGATAGCTGATGGAGCGCTTGACGCTGCGATTGTTGGTAAGCAGCTCGGCTAAGGTTTCGGCCCTGGTCATCATGCTCGTTACCTGCGTTCCAGCTTCATCATCAGCGGATATTTGGTGCGCAGGTTGATCTGCGCCTCCAGTTCGAGCGCGCGGTCCGGCACGTAAGTCAGCCGGTAGCGGCGCGCCACCTTATATAGGTGCATGTACATTTCGTATAGCGCCAGGGTCTCGCCGATGCAGTGTCGCGGACCCGCGGCGAATGGCATGTAGGCGAAACGCGGCCGCTCGCTTTCGTGCGCTGCATCGAAGCGCTCGGGGCGGAACTCATCCGGATCCTTCCAGTAACGCGGATGACGGTGCAGTAGGTAGGGGCAGAGCAGCACGTCGGTGCCCGCCGGGACTGTGAACCCGGACAGGGTGTCGGCGGCGATGTTCCGGCGCGACAGCAGCCACCCCGGCGGATACAGGCGCAGCGCCTCGTCCACCACGTTTTTCGTATAGATCAGCTGTTCCATGTCGGCAAGGCTGGGCTCGGACTTCTCGGCGACCGCGTCGATTTCCGCGTGCAGGAGCTTTTCGGACTCCGGGTTCTGCGAGAGGAGGTACCAGGTCCAGTTGAGGCCGCTGGCGGTGGTCTCGTGGCCCGCGACGATCAGCGTCATCGCTTCATCGATGAGCTCGCGCTCGGACATCGCCGCGCCGGTCTCCTTGTCGCGCGCGTCCATGAGCATCTGCAGGAAGTCGAAGTGTTCGGTTTTTTCGGCGCGGCGGCGCGTCGCGAGAGCGCCCACGAGCTTTGCCAACTGGCGGAACTTGTAGGCGAACTTGAGATCGCGCGCCGGCTCCTTGGTGACGATGTCGAACGGGTTGCCGCCCATCTCCCTGGCGAGGCGTTCGAGATCGGTGCCGAATATGGACAGCAGCACGATCTCGAGCGTGAGCTCGCTCATGTCGTCGGTCACGTTGACCAGTTCGCCGCGGGCGGCCTGCGCTTCCCACTTGGCGATGAAGCGTTCGTTGCACGCGTCAATGAGCTTGGCGAATTCGGTGATGACGCGCCGATGGAACGAGGGTTGCATCATGTACCGCTGGCGTTTCCACAGTTCGCCTTCACTGGTCATGATGCCGTGGCCGAGCAGGATCTTGACGCGGTCCAGCCCCGAGCCCTTGGTGTAGTTCTTGTGGTTCGACACCAGCACGCGCTTCACGTCGTCGGGATGGTTGATGACCCACATCTCCGCGCGGCGCGCGGGCGAATGGAACCGGTAGATGTCGCCGTGGCGGGCAAACAGCTCGGTCATGCGGTGAATGGCGTCGTCGTCGCCACCAATATCGAATTGCACGTCGGCCAGCGGGGGCGGACGCGCAGAATCCTGGATCGCGGACATGTGGCGCGATGATATAGCAACGGCACAGCCGTTAGACGCCGCACCCGTGCCAACCCGTCATGGGGCCGCAGCTTTCATTGCAGCGGGCAGCCGATTCACCGACAATTCGCGCCTCTTTTGCCGGCCTCATCCGGATGCCAACAGATCCCGAAGAAGACGCAGGCGGACTGCGCAATACTCTCTATAAGAAGGAGACCCGGTCGAAACGTCGGATGACTCCGATGCGCCGCCTTGTCTGGCGCATTGTCGCGGCCATCGGTGTTTTCCTGGTGAAGGCTTTCTGGCGGACCTGCCGGGTCGTGCGCATCGTCGGCGACGAGCACACCGCGGCGGCGCTCGAGCGGGCGCCGTCGCTGATTCCCGTGTACTGGCACCAGCACCAGCTGTTCTGCGCGAAGTATCTGCTCGAGCAGCAGTCCCGCGGCCTGAAGTTAGGCTTTCTCATCAGTCCGTCGGTCGATGGCGATATCGGCGTGATGGTGGTTTCGCATTTCGGCGGCTACTCGATCCGTGGATCCACCACGCACACCGGCGCGCGAGCACTGCGCGACTACTACGACGCGCTGGTGAAGCAGGGCGTCTCGCCGTCCATCACGCCGGATGGACCTAAAGGTCCGCGCTTCGTTTTCAAGCCCGGTGCCATCCTGCTGTCGCAGATGTCGCAGCGACCAATCCTGCCGATGGCCTTCGCCGCCAGCCGCGCAATGCTGTTTCAGTGGGACAAGTTCGTGTTGCCCTGGCCGTTCTCGCGCATCGTGATTGCGGTGGGCGCGCCGCGCCAGATTCCGCGCACGCTGCAGCCGGCGGCGCTGGAAGGGTTGCAGAAGGAGCTGGCGGCGGAATTGAAAAACCTGTTCGGCGTGGCGCGTGCGGCGCTGCAGGCCGGCAAACCCGTGAGCGCCGCATGAGTATCGAATTCTCGGTGGTGGTGCCGGTTTGCAATGAGGCGGAAAACGTCGAAGCGCTGGCGCGCGAGATCGACGCGTCACTCAACGCGCGTTCCTACGAAATGATTTTTGTCGACGACGGCAGCACCGATGACACGGCGGCAATCCTCAAGAGACTCAAAGGTTCGTTGCCGGCCTTGCGCGTATTGAGCCATTCGTTTCGCAGCGGGCAGAGCGCCGCGGTCGCCAGTGGCGTGCGCGCGGCGCGCGCGCCCTGGGTGGCGACGCTCGACGGCGATGGCCAGAACGATCCGGCCGACATTCCAAAACTCATCGCAGCCCGCGATTCATCGGCAGGCAGGGGGGTACAGCTGTTCATGGGCAACCGCAAGGCCAGTCGCAAGGACACGGCCTTCCGCAAGCTGCAGTCGAGCGTTGCCAATGGCGTGCGCGGCGGCTTGTTAGGCGACGGCACGCCGGACACCGGGTGCGGCATCAAACTGTTTTCGCGCGACGCTTTCCTGGACCTGCCGCGCTTCGATCACATGCACCGGTTCCTGCCGGCGCTGTTCCAGCGCCAGGGCGCGCGAGTGATCTCCGTGCCGGTGAATCATCGCCCACGCCTGGCGGGCACGTCGAAATACGGAATGCTCAATCGCCTGTGGGTGGGCATAGTCGATATCGCGGGCGTCATGTGGCTGCGCCGCCGTTACAAATCCGGTTTGCTGGTTCGCGAAGAATGATATTGAGGAGCCACCCATGATGAGCGGAATAGTCGGCGTCTACTTCGGTGTCGTCGTGACCCCGTGGAAACTGGTCGGCTTCCTGGGCGCACTGATGTTTGCGGGCCGCTGGATCGTGCAGGCATGGGCCACGCGCCGCGCGGGCCGCCCGATGATTCCGCGCAGCTTCTGGATCATCAGCCTTCTTGGCAGCGCCATGGTCACGTCGTACTTCATCTGGGGCAAGAACGACGCCGTTGGCGTGCTCACCAACCTCCTGCCGGCGTCCGTGGCCTTCTACAACCTCATCATGGACATCCGGGCGAGCCGCGCCGGATCCCATGCCTGACATCGGCCTTCTCCAGGGCGTCTCCCCCCAAAATGGGGACACTCCCCATTTGCTAGCAAAAGGGGCCGGACCTGCCTCCTCGGCCGCGCGCGAAGTCGCCGCGCCGTTCCTCGCGCCCGTCGATGTCGCGATCTCGGTGTCCATTGCGGTAGTTAGTAGGCCGCGCGAGGCCGTACCGATCCAGGACGGTGCGGCCATGATCGCCGCAACCGAGCCGACGCGCGGACCCGCACCGGCGGCCCCGGGTGCCACGAAGATCCCGACCAGCCCGGCGAGATCAATCCCGTCCATTGGCGCGCGCGATCTGCTGTGGATGGCGCTGGCGCTCGCCGTGATCATCGGCACCGGCCTTGGGGTCCGCGATCCCTGGCCGGCCGACGAACCGCGCTTCGCGGCACTCGCGCGCGACATGGCGCTGTCGCACGAGTGGCTGTTCCCGCGCGTGGGCGGCGATCTCTACCAGGACAAGCCGCCGTTCTATTTTTGGCTGCTCGCGATCTGCTATTCGCTGTTCGGATCGGTCAAGGCATCGTTCCTGATTCCCTCGTTTCTCTCCGCGGGCGGCATGCTGTTCCTGATCTACGACTACGGACGCCGCGCCGTCAGTCGCAACGCCGGCCTCGCGGCCGCGTTGATCACGGTGTGCACGCTGCAGTTCGTCATGGTGACGCGCGGCGCACAGATCGACGCCACCCTGTGCCTGCTCACCACGCTGTCGATCTACGCCTTGCTGCGGCACCTGCTGCTGGGGCCCGCCTGGGGTTGGTACTTCATCGGTGGATTTGCCGCCGGCCTCGGCATCTTCACCAAGGGCGTAGGATTCCTGCCTCTGTTGATGTTGATACCTTTCTTTCTGTTACGCGGCCTGCGATGGCAGGGCGTCGCCGCTTCGAACGCGGGGAAGTTAGGCTGGCGCTGGTGGCTGGCGCCCATGGCGATGATGTTTGCCGTGTCATTGTGGTTCGTTCCCATGCTCATCGCCGTGGCCACCAGTGGCTCGGCCGACTATGTCGCTTATCGCGACGAGCTCCTCTTCAAGCAGACCGTGCATCGCTACGCGGCGGCCTGGCATCACGTCAAACCCTGGTACTACTTCATCGTCGAAGTGATTCCATCGCTGTGGCTGCCGTGGAGCCTGTTGCTGATCTGGCTCGTGCCGCGTTTCAAGGCGGCGTTTCGCGACCGTGATGCGGGCGTGTGGCTGCCGCTTATCTGGCTGCTCATCGTGCTGCTGTTTTTCTCCTGCAGTCCCGGTAAACGCGGCCTCTACATCCTCCCGGCGCTGCCTGCGCTGGCGATCGCCGCGATGCCCTACCTGGAATCGCTACTGACGCGAGCCAGCGTGCGGCGCGCGGGGTTCGTCATGGCCGGCGCGTTCTTTGTCGCCGCGGCGGTGCTGGTCATCGCCTATGCCCGGCAGGCGAAGTTCGCGTTGACTGCGATCGCGGCTGCCAATCTCGATGGTGTCACCGCCTTCTATGTCTTCCTTGCGCTGTGTGGTGCGGGTCTCGTCTATGCATACGCGCGTCTGCCGCTCGCGGCGTGGCCGGTGGCGATCGCATCGCTTGCCATCGTGTTCTCCTATTTCATTGCGCCGGCGATGAATGGCGAGCGATCCGGACAGGACTTCGTGCGAGCCGCCGTTCGCCAGGTGAAGCCCGAAGAACAACTTGCCTTGGTCGACTACAAGGAACAATTCCTGCTGTATCTCGACCGCCCGACATTCAACTTCGGTCACCGGCGCGGATTCGAGGGGTTGCAGGAGTCGTACGATGCATCGGCGTGGCTCAATGCCGGCCCGTTTCGCGTCCTGCTCGTCCCGGCGAACGTCTTGAAGCCCGCGCCGCCGGACCAGACCTGCTTCATTGCCAATGTGACGCCGGTCGGGCGCAGCTCGGATGAGGAATGGTTTCTCGTCCGCTCTCCCGCAGTGCAAAGATGCGCGGAGAAGGGCGATGCGGCGCGTGCAATTCAATACGACCAGAAAACCGGTTGAGACTTAACACTGTTCGAATCTTGAGCAATTGCGAATTATTCCTTCGCTGCAGCATGCACTTAGCTTGTGTTCCTAAAAACTTGTGACAGAATACTTCGCAACTTTGGGAGGAGGCAGGTGTTGGAATCTGTGGCCCGGTTGGGTGCGGCACGCGGATCTACGCTGTAGCTTGAAAAAGAGTGGCACAAGCACCTGATCATCCTGGTGATCTGACCGCCTCGGACGTCTTTTCGACCGGCGTGTGGTCGGCGCGCGGCGGCAAGACCGCCCTCGGTGTGGATATCGCCTGCACCAAAATATCCATCGACTTGCAGAACATGCGCCGCGGCAACGTCGACGCCAGTATTCGCGAAAGCCTGAACTCCCTGCGTGATTCGTCCGGCGTCGATACCGCCTTCGTGTGGCTGTTCTCGGCCGATGGAACCGCCATCGACGAGGTGTACTCGGCGCACGGTGCGTTGGCCCAGTGCCGCGTCGAAGCCTGGCGCGGTGCGACGCTCGAAACCTATCCCTGGTTCAAGAGCCGCTTCGACCACCTGCGTCTCTCGGAGATTCGCGACAGCTCCGCGCCGCGGAAAGAACAACTCGTCGAAGCCCAGCGGCTGGCCGAGTTGCAGATCGGCTCGGTACTCATGATCTCCTTCAAGGTCGGCGGTGTACCCGCCGGCATCCTTGGCCTGGCCAACGCACTGCCGCGTGGCGCCTGGGACGTGAACCTGCAGCTGTTGCTCAAGCTGCTCGGCAACTCACTGGCGGCCGGCCTCGAGCGCCTGCGCATCGAAGGGCGACTGCACAAGCTGGAAGAGCGGCTCGAGCTCGCGCAAGGCGCGGCCAACGATGGTTTGTGGGACTTCGACATCGAGAGCAACGAGGTTCATTTCTCACCGCGCTGGAAGCAGATGCTGGGCTACCCGGTCGACGCGCAGCTCGACTCGCCCGACTGGCGCAGCCTGGTGCATCCGGAAGACATGTCGCGCGTGCAATCGGCGATTCGCGATCACGTCGCCGGCAAGTCGCCGATTTTCGAAAGTGTGCATCGCATGAAGCACCGCAATGGCGAATGGCGCTGGGTAGTCAGCCGCGCCAAGGCGCGCGTGGACGAACATGGGCGCCTGCTGCGCCTGGTCGGTGTCGAGCTCGACATCACCGAGCGCAAGCTTTACGAAGAAGCGCTGTTCCGCGAGAAGGAAAGCGCGCAGATCACGCTGCAGTCCATCGGTGACGGCGTCATCACAACCGATGCGAGCTCAACGGTCGATTACATCAACCCCGTGGCCGAGCAGCTGACCGGCTGGCGCCTCGAAGACGCCATGGGCCGGCCGATCGAAGAAATCTACCGCGCGTTTCACGAGGAAACCTGCGAGCCGTTGGAGAACCCGCTGAGTGTCTCGATCCGCCGCACGCGGCCGATCAAGAGCGTGCGTCCGATGCTGCTCATTCGCCGCGACGGCAACGAACTCTATGTCGAGAGCACCGCGGCGCCGATTCGCGATGGCGCCGGCGCGGTGGCCGGCGGCGTGCTGGTGTTCCACGATGTCACCGAATCGCGCGAACTGAACCGCCGTCTGTCGTATCACGCCTCGCACGATCTGCTGACCGGGCTCGTTAACCGCCGCGAATTCGAGAGCCGCGTCGAGCGGGCGCTCAAGAGCGCCAAGGCCCGCGAGAGCAGCTACGCGCTGTGCTACCTCGACATCGACCAGTTCAAGATCATCAACGACACCTGTGGTCACTCGGCCGGAGACGTGTTGTTAGGCCAGGTCGGTGCGCTGCTCAAGAGCAAGGTGCGCTGGCGCGATACCCTCGCCCGACTCGGTGGCGACGAGTTTGGAATTCTGTTGGAAGCCTGCTCGCTCGATGAAGCCCTGCGCACCGCCGAAGTTCTGCGCGAAGCCGTGAGAAATTTCAGATTTACCTGGGAAGACCGCGTGTTCCGTCTGGGCGCTTCGGTTGGCGTGGTGCCGATCGCCGCCGACAACGAAGACGTGGCATCCATCATCTCGGCCGCCGACAGCGCCTGCGCTGCCGCGAAAGAGGGTGGCCGCAACCGCGTGCACAGCTTCGCCGAGAACGACATCGAGCTCATGCGCCGCCGGCGCGAGATGCAGTGGGCGGCGCGCATCAACGCGGCGCTGGAAGAAGGCCGCTTCGAGCTGTACCGCATGCAGATCATGCCGCTGCAGCGCCCCGAACCCGGCGCGCACTACGAACTGTTGCTGCGCATGCGCGATGAATCGGGGCGCATGGTTTCTCCGGACAACTTCATTGCCGCCGCCGAACGCTATGCTTTGACCCCGGCCATCGATCGTTGGGTCATCGAGAACGCACTGCGCTGGCTCGTCTCGGAAGCCGACGAGCGCGAGAAGCTCGCCATGTGCTCAATCAATCTTTCCGGACAGAGCCTGGGCGACGACAAGTTCCTGCCATTCGTGATCGATCAGTTCCAGAAGAGCGGCATCGACGCCGCGAAGATCTGCTTCGAGATCACCGAGACGGCCGCGGTCGCAAGCTTCTCGCAGGCCAACCGCTTCATCCAGGCGCTGAAGGAACTCGGTTGTCGCTTCGCGCTCGACGACTTCGGCACCGGCCTGTCGTCGTTCGGCTACCTCAAGCACTTCCCGGTCGACTTCCTCAAGATCGACGGCAGCTTCGTGCGCGAAATCCTCCACGATCCCATCGACCGCGAGATGGTGCGGTCGATCAATGAGATCGGTCATCTCACCGGCAAGAAGACCATCGCGGAGTTCGCCGAGAACGCCGAGATCATCCAGATGCTCACGTCACTGGGCGTCGATTACGCGCAGGGCTACGGCATCGCCCAGCCGCAGCGCGTCCTCAAGGCCGTCAACGCCTGAAGTCGGGTGACGGCCCGTCAGGGTCGTCTGGGTACTTCTCCCCTGCGTCGCTTTTCCTCTAGCAAGACGCGTTGCCGCTGGCGATGCTGTTTCGCAGTCGCCGCGAGCGGCGCAACATAGTTCCCGGTGGTCAGGGCGTCATCGCGCAGGGCGTCCGCAAAACGGATTCACCGCCATCACAAAACAGCTGCCCCAAAATGATTCCAGGTCGTGCTGAATCGATTCGCGGGGGTATGGCGTGCGGCGGTATTTTGCGATGAGCATACGTTCGCGTCGCTTCAGCACTATCCACCTTGAGAACGTCTTGAGGAGAAATTCAGCAGAGATTTCCGAAAGCTTTCGACGAACCTCGGATGTCCTTCAGGCGCGGGCCGCGTCCAAGTGGTCGATTGGTACGGCGGCAAACAGCCGCCCGTGCCAACGCTTCAAAGGAGGCTTCCGTGAATATCCTCGCCCGCGCTTCAGCCGTGTTCCTGCTGGTGGCCGCTCCGTTCTGCTGCAATGCGGATGATTCTTCCGAATGCCATGCGGCGCAAGTCGTCGAGCACGTCATGGAACAGTTCGCCATCTATGGTCCGCGGTCTACCGATCGCGAATTCTTCGGTTTCATCTACCGAAACCATGGCGTGATCGCGAGTGCCGTCGTTCGCGGCCCAGTGTGCGAGTGGACGCAATTCTGCGAGGTGAATACCGGCAAGGCTGCACCGCTGATCCCGCAAGGCGCGAAGGTGCTCGGCGAGTGGCACACGCATCCGCACGTCACCGGGTCGCGGCGGCTCTCGCCGGGGGATGTACTCGGCGCAAACAAGAACAGTCACATACGCTGTTACCGCGCGTACTTCAGCACGGCTAGCGGCGAGATTTTTTCGTGGAGCCCGGGGGTAGTGTCAGTGTGGCTGGCCACCGACTCGATGGTGCGAATGGGAAACTACCGCAAGGCTTACGACAGCGCGATCCGGCAGGCCCGCGCAGCGCAAGTAGAGCTTCCGGTCGCCGCATACCCGTGAGAACGCAATCGGCGATTCTCACTATGATCCTCCGCTACCGGGGGACCCATGCGCCGATACGAACCGCTGACTGCTGTCGCCGGCCTGCAGGTGCTCGCGTCTTCGAACGCGCGTTTGATGCCGGGCTGAAAACCGAGGAACCTTGGCGGCGCGAAGCTTCATGGCCAAACGTGGTGAATACACTTTCACGCGCGCCGCTTCCGCGGCCTGCGTCCGCTGAGGCTCGGGCATTGTTCGGGTCATCATCGGCCGGTTCGCTGACGGGTGGCGCCACTGGATAGACAGCGTGGAGTTTGCCTGGTGGGTGCGGCCAGGAATGCCAGCCATGTTGGCAGCCAAAAAATAGAGCGTCGGGGGGCGAATGGCGCGCTAACCTTGGCGCCATGACCCCCTACATCATTCCCTGGATGGACGACGACCTCGAAGTGTTTCGCGACACCGTGGTCCGTTTCATCGACACCGAAATGGTCCCGCACGACGCGCGCTGGCGCGAGCAACACCATGTGGACCGCGAAACCTGGCGCAAGGCGGGCGACACCGGCCTGTTGTTGTTGGATGTGCCGGCAGAATATGGCGGCGGCGGCGGCGACTTCCGCCACGAAGCGGTGATGTACACCGAGCTTGCACGCCGCGGTATTGGTGCCTTCGGCCAGGGCGTGCACAGCATGTGCGCACACTACGTGCTCAACCACGGCACCGACGAACAGAAGCGGCGATTCCTGCCGCGCATGGCGGCCGGAGAGCTCGTGGGCGCCATCTGCATGACCGAGCCTGGAACAGGATCGGATCTCAAGGGCATTCGCACCCGCGCGACCAGGCAGGGCGATCACTACGTCGTCGATGGCGGCAAGACTTTCATCACCAATGGCTTCCTCGCCGGTCTGCTCATGCTGGTGGTTCGTACCGATGCGGATCGCAGCAAGGGCCTCTCGATCCTCATGGTCGAGACGAAAGACCTTGCCGGGTACCGCGTTGGGCGCGTGCTCGACAAGATGGGGTTGCATGGCCAGGACACCTCGGAGTTGTTCTTCGAAGGCGTGAAAGTTCCAGTGGCGAACCTGTTAGGTGGCATCGAAGGCGAGGGCATGCACCAGCTCATGAACGATCTGCCGTACGAGCGCACCGTCATTGCGGTTGGCGCCGTGGGCGCCATGGAAGGCGGCATCGAAGAGACGCTCAAGTACGTCCGCGAGCGCAAAACTTTCGGCCAGCCGGTGTGGAGCTACCAGAACACCCGATTCAAGCTGGCCGAGGCGGCCAGCATCGCGCGCGTCGCGCGCGTGTTTTCCGACCGTTGCGTCGTGGACCTGGTCGCCGGGAAGCTGGACACCGAAACCGCATCCATGGCCAAGTGGTGGTGCAGCGACATGCAGCAGCAGGTGCTCGATGAGTGCGTGCAGCTGCATGGTGGTTATGGATACATGAATGAATACCTGGTGTGCCGTCTGTTCGCGGATTCGCGCGTGCAGCGCATCTACGGCGGTACGAACGAGATCATGAAAGAAGTGATCGCGCGCGGGCTCTAGGGAGTGCGGCTGGTGTTCACGGCGCTGGTAGCCTTCGGTCTCGCATTGGGAGGGTCTCAGGCGATGTCCACAGCTCCATCCGACATCCTTGCGAACGCGTCAGCCGTTCTGAGCAAGGTGACTTCGCGACCCGTTCGGGCGTTTTCCACCCGGGACTTCGGGCGTGACGCGTACGCAGACGCGCGCTCGGTACTCGTGGACGAGACGGATGCAGATCGACTGTTGGCGCGAGTTCGCCACCAGCTTGGGCCCGGCCTCGTCGCATTCATTGGCACGGAACGGAGTCTCGCCGACACGAAGCCGGACGGTGTCGAGTTGGTCGTGGGTCCGGGCGAAACTCAGTTCGATATTCTGCGGATCGCAGCCTCGGACGCCGTGAATTTTGATAAGGAAACCGAAGACCTGATCAAGGTGCTCAAAACGTGGGATGTGGCGTTCGGCATCGATATTCTGCGGGCTCAGACCGACAGGATAGTGCTTCACCTCAAGTCGATGCCAATCGACATGAAAAAGTTTACGGCTGACGTCTATGAATTCTGTCCGGACATCGTTGATCAAGGCACGGGTAGCATTGACAAGCTACAAACCGAAATCACCACAACGCGCACCGTGTTCCTCTGGTGGGACTGACGCGTGAAACCCAGGAACATCGACTCCTACATCGCCGCTTTCCCGAAAAACGTGCGGGCGCTGCTGACCAAAGTCCGGCGCACGATTCGTGCCGCAGCACCGAAGGCCACGGAAGTCATCAGCTACAACATTCCGGCGTTCAAGCAGCGCGGCATGTTGGTGTACTTCGCAGGTTTCAAGGCGCACGTCGGGCTCTATCCACCCGTGCGGGGCAATACGGTGCTGGAACGAGCGGTCGCGAAATACGCCGGACCCAAAGGCAATCTGAGATTCCCTTACGCTGATCCGCTGCCGCTGCCGCTCATCGCTCGGGTCGTTCGCCACCACGTCAAACGAGACCTCGCGAGGGTGGCGGCCAGGAAGACGCGCAAGTGAATGACACCAACGCGGCGCGAACCCGCACTGCAAATGCTTGCCGCAACTGCGAAACCGCCTTGCAAGGCGCGCAACGCTTCTGTGTCGCCTGTGGTCAACGGGTCGTCGCGGCCCGGCTCACCATGCGCGACATCGGCCACGATCTCGTGCATGCCCTCACGCATGCCGATCACAGCATCTTCGCGCTGCTGAAGGCGCTGGTGTTGCATCCCGGACGGGTCGCGCGTGAATACGTCGAGGGCAAACGCAAGAAGCACTTCGGTCCGTTCGGATTCCTCATCATCGCGGTCGGTCTCGCCAGCTTCATCATCGTCATGACCGGTGTGAACTGGTTTGCGCCCGTGGGCGACAACCCGGTGGCGAATTTTCTGCAGAAACACGTCAATCTCGTGATCCTGATCCAGATGCCCATCCTCGCGCTCTTCTGCTGGGGATTGTTTTTTCGTGCCCGGCTGCACTACGCCGAGCATCTGATCCTGGCCGCTTACACCTCGGGTTTCCGCGCGCTGTTTTTGGGGCTGGTGGAAGTGCCGTTGCTGGTCTGGTCCGGTGCGACCACGGCGAATTCGCGCCTGGTGGGTGTGTACTACGTGCTTTGGGCGTCGTATTTCGCCTTTGCGGCATGTCAGTTCTACCGCGGCAACATGGCGTGGACGGTCAGCAAAGCCGTGGTGGTGGTCGTGATCGGCCAGATCACGGTGGTCGGCGTGATCGCCGTCTTCGCCTATCTGTTCATGCGTTTCCATGGCGCCTAAACTTGAGTCCTCGCGCCCCGGCCTCATAAGGGTCGGCACCGCCGAAAGGCGCAACATCAAAATCAAGGGAGGATCGATGTCGAAATACCAGTTGGCCGAACTCAACGTCGCCACGCTCAAGGCACCGCTCGATTCACCCGAGCTCAAGGACTTCGTCGACAACCTCGATCGCATCAACGCGCTGGCCGAAGGTTCGCCCGGCTATGTGTGGCGCTTCAAGGGCGACGGCAACGATGCGACCTCCGAGCGGCCGCTCGGTGACAACGTGATCATCAACCTGTCGGTGTGGCGCGATGTGAAAAGCCTGAGCGACTTCGCCTACAAGTCCGCGCACATCGAGATCATGCGGCGCAAGCGTGAATGGTTCTCGCGCATGGCCAACATGCACATGGCGTTGTGGTGGGTGCCGGAAGGGCACGAACCGCCGGTGCAGGAAGCCGTGGCCAAGCTCGAGTATCTGCGCAAGCACGGTCCCTCGGCCGAGGCGTTCACTTTCGGCGAAGCCTACTCGGCGCCGGATGCGCAAAATGCCGGCAGCCGCTTTTCGTTCAGGGACAGCTGCCCGGCATGATGCAGCGTCCGTAGTTGGACCATCTGCCGCACGAGATGCGTCTGAGCGACACGGCTCGCGGAATCATCATCGCCGCGCTGATCGGCGTGTATGCCTGGGTGTTCAAACAACCCGCCGCGTCGCTCACCTGGAGCTTTCTCGCGGCGGTGGGAATTCAGCTGGTGGTGATCGCGTTGCGGCGCTTCGTGCCGCCCGCCAATCTGCCGGTGGCCCTCTATGTTTTCGAGTTGTTTGCCGACGCCGCCACCGTGTTCATGTTTGCGCTTGGCGTCTACGGTGGCATCTTGAAGATGGCTTCCGCAGTTTAGGAATACGCCGTTCTGACTAGGGCTTCTTCGGCGCCGCCTTCTTGCCCGTCTCGATCTGGAGATTGGGCACGCCGAACTTGCCTTCCAGGTCATGCAGGTCGTCGAGGTCGATGCTGCCGACGATGTTCACGATGGTGAATTCCCGCGGTTCGCTGGCGATGATCGACAGGCCCTGTGCCTTGTCGCGATCGATGAGCACGAACACGTCCACGTTGGTGTTCTCCTTCCGGCTGCGGGCTTCGACGATCCGGCTCCAGCCTGGCGCGCTCAGCTGGCGGCGCACTCCGTCTATGTCGGCCTTGGGATAAGCATAGTCCGCATCGAAGGTGTAGTGACGCACATAGATGCCGGTGAGCGCGGTGCACAGCTTCTTCGCCGCGGCCTGTTCGGGATCTCCAGCGTCCAGGAACCGGCAGCCCATGCCGAGGAGGTTGGCATCGAGTGTGACGTTCACCGATTCGCTGGCCTTGTCGGCGAGCGCCGCGAATTCCGGTAGCCGCAACTGCCCCTTCGATTGTGCGAGCGCAGGTCCCGCCAGCAGCAGGGCGGTGAGCGTGACTAGAACTTGGGCGTTCATGAACGATTCTCCTCAGCGCCCGCGGGTGGCGGGCTCTGCACGGCTTGATAGGCGATGTCGAGTTTCTGGCTGGTCAGGCGCAGTGCCTGCATGAGCTTCAGGCTGGCCTCACGGCCCTGTTGTTCGGCGACCTGCTGGTGCTGCACGGCGACGTGCTGGCCGAGCAGTACCGCCACCAGCAGGGAGGCGGCGAGCGCCGCCGGCATGCCGAACTGACGCATGCGCGAGCGAGCACGGGCGGGCGTGATGTTCGAGCTGATCAGCGTCGGCTCCGCGTCGGCGGGCAGGGCGCGCACGAGGCGCTCGGTGAAGCCGTCCGGCGCGTCGATTGGCCGCAGCTGCCGGCGCAGCTCGTCTTCGAAGCTTTCGTGGCTGTTCTGGATTGTCATTGCATGTCCTCGCAGTCGATCAGCTTCGCGCCGATCATTCGTCCACGTA